>NZ_VFTJ01000011.1:0-153070 GCF_006439595.1 Mesorhizobium sp. B3-1-9
GCGTCTTCGAAGTGATCGCGGCGGCGATGCAGCATCGCGATGGCAGCTTGCTCGAGGCAGATCCCGCCACCTTTGATCTCTTGGCAGACCGGTTGTCCCGAGAAGCAAACATCTCCAACGAGCAAGCCCACGATCTTATTGGGCGTTTCGGCACCGATTGGGAAATGCTGCTCAACGAAGCCCATTTTATGAAAGAGCTTGAAGGCCGGCTGGCGAAGGAATGACAAAGCACCGGCGATTCGTTAGGGCTGCCGAAGCAGCAAGCGTCCACTGACACGAAGCGCTCTAACGAAATGCTCCAGGGGTGCTTAAGACTGGGCCGGATCACAAGCGCGGTAGCGCATCAGAGTCACGTCGGATGCGAAAGCGCGGATCGCACAGCGAGAAACAAGAGAGCGACGGTTTCCAAGGTAGCTAATAGCCTTGGTGTCAGAAATGCTTTAGCGTACCCTTCTGTACTAGTTTGCAAGGGATGGGATAATGCAAGTTGATCGTTTTCGAAAGATGCTTCGGGAGTTTTCGAGGCAGGCTAGAACCGGTCAGATAGCGACTAACACCATCACGGGCAATGTCGTCGCTAACATTGCCGACCAGTTAGAGCGCGACTTGGGAAACTCAATCGCAAATCGCCGGATAAAGAGCGACACCACAATATCGTTCGCTCCTGATATTTGTCCCTGTTGCGGTAAGTAACCCGAATGACGGGATGTATGTGGTATCTCCGTATCCCAAAATGCGGAGCACCCGGCGCCGGCGGCGTGAACGTCACGCCGTCGAACGCGTCGCCGGTGCACGTAGGTTATGGTGTTACAGCGGGCCAGAATATAAAAGCCAACAACACCACGAATATCACCAGGGCTGCAACAGCGCCCCACATTAGAACATTTCGAGTGCCGCGCTGCTCTTCGTGTCGGGAAATATTGTTGGGCATTGTCGAATCCTGGTGACGTCGGTTTCATCAGCAACGCTAGCTTCATATGCTGGTTCCGAGGCCTTCAGCGAATTGGCCTCATGAGCCAAGCGCTCCGCTTCCGTTCGCGACAGCCCGATAAGCAAACTGTCGTGGCGGAGTGCGGGCAAATCCGTCGACCGGTCATATACCAGCCACTCATCGGCTGGATCACACATTGTCTCGAACCTCATCGCCGCGCTCCCATGCGTTAGGGTGTCCTAATCTTCGCTTGCCACCGTTGTTCCAACCTCAACCTGGAAAGTCGCTGTCCAAGCCGTTCATCGAGGCAGCGACAGGATTTCGAGGCGAACTGGTCCACCTCGATTACAACTTGTGCAAAAAAGCGCCCGCTCCACAGAACTGAACAGCGCGGCCTTGCCATAGCGTTTGATGAGCGCCTCGGGTTTCACCGATGCATGATGCGAGCAGTTTTTGCACCAGGCCCGAAGCGTGTGCCAGCTTCGGAGATCGCCAAGCGCCACATCGAGACCGGCGTGTATGCTACCGTCCACTATCGTCTCGAGAGGAACGGTTGGCTCGCCAGGCGTGAGCAGCTTCTCCATTGCGTAATTGGCGTTTCGATGAATGAGCAGCATTCCCGGCCGACGCCGAATTGCCGCCTGCCATCCGGCCTGCGACACGACGAAATCCGGTGATCGCGATATGGTTTCGATAAGGGCGATCTCGTCGCGATCCCACACCTCGATTCGGAAATTGTCCTCTGCTGTTTTCCCCATAGCTCCGCAGCCGGACGCTTGGGCGACCGCCTATTCCTCCGAAGTGCTGATCCCCTTTGAATAGAGAACAAATTCCTAGCCGGTCAATGGCAGCTTGACAGTTTTGTTCCTATTTTGTTCACTTCTTGCATGATAGCCACAGGAGGCAGGAATGCCGCTTCGACTGGTGATTGAGAATGCAACCTGGGAAGAGTTGTGCCGCGGCGTCGCGGCCGCGGAGGCTGTTTTCGCCCGCTCGGGAATTTCATACGAAGATGCTGTCAACGGGATGCTGGCAGCCGATCCCTGGATGAAAGAGAAATTTCCTGACTTTCCAGAGCCCAGCAAGAAACAGGAGACGGCAGCCAGCGTCTGGTACGAGGCCGAACGCGCCGCTTGCCAAGCTTGCTGTGCGGGATGGCCCGAAGACAAGGTCGTTCGCCCGCACCGGGTTTTGGGGATCGGTCCAGTTGAACCGAGGGTGAAGACGGCGAACCTTGCTACATGGCCGGACAGGCAGGGGCGATACCGGGAGATCATCGAGCGCTTGGAGACGGCCATCGGCCCCGACCGGCAACTCGATATCGATACCTGTTACGTAATGGGCTGGATCGATGGGCCGTGCACACCCGAAGAAGCGGCCGAAATGGAGCTCCCCTATCTCACGGGCAAACTGGCACAGATTTTGGAGATCACCAAGAAATCCCTTCCCAAATGGACGATCGAAGTCGACCAGGAACCATGCGATGCTCGCATCATCGAACCGGATCGCGACAGGGATGAGCACGTCGATTTGAGCGTGGCTGCGTGGCGTTGCTCAGATGGCTATCAACACATGGAGAAGCCTCCTGCCAACGCGGCAATTGCAGTTACACTCGCGGCAATGCGCCTGCAGGCTGACAGTTTTCTGCCCCCGGCATGGTGAGACGAAATCGCAGCATTCCGCCGCCAACGGTCATCGATCGCGAGATGCCGCACCAAGTCGCTCTGCCCGACGACATCTGCACAGCATACAACTTCACGCTGATCCGACGGTTTCTCGAGGAGCAAGGGCTATCATGCCGGACGCGATCGGTGATTGCAATCTGGGAAGACGGCAAGCAGGAGCAATGGCGATTGCACTGTTTCGCAGATCGCGATGCCGCCGCCGCCTTCCTTGACCACTTCGGCGGGTTCATGTTCGATCCCAAGCATGACCGTGAGAATGGCCGAGCACGTGGCGCCTGGCGCCGCAAGGGCGTCTATCAGCGGATCTTCGAGATTGGACCTCTCAGTGTGCCGGAAATCCTGCGGAACTGAACTCAGGCGCGCTCTGGCCGTACCGTTTCAACGGATAACGATCCCGCCGGCAAGGGTCGCAACAACTCGCTTTCCGGTCTCGATAGATCGAGCCAGACTCTCCAATTCTCAGGCTGAAGAACGACCACCTGCCGATTGTGATACGGCGCGACATCCGGCCCAGGGTCGGTCGTCAACATAGTGAAGGTGGGCGGCTTGTTGCCGGCCGCCTCACGCCAGAGCCCGGCAATGGTTAGGAATGGAGCACCGTTCAACGTGAAGCGGTGTTTGGCTTTTGGATATTTCGTGCCCGTGAACTCGAAGAACGCCGATGCCGGCACGAGGCAGCGTTTGCTGTCAGCAAAACGACGCCCTTCGGACCGGAAGTTGAACACCGGCCCTCCCTTCGGGCCGGCCGGCGGAAAACCAAACGTCATCGACACAAGTTCAACGCCGTCTCCGGCAGCACGCATGATCGGCGCCGGATCGTTGATGCGGATGTCGTCAGCCTGGGGAAGATCAAGTTCGGTTTGATGGGTCGGGATATTCAGCGCCAACGATTCCATCATCCGGCAATATTCTGCCCAGGCGACGTGCTGCTCGTAGTCGTTGCACATGGAGTTTCCCGCGGAAACGACGAAGGATGATCTTAGGAAGCTACTAGGCCGATTTTCGTGCAGGCTTCGACTTTGGCGCCGGCCTAATGCCCTCCTTGGCGAGGCTCTTCTTCAGTACGGCGGCGAGGTCGACAACATTCTCCTTGGGTTTTGGTGCCGGCTTGGGCGGCTTCTTGCCCTTGCGCTTGGCGTCGATCATTGCGATCAACGCATCCTCATAGGTATCTTCGAACTTCGACGGATCGAACTTAGTCACCTTCTTCTCGATCAGGAGCCCGGCAATTTCGAGCAAATCCTTGTCGTACTTCGGGCTCTTCAGATCGTCGAAGACGCTGTTTTCCGAAATCATCTCGTTATGCGTGCGCAGTTCGGTCAGCAGCATTCCCTTGCCGAAGGGTTGGATCACGACCTCTCGACCCCGCTGGTAAAGAACAACGCAGGATCGAGCGGCCACCCGCTTGTTGGCCATGGCTTCCCGAAGAACATTGAATGCCTCGGCAGCAGTGCCATCGGCCGGAATGACGTAATAGGGCTTTTCAAGATATCGGGTGTCGATATCGTCGATCGCAACGAAGCCGTCGACCTCCAGCGTATGGTGCGACGTCAGCTTGAGCTTCTTGATCTCGTCCGGCTCGATTTCGAGAAACTCGCCCTTCTCCACCTCATAGCCTTTGATCTGGTCTTCCGCGGGAACCAGGTCGCCGGTCTGCTCGTCGACATAGGCGCTCTTGACGGGAAGCCCGTCCTCGCGGCTCAGGATCTTGAAATGGACCTTGCCGGTCTCGGTGGTAGCGCCGACCAGCTTGACGCCACAAGTCACGGATCCGACCTTCAGAAAACCCTTCCACACTGCGCGTGGCGCTGCCATGTCCTGTTCCCTCGCTGATCGAATGATACAGGAACAGTTGGCGCTGGGCATGGTTCCCGGTCGGACGAATGGTATCAGGGGGCATGCAGACGAGAGCGACTTACGATTCGAAGACGGGTACATTCACGCTGGAGAAGGGCATCTGGCGAGGAACGTTCCCGGTCGCGGACTTGCCGAAGTGGCTGAAGTTCTATCGCCAGCAGATGGAGCGGTATCCAGCACACGCGGCATCCTACTCAGAAGACGTGAGAGCCCTTGAAGCGCTCGCGGCGGAATTGCGTTTGGGGTAATGAAAGAGCCCGCACCGGGGGGGAACGATGCGGGCTCATGCCGGGAACTGCCAAACCCGACGCGACGCCGTGAAACGCTGGGAGGGGCACGCGTCGCGGCTACCCAACATTGTCGTGACGAGAATGTTCCGTGGGGATCAATGCCTTCGCTTCAGGAAGCGCGCTTCACGCAGGAGCGATGCCCAGTCAGTGCCGATCATCTCGACGAGCTCTCGGGCCTGCTCTTCGGAAATCCCTGTCTCTTTAACCAGCCGCCGAACCAATAGATCAGCCAAGTCTTTCTTGTGGTCTCTTCCGTCGCGACACATCTGAAACTCCGTGCATCGCGCCGAACTGGTTGTGAGCGGAAAGGTTTCGGATGCGGATCAGGCGTAACAGAACGTGAAAAAAGCCCGCCGACCGAAGCCGACGGGCTATCTTCCCTCAAACTGCTCGTGCTCCCCTTCCCGGGTGGTCCGCCCGAACCCAGGAACCCCACATAAGGCTCTTCCTAATGCAGTTTTGACTAATGGGCTGTAGCTCGGGAGCAACAACGAGGGGGATTTTCCGGGTTGGCCGGCTAGAGGCGGCCTTCAAAAGGCCTGACAGGTTCTCGCGGTGGGGTCGTCTGCATTCTTTAAGCAGATGTTTGCTAGGCCCGGTGCGCATCATCTTGTATCATTCGCGAGCCAGGCTACAGCGTAAGGAGTATCATCTAGCGACCGAGTGGCAGTTTTGACACTGACAGCAGTTCAGCCTCGTCCCTGATCCCTGCCAAATAGTTGGCCAGCAGGCGAGATGCGAGGGCTTCGCGTCGCTCGGGGGACTGATGTTCATCCTTCAATTTGTCGAACACGCGACCGAGTAGCGCGACCTCCGACGAACTGAAGACGCCTGCTTCTCTGGCTCTTTCAAGAATTGGCATGAAGTCCCTCCCTAGACAGGTCGATCCCTCAAACGCCGTCAAACTCGCCTTTGAAAGTCTCCGTTGTCAACGAAAGAAAAAGCCCGCCGGGCGGTGAGCCGAGGGGCCTCACATTTCAGCCCTTAGCGATCATCCGATGACAGGCGGTGCCGACGGTCCTGCAACGATAGCAGAAGGCTTGACCTTGCGAACAAGAACGGGCTTCTCATATGTCTTTTCATCAATCTCTCCAGATCTTTAATTGCCGCCGGGCCGGCTATCCGCGGAACGATCACCGCAGCGCGATCCGTCGGAGGCCGTGTCATAGTCATGCTGACAGTTTCCAGCAAAAGATGCCGTTGAGGCACCCAGTGCGCTGAGCAGCAGCGCGATGAAGATAAAGATTCGCATAGCGCCGGGGATTGGTGGAAATCGACTCGCAAAGATTGCGCGACTGCTTAAAATCCCCTCGTCGCATCATCGCGGGTTGGGGATTTGCATTGAAAGCGCCGATAGCTCTCGTCCTCGAAGACGAAATGCTGATCGTTCTCGACGTAGAAACGCATTTGGCAGAGGCCGGCTTTGCGGTGGTAGTGGCGCGGTCGTGCGAGGAGGCCAATCGGTTTCTCAGCGGTCACACGCCAAATCTCGCCATAGTGGACGTCGAGTTGGCGGACGGCTCGTGCCACGCTGTCGCCGGCACGCTTTTGGAAAGAAACGTCCCATTCATAGTGCATTCCGGAACCCCTCTGGACGAAGGGGCTGACGTGTTCCGCGCAGGCCATTTTCTGTTGAAGCCGGCCTCTATGCAGAAGCTCGTCGAAATCGCGAAGGCGATGGTCGAGGGCTGAGCGGTATTCCCTTAATGTCCACACCGGGGATGAACCGCCTTCAGGACCTGCCTTTTAGCACTAGGTTGCCCCGTGCCTTCTCTGGTTGTCAATCTCGGGAGAAACAAAGTTGCGCTGAGAGCGTTTGAGCTTGTTCAACGGGCCAGAGCAGCATGACCAGATACTATTTCCACGTTGATAACGGCACCTTCGTCCCCGACCCTGAAGGGGTCGATCTCCCGGATTTAGACGCGGCGCGGCAGGAAGCAGTGCGCACTGCTGGCGAGATGATAAACGACAGCAAGCAGTCTTTCTGGGAGCATATGACGCCTTGGATCATGAATGTGACGGATGATGAGAATCATCTCCTGTTCACGCTTCAGTTCGCGGCGAAAGTGCCTTCAGGCGATGCGCTCTACATCCCGCGCACGGAGGCTGACCGCGGCTAGGGTTGAGCCCGACAAAGAAGCCCGCCGGCCAAAGCCAGCGGCAGAGTTACTGGAGTAGATGCGCTAAGTGGAAAGATGCGCGGCAGGCTGGCCGGGGGGACAGCGGAAAGCAGCGCGAACTCGGCAGCGAAACCGGTGGAAAGACATAAAAACTTATGTCAATGCAATTATGCTAATTTAGCTTCCGATTTAGCCGACTCTCCCCTACGAGTCGGTTAGGCCCGGCGGTTTAGCCCCACGCACCCCAACGCGGAACTGTCGGGCCGCTAGCTTGGGGGTGTTCAGGCTTTGCGCCGCCCGGAAGGCAACGAATGAGCAGGCAGCGAGAATATTACCAAAGGCTTGACGAACCCAGCCGTCGCACCAGACTCAATGGCATGGCGAAGGGTAACATCAACATCGGCGACGAGGTCACGATTATAGCGATGGTGCGCCGGCGAGTAACCGAGGATCTCGTCAGCGTCTCGATCCCTGGCTACAACCAGCCGCATTCGATCCTCGATCGGACATCAAAGGTCAGCAAGGGTCGGCCGATCGAGCTGGTGGGCGATGTCACGCATGTCGATGGGACAAAGGTCACCGTGAACCTCGGCATCCCTGTCACCGTCGATGCCGAAATAGTCACCCTGAAGACGCGCTATGTGCCTCCGAAGCGGAAGGCGCCGCTCATCGACAAGGCGTCCTAAAAGAAAACCCGCCCGCCGGAACCTGGGGGATTATGCAGTTCGCCTGATCGGTGATAGATCAAGCCGGCTCAGGCGGAGGCACAGACGGTCCGGCAACGATAACGGAAAGTTTGCCCTTGCGAACGAGGACGGGCTTCTCATAGGTCTTCTTCACTGAAAACTCCCCCAAGGTTGAAGATCCTTAAACGCGGTGAAAATGACCGGCGCCACCGCTGGTTCTCAAGACAAGAAAAAGCCCGCCGGCCAAAGCCAGCGGGCAGTTACTGGAGTAGCCTGGGCGCGCAAACTGGCAACGTGCGCGGCAGGCTACTCAGCAACAGCGCAAAACCCGAGTAGTTCCCTCGACACCTGTGTGTTGCTCCCGTCAGTCGTAATATCCGTCGGACGAACGTCTTATCCGCCAACTCATAAGTCCCGAGGGCGAAACATTTTCCGCAGATCTTCATTAGGAGGTGCTGGCGAGCATAGTCCCTTCGTCGCCAGGTCATGGATGCCCGCCACTACCTGCGATGATGGTGGGCATCCATCATTCAAAAGGTGCCGGATTGCCGCTTCCTCGAGAACTTGAAGACCAATATCTCACCTTTGAGTGCCCACGATGCGAACGCGCGATCGTTCGAAAAGGCATATGGTTCAAGACCATTTCCTCATTCAAATGCCTGTCCTGCAAGGCAGCGCTGGGGCTTGGATACGCCGAGAAGCTGCACCTCTTCGAGAAGCACAGGCATCTGATAGCGACCCGACAAACCGATGATGATGTAAAAGCCTCGTCGGCCGGAGCCGACGGGCGCTAAGATGCGGTGTCGTCAGCCTGGCGGCAGGACGACTACAACAGACGCGGTTGCAACGGCTGCGGAAAGCTTGCCCTGGCGCACCAGCATGGGCTTCTCGTAGGCCTTCTTCATGGGAATTCTCCCGGTTTCGGTTGATCTCTCAAACACCATGACATTGTCCCCTGGCCTTCTTTGGTTGCCAAGCTGTGAGTAACAAAGTGGCCCCGCGACAGTTTGGGCCTGTCCAACAAGGGCAGAGCATCATGACAACCTATTATTTCCACGTCGACAACGGCGAATTCATCCCCGACGGAGATGGTGTCGATCTCCCGGATCTGGACGCGGCGCGGCAAGAAGCCGTGCGTGCTGCGGGCGAGATGATAAACGAGAGCAAGCGCTCTTTCTGGGAGGGTATGACCCCTTGGATCATGAATGTGACGGACGATGAAAATCATCTCCTGTTTACGCTTCAGTTCGCGGCGAAAGCGCCTTCAGGAAACGCGCTCTACATCCCGCAAACGGAGGCTGACCACGCCTAGACTAGGCCACCGCCCGACAAAAAACCCGCCTGCCGGAGCCGGGGTTGGAGGTAGGGTTTGAAATGACCAGGAGCCATGCTGGCAATTCTCAAGTGGCAGGCGTCAAAGGTTCCGTCAAGGACGCGGCGCCGAGCCAAGCGGTGCGCTCAGATATCAAATGAAAAAGCCCGCCGGCCAGGGCCAGCGGGCAAAGGTTGGCTATGGTCTCGACCCACCAAAGGGACGAACCAACACAATACGCGCAGCGGGCGGCGAGCGCCTTCACAAATGTTAAGGCACTGCTTGCTTCAGTTGACGCTGTTCCAACTGGTCAATCCGCTCAGTCAGGCGTTTGATGTAATCGGATAGGGTGTAGGTATTCCCGAATCGCTTGCCGGTTCCGCTCGCGAGGCCAGCCTCGCGGCTTGCTCGTGAACTCCTCAACGTAGCCGTACCGTCCGACGATGACACCACGGACGAACCGGACAACTTCCGCCCGCCATGCCCATGCTGTGACGGCCGCATGATCGTGATCGAGGTGTTCGAACGATGGAGGCAGCCGCGCGAACCGCCACACGGTTCCCGGTCGACCGGGAGCAGCACGCCATGACCCGGCATGGAATGGTTCAGCCTTCAGTTGCGGGCACTCAGCCTCCGGCAGCGGATCGACACACGTCTATGGTGATGATCGACTCCGACAGAGCCGCGCCCAGCCGCCCACCGTCCCGCCATCACCGCGCGGAGGCGCAACGAAGCGGTCTGTCCGTATTCACCCCAGAGTTCCCGGGTCGCGCCATTGCCGACATCTGCCAAAATCCGAAATCCCCATAGCCATCACCTGTGGCCCGCGGGTTCCTTCCTCGGGACTTCGTACGCTTGCCGGCGCCCGAAACTCTTCGCGGAAGCGGAAGGTCCGGTCAGGGGATGGTTGAGCTAAACTACGAAGCCGACCTTCCAGCCCTCATAGTCTCGACGGCTTCGGAGCGAAGCGGATATGGCGATCACGCAGGCCACCTCAGAGAGTAGTCAGTGGTAGTAGATGCCGCCGTCCACGTTGAGTGCCTGCCCAGTGACGAAGGCCGACAGATCCGAGGCGAAGAACAAGACCGGGCCGATGATGTCCTCCGGCGCGCCGAGGCGCTTCAGCGCCGCGACATCCTCCCAATGGCGGATCGCCGCTTCGCTGCCCAGATTGTTCTTGCCCATCTCGGTCAGGATGATGCCTGGGCAGATGGCGTTGACGGTGACGCCGTCCATGCCGACCTCCTGCGCCAGCACGCGGGTGAGCGTGATCACTACCGCCTTGGTCGCGGCGTAGTGGCCCTGCGTCGGCACGCCCTGCCGGCCGGCGATCGAGGCGATGTTGATCACCCTGCCCGACTTCCTGGCGCGCATATGCGGCAGCACCGCCTGGCACATCATCAGCACGCCCTTGGCGTTGACGTCGAAATGCGCGTCCCAATTGGCCTCGTCGAGATCCTGCAGCAGGCTGGGCTTGAGGATACCGGCATTGTTGACCAGCACGTCGATGCTTCCGGCAGCCTTGAGCAGCGCCTGCGCGGTGGCGTCGATGTCCTTCTTCTTGCTGACGTCCATCGTGTAGACATAGGCCTTGCGGCCGGCCGCCTCGATCTCGCCTTTGGTCACGTCGAGCTCGGCCGCCTGCGAGTGCAGATCGGTGATGGCGACGTCGAAGCCCGCTTCGGCGAGCCCCTTTGCGAGCGCCCTGCCGATGCCGCGGCTGGCGCCGGTGACGAGAGCCGTCTTGCCCTTGGCCTCAGGAAGAATGGTCATGCTGGTTCCACCTTTGATGTCTTGACCGGGAGCGAGTTCATCGCCGCGATCGTGTCGTCGAACGAAACGAGTTTGCCGTCGGAGCCGAGCCCCATCGCCACCTTGGCGGCGACGGCACTGGCAAAGCGTGCGGACTGCCTCAGGTCCCAGCCTTTGACGATGCCGACGATGATGCCGGCGGTGAAGGAGTCGCCGCAGCCCGTGGTGTCGAACACCTCGACCTCGAAGGCCGGCAGATGGAAATCCTCGCGATGCTCGGGCGAGACATAGACGCCGCCGGCACCGAGCGTGAGGATGCAGTTCTTCACGCCCCTCGCCTTGAAGAAGGCGGCGACGCTGGCCGGATCGCGGTCATGCGCCATCTCACCGGCCTCGTCGATGCTGGGCACGAAATAGTCGATGTAGGGCAGGCACGGCTCGACCAGCTTCCAGGTCTCCGGCGTCGCCTGGATGAGATCGAAAGTGGTGACGCGGCCAAGCTCCTTGGCGCGCTTCAAGAGCCTGACGGTCGGCTCGCCGTCAAAGCGCTTCAGGAGGCCGGTGCCGCCGACATGGACGACGGTGGCGTCGAGCGCCGCGTCGAGATCGGCATCGGCGACCTCGAACAGGGTGGCGGTGCCGGGAACATGCAAGGCTGGCCGCTCGCCGTTCGGCCGCACCGGCAGGATGGTGGATGACGTCTGGACGCTGCCGTCACGGCGCACAAGGCTCGTCTCCAGCCCATATTTCTGAAGTTTGGCCAGGAACCAGTCGCCCATGTCGTCGCTGCCGAGCGTGGTGACAGCCCGGGTCTTCAGGCCGAGGATGGCGCAGGCCATCCCGGTCGCGCCGGCCGTGCCGGCGACAGTCATGCGGATCTCCTCAATATAGTCGGCGCGGCCGCCTTCGGGGATGCGCGAGACCGGCCGTCCCAGGATGTCGAGGACGTAGAAGCCGATCGAGCTGACGTCGAATTGTGGCATGGCTGACTGGACCTTTCGAACTCAATGGGCGGCGCGGCGCAGGCCGAAGCTTGCGGCCAGCACCAGGAAGACGAGCACGCCGATGCCGACCTGCTGCCAGTAGAAATTCCAGCCGACGAGCAGCAGCCCGTTCTTGACGATGGCGAGCAGCAACACGCCGAGCAGCGTGCCGATCACCGAGGGCTTGCGCTCGCGGCTGAGCGTCGTGCCGATGAAGGTGGCGCCGATCGCGTCGAGCAGGAAAGCGTTGCCCGACAGCGGCACGTAGGACTTCACCGTCGCGGACAACAATATACCTGTGATGCCGGCAAGCAGCGCGCACAGCACATGCACCATCGACAATTCGCGCGGCACGCGGATGCCGGAATACCAGGCGACGCCGGGCTGGGCGCCCATGGCCTGGACATAGCGGCCGAAGACCGAGCGATGCAGCAGGAGATGGACCGCGATCGCCAGGACGATCAGCACGATGACCGGCGTCGGTATTCCGAACATAGCGGTGCGGGCAATGGCGTTGAATTGGTCTGCTGCATAGCCGCTTGTGAGATAGATCGGCTGGCCGCCGCTGGTGGCGAGCTGCTGCGTGCTCTGGCCGATGAAGAGCACGCCGAGCGTCGCCAGGAAGGGGCTGATGTTGAGCCTGGTGATAAGGATCGCATTCAGCAGGCCGACGATCAGCGCGGCGCCGAGCCCGCCCGCGACGCCGACCGCGCCGCTGTAGCCGGCGGCCAGCAGCATGACGAAGATCATGCTTGCCATGTCGACGGACACGCCGACCGAAAGGTCGATGCCGCCCGACGAGATGACGATGGTGAGCCCCAGCGCCACGATCGCCAGCATGACGACGTTGTTGACCAGCACGTTGAAGAGATTGGCCGGCGTCAGGAAGGTCGGGCTCGCCACCGAAAAGAAGATGACGATGGCCGCGAAGGCAATGAGCACGCTGTATTTGGCGAGGAAGCCGCGCAGGCTCGCCTTGGCTGCGTTCTCGTTGGCCGAGACACTCATCGCGAACCCTCCGAACCGCGGGCAAAGGACGTGATCGCCACCACCAGCAGGATCAGCGCACCCTGCACCCCGTTGACCCAATAGCTGGAGACGTTGAGCAGTTGGAAGCCGTTGGCCAGAAGGCCGATGAACAGCACGCTGAGCAGCGTGCCGCCCATGGTCGGCACCAAGCGGCGGGAAAAGACCGTGCCGAGCAATGCCGCCGCCAGCACTGACAGGAGCAGCTCGCCGGAACCGGGTGTGCTGGCCGACAGGCGAGAGACGGTGAGGATGCTCGCTACAGCAGCACAGAAGCCGCTGAGGATGTATGTGAAGGAGACGTAGAAGGGGACGCCGATACCGGCCGCCCGCGCTGCCTCGGGATGACCGCCGACAGCGTAGAGCCTGAGCCCGAATGCCGTGCCGTGGACGACTGCGATCATGATAGCGGAGAAGACGATCAGCGCCCAGGCAAGCGCCGAGATGCCGAGGAAGCTTCCCGAAACCAGCACCCCGAGCAGCGGCGAGGATGCGCCGACGACCGTGTTCTGGGTGAGCGTGAGTTCCATGCCGGCCGCGACATTGAGGACGGCAAGCGTCGCAAGCAGGGGAAGGATGCCGAGGCCGACCACGGCAAGGGCGTTCAACGCGCCGACCGCCATGCCGACGGCGATGGCAGCGAGCACCGAAAGAAAGTCGCCATAGCCCATCGACAAAAGTGTTGCGTAGACGGCGGCGCAGAGCCCCATATTGGCGGCGATCGACAGGTCGATGCCGCCTTCGGTGACATCGGAGCCGCCGCCGATGATGACGGCCGTCATGCCATAGGCGAGCACGCCTAGGATCGCCGACTGCTCGACGACATTGATCAGGTTGAAGGTCGAGGTGAAGCCCGGCGCGAAGATGACGAAATAGGCCATGATCGCGGCGAAGGCGGCGATCGCGCCAAGCCGCACGACCAGCGCGCCGAAGCGCCGACCCGCGCTCTTGGCGGCGGCTTGCTTTTCATCGGACGCGCCGACTTCGGTGTGGAGAACAGTCGCGCTCATGCGGCCACTCCACCGGTGATCGAGCGCGCACCGGACGAAGCCGCCAGCAGCGCGTCGCTGTTCATCGAAGGACCGGAGAAGCTGCCGGCGAGCCTGCCGCGATAGACGACCAGAACGCGGTCGCAGACGCCGACCAGTTCGAGCAGGTCGGAGGACAGAAGCAGGATCGCCGCGCCCTCTCCCGCCAATCGGTTCAACAGATTGTAGATCTCGACCTTGGCGCCGACATCGACGGCGACTGTCGGCTCGTCCAGCACATAGACGCGCGACTGGCAGCTCAGCCATTTGGCCAAAGCCACCTTCTGCTGGTTGCCGCCAGAGAGCTCGCGCACCAGCGCGTCGCGATGCGGCGTCTTGATCGACAGTTCCTTGATCAGGCCGTCGACCGCCTTGTTCTCCAAGCCGCGGCTGACCATGCCGCTCCTGGAGTAGCGGCGCAGGCTGGCCAAAGAAATATTCTCGCGCACCGACAGGCCAAGCGCCACTCCATGCGCGCGGCGATCTTCCGGCAGCATCGCAATGCCGTCGCGCACCGCCTTGACCGGCGTCGACAACGCAAGCTCCCTACCCTCGACCTTGACCTGGCCGCCATCGGCGGTCTTGAGGCCGAACAGACACTGGACGATTTCCTTGGCGCCGGAGCCGAGCAGGCCGGTGAGGCCGACGATCTCGCCGGCGCGCACGTTGAAGCCGATATTCTCGAAGCTGCCGCCGAGGCGGAGGGAGGAAACCTCCAGAACCGGGGCGCCTAGAGTGACCGAGCGCTTCGGGAACATCTCGCCGACATCGCGGGCGATCATCATCGAGATGATCTCGTTGATCGACGTCTGGCGCGGATCGACCGTGCCGACATCGGTACCGTTGCGCATCACGGTGACGCGGTCGCAGAGCTTCTCGATCTCCTGCATGTAGTGGGAAATGAAGACCACGGCGATGCCGTCGTCGCGCAGCCGGCGCAGCACGTCGAACAGGCTGTCGACCTCGCGTTTGACCAATGCCGCGGTCGGCTCGTCGAGCACCAGCACCGACGCTTTCTGAGCCAGCGCGCGGGTGATCTGCACGACCTTCTGCTGCGCGGTCGTCAGGTCTTTCACAAGAGTTCCCGCTGGCAATTCCATGCCGAAGAAGCGCTTCAACAGGTCCGCGGCCCTGCGCTCCATGGCGCGGCGGCTGACGAACGGGCCGAGGCCGATTTCGTGGCCGAGGAAGACAGCTTCGCCGACGGTCGCGGTCGGCACCAAAAGCCTGTCTTGGTGGATGAAATGCACGCCGAGCTTTTCGACCGAAGCCGGCGTCAGCGTGCTGACGGTCTCGCCGTTGATGAGAATAGTGCCGCTGTCCGGCTTGATGATGCCGGCCAGCACCTTGATGATAGTCGACTTGCCGGCACCGTTCTGGCCGACAAGGCCGAGGATCGAGCCGCGCGCGATCTCGAGGTTGGCGTTTTCCAGCGCGCGAACCGGTCCGAACCGCTTCGATATGCCCGTCATCGATACAGCAATGTCACGCTTTGCTGTCTGCATGGCCGTCAATCCTGGTTGGATATGACGGGCAGCCACAGTCGTTGGGCTGCCCGTCGTTTCGTTCCGTCCTATTTAACGCCTGCCTTCTCGGCGGCGTCGAGGAACGGCTTTCCTTTTTCGGCGGCGTTTTCCTTGTTGATCAGCACCGAAGGCACGAAAGTGAAGGGCGGCACCTTCTGGCCAGCCAAGTATTTGGCGACGTTGTCGACCGAGGTCTTGCCGATCTCATAGGGCTGTTGCGCTGCCACCGCGCCGGCGGACGACTTCGGATCCATCACCATCTTGATGACTTCCGGGCTGCCGTCGATGCCATAGGTCTTGACCTCGTTGCGGCCGGCGGCTTCGACCGCCTGCGTGGCGCCGATCTGCGGCACGTCCCAGCAAGCCCAGACCGCGCCGATCGAGCCCTTCTCGGGCGACTTGGTCAGCATGTCGGTGACGTTGGAATAGGCGCTCTGCACCGTGTTGGGGATAACGTCGCGCAGCTCGGGCTCGACGATCTTCACATCCGGGAACGAGGTCAGCACATATTTCAGCTGGTCGTAGCGGATCTTGCAGACCGGCACGCTGTAGAAGCCGTTGAAGACCAGCACATTGCCTTTGCCGCCCATGTCGGCGACCATCTGCAAGGCGATCTCGGCGCCGATATTGTAATTGTTGGAGGTGGTGTTGTTGATGGCGTGCGGGGTGGCGGTATCGACCGTGAACAGCGGGATGCCGGCATCGCGGATCTTCTGCAGCCACGGGTTCAGCACTTCGAGATTGCCGAGCTGCTCGATGATGGCGTCGGGCTTCTGCGCGATCAGCGTCTGCAGTTGCGCGATCTGCTGCTGGTCCTTGCGACCGGCGTCGAGCGCGATGACTTCGCCGCCGAGCTCCTTGACGCGGTCCTGGATGCCTTTGAAGGCCATCAGGTCCCAATAATGGTCCGTGCCGATGGCCGAGACGCCGATGCGCTTGCCCTTGAGCGACAGCTCCTCGGCGGTTGCGCCCGAGACGGCGGCAAGGCTGTAAGCCACCGCCAATCCCAGGGCGAGTGCCTTGACGAGCCCTTTCATGGATCTGGTCATTTCATTTCCTCCCTTGTTAATCGCTCCGGGCCTTCCGGAGGATTCTGCCTGATTGCCGCCGCTCAGGCGGCGGCCTCCTCGTCGCGCAGACCGTAGCTCGCCATGCGCTTGATGACGTTTTCGATCTCCTCGTCGGACAGCACCGGCGGCTCTCCGATCTGCAGGGCGCCGTGATACTGGCGCGCCAGCGTCTCGACCTCGACGGCAAGCCACATGGCCTGAGCGAGGCTCGATCCGACGGCGATCATGCCGTGCTGGGCAAGCAGGCAGGCCTTGCGGTCGCGCAGCGCCTCCACCGCATGCGCCGAAAGCTCGGCCGTGCCGAAGGTGGCGTAGGGCGCGCAGCGTATGTCGCTGCCGCCGCCGACCGCGACCATGTAATGGATCGCCGGTATTTTCCTGCCCATGATGGCGATCGTGGTGCAGTAGGTCGGATGGGCGTGGACGACGGCGTTGACCTCGGGCCGCGCCTTCATGATGTCGAGATGGAAGCGCCATTCGCTGGATGGCGGCAGGCGCCCGTCGACCTCGCCGTTCCACCCCATGAAGACGATGTCCTCCGGCTGCAGCGTGTCATAGGGCGTGCTGGTCGGCGAGATCAACATGCCCTCGCCATGGCGCCGGCTGATGTTGCCGGATGTGCCCTGGTTGATGCCCAGCGCGTTCATCTGGATGCAGGCATCGATGATTGCCTGGCGCGCCTCGAGGTCCGAAAGGGTCATGCGATATACCAATCCTTGCGAGGCCAACTACCAGGCCGTGTAACCGCCATCGATCGACAGGATCGCGCCGGTGACGTAGCTCGAGGCCGGCGAGACCAGGAACAGGATCGCCGAGGCGATCTCCTGCGGCGTGCCCAAGCGCCCCATCGGCGTCATGTCGATCCAGGTGTTGAAGAGCTCGGGACGCTCGCGCATCTTCAGCGTCATCTCGGTGCCGACATAGCCCGGCGCCAGCGCGTTGACGCGCACGCCCGATTTCGCCCACTCGACCGCAAGCGCCTTGGTCATCATGTGCACGGCGCCCTTGCTTACCATATAGGACGGCGCCGTCTGCGGACGGTTGACGATCAGGCCCGACATCGAGCCCAGATTGACGATCGAACCCTTCTTGCGGGCGACCATCGAGCGGCCAAAAGCGCGCGAGGCCCAGTAGACGCCGTTGACGTTGACATCCATCACCAGGCGCCATTCCTCGTCCGGCGTGTCGAGCGCGGTGTTGAGGCGCGCGATGCCGGCGCTGTTGACCAGGATATCGACCTTGCCGAAGTCAGCTACGACCTTGGCAGCCATCGCCTCGACGGCTTCCGGATTGGTGACGTCGAGCACGCGGCCATCGACGCTTACGACACCGGCGGACTCGAGCGCCTCGGCGCCGGCCTTCAGCCCATCCGCATTCATGTCGAGCAGGACGATATTCGCGCCGCAAGTTCCGAGCGCCTTAGCGGCCTCCAAGCCGATGCCGCTGGCGCCGCCGGTGACGACGGCGACCTCGCCCGTCAGGTCGAATTGCGACCGGTAATCCATGCACGTCCTCCATCAGGACAGGCTCGAGCGCGGGCAACATTTCGCCCTCGCCGCCGAGGCAGCGCCGCAAGCCGACCGGTCCTGATAATGCCTCCGGGGTCAGGCTCCTCCCGACCCCATGGCGAGCACGTTACAGAAGCTTCCGGGGTCCGTCAATCTGGTTATAACCAGAAAACAGCAATCTTTTTTGAATGATCCATGATCAGGTGCGGTCGACGCCATTCACCGTCGCCGAAGGCTGCTCGACCGCCATGTGGATGCGAGCCACGGAGGAGTTGTAGAAGGCCTCATAATATTCGAGCGCGGCGCCGTCGGCGTCATAAGCGATCGACTCGATCTCGATCAGCGGCGTGTTGGCGGCGACGCCCATCTCATCGGCCTCTTCCTTGGTGGGCAGGGCGGCGCGCAGCCAGCGGTCGGCGCGCTTCACGGTCAGGCCGAAGACGGCGCGGATGGTGCCGAAGATCGACTGGTTTTCCGACAGGATGTTCTCCAGGCCCGGTACCCGATGTCCCGGCAGGCTGATGCGCGTCATGGTGATCGGCGCGCCGTCGGTCATGTAGACGCGGCTGATGCGGACCACGCTGCCATTGGCGGGAATGCCGAAAACCTTCGACTCCTTCTCGTTCGGCGGGCAGCGGTAGATCTCCAGCGTGCGGGTCGAGACCTTGTGGCCTTTGGCGGTCAGGTCGTCGAACACACCGAGATTGGCGGTCATGAAGTCGACATGCTCGCGGGGTGCCGCGAC
The DNA here is from genome assembly GCF_006439595.1 of Mesorhizobium sp. B3-1-9. Lineage (NCBI taxonomy): Bacteria > Pseudomonadati > Pseudomonadota > Alphaproteobacteria > Hyphomicrobiales > Phyllobacteriaceae > Mesorhizobium > Mesorhizobium sp. B3-1-9. The sequence continues at coordinate 18,520 of NZ_VFTJ01000011.1, forward strand.
GAACATGCCCTTGCGCGGCATCTTGATGATGCGCCCTTCGTTGGAAAGCGAGCCGATCGCAGCGCGCACGACAGGGCGCGAGACGCCGAAGAAATCGCAAAGCGCCTGTTCGGAGGGAATGCGCGAATTGGCGGCCAGCAGGCCGGTGTTGATCGCTTCCTCGACCTGGTTGCGCAACTGCACCCAGAGGGGTGCGGCCTCGTCGCGGTTGAGCTTGACCTTGGAGCCGATCGAGCGGAAAGCCTCGGCCGCCTCGGCATCTTCCTGGTCGTAACGAGGACGCCCGCGCATTCTGGTTGCTTGTTCCATCATCGGTCTTCAGGCTGCGGGCAAACCGCCCGGTATGAATGTTTGCCGCGATTCAACGCGCAGCAGCGGCTCCTAACGGAGCCCGCCAGCCATTTTCTCGCTCTCCGGCAAGTTTCGCAACCATAGCATCGCGGCTGCTCCCAGCAGCGGTCCGGGAACCAACAGCAGGAAGGCCCAGCGCCAGCCGCCCATGAAGTCGGCGAAGCGCGGCGTCAGCCAGATGGCGAGCACCGTCAGCGCGAAACCGGCGCCCAGCTGCACCGAGAGCGCTGTGCCGACGAAGCGGCGGTCGGCAAGCTCGGTGACGGCTGCGGAGAACTGCGCCGAATCGCCGATCACCGAAACGCCCCAGACGATAGCCACCAGCATGAACAGCCAGAGCGGACCGGTGAACAGGAAGCCCATCAGCAATGCGCAGCCGCCCGACACGATCATCATGCCGGCGGTGGTCGCCGTGCGGCCGACGCGGTCCGAAAGATAGCCGCCGAGCAGGCAGCCGAGAATGCCGGACGCGACGACGAAGAAGGTCGAGAGTGAAGCGGCAACCGCCGTGCCGATCGCCTGCGCGTCGAACGCCGCCCGCGTATAGGCAAGCAGCCATGCCCACATGGCGTAGAGCTCCCACATGTGACCGAGATAGCCGAGATTGGCGAGCAGCAATGGCTTTTCGCGAAACACCTGGCCGATGCGCGAGGGCTCGAAGATAGCCTTGCCGAAGGGATAGGGGCCTTCCTTGGCGAACAGTAGGAACAGCAGCGCGCCTGCCGCAGTGGCCACGCTGGCGGCGGCGACCACCGGCCGCCAGTCGAGCGCGGTCGAGACGGCGCGGAAGAGATGCGGCAGCGCCGAGCCGATGGTGAGCGCGCCGATGACCGCGCCGAGCGCAAGGCCCCGGTCGCGCGTGAACCAGGTGGCGACCAGCTTCAGCGCCGGCGGGTAGACGCCGGCAAGCGCGGCGCCGGTGACGATGCGCGCGGCGATCACGCCGCCCGGCCCAGTATGAAGCAGCAGGCTGGCATTGGCGAGCGCGGCGACAAGGGCCGCGGCCGCCATCAGGCGGCCGAGCCGCACAAGATCGGGGAGGTTGACAAAGCTCGCCGCCAGCGCGCCGAGGACGAAACCGACCTGGACGCCATTGGTCAGCCAGGCCTCGGCGCTCGCGCCCAGTGCCAGCTCCCGCTTCAGTTCGGGAAGGATCGCGGTGGCCGAAAACCAGGTGGTCAGCGACAGGACGACCGCCAGGCAAAGCAGCGACAGCACCCGCCAGCGCTCGCTGTCGGCCGCCATGCCAAGCCGGCCATCGCCGACCGTGCTCATGCGCCTTGCAGCGGCACGGTGAAGACCGTCGCCGAGCCGGTGAGGCAGAGCTCGCCCTGGCCATTGCGCACGCTGGTCTCGATCTTGCAGATCGGCTTGTCGTGCCGCACTTCCTTGACCTCCACGCGTCCGGTGATCTCCTCGTCAACGCCGACGGCCTTGACGAACTTCCAGGCCACTTCGAGGAACACGGTTCCTGGGCCGGGCAGATCCTCAGCCACCAGCGCATTGAGAATACCAGACGTGACGCCGCCCTGGACGATCAGCTTGCCGAACACCGACTTCTCGGCCAGCGCGCGATCGTAATGCAGCGGATTGCGGTCGCCGGTGATGTCGGTGAAGGCCTCGATGTCGCTCATCTTCGTGCGGCGCGTGCGCTCGGCGAAGGCACCTACCTGCGGGCGGCCCTTCACGACACCCACCCAACCGTCTTTCGTCTCGGTGCTCATTGCGGCTTCTCCTCTGCTCCGGGTTCGACTGGTTTGAAGGCCGGCAGGACGCGGCCACCGATGGCTGTGGGCGCAAGCCGGAGCATGGCCCCGACCTGTCGCGGCCGTGTGCCGGGCAGGATGAAGCTCAGTATCGTCGGGCCTTCGGCCAACTCGACCAGACCGACCACGTAGGGTGCCGCCGGCAGCCAGCCGGGATGCCCTGGCTTGTGCACTTCCGAAAAGGATTTCAGCCGTCCCCTGCCCGATGCGTCCTTCCAAACCAGACGCCCGCCCCAGCAATGCGGGCAGATCGGGCGCGGATAGAAGACAGCCTTGCCGCAATCCTCGCAGTGCTGGATGGTCAGCCGGCCTTCGGCGGCGGCATCCCAGAACGGCTTGGTCAGCGCGGTGATCGTCGGGCCGGCGGTCTTAAGCGTGCTCAAATCGACAGACATCAGGCGGCTCCCAGCACGAGCGCTGTGGCTTCGCTCATCGTCGCGCCATTGCCGGTGACCAGCGCGAGCCCGGCCTCGCCGATCTGGCGTTCGCCCGCCTCGCCGCGCAGCTGGCGCACCGCCTCGACAACATGGGTCATGCCGCCGGCGAGATCGGGCTGGCCGAAGCCAAGCTGGCCGCCATGCGTGTTCAGCGGCTTGTCACCTTTGTGGGAAAGGTCGTGGTCGCCGAGCCACGCGCCGAACTGGCCCGGCCCGCAGAGGCCGGCATCCTCGATCGTCGTCGCGACCATGTTCGTGTAGCAATCGTAGAGCGACAGAAGATGCATCTCGTCGGCATGCGTGCCGGACTGCGCGAAGGCCCGCGCCATGGCGCCCTTCAGCGGACCGGAGGTCAGGCTCGGCGCCTGGCTCACGGCGCGATGCGTGACCTTCTCGCCGGCGCCGAACAGATGCACGGGCAGCTTGCGCAACGACCGCGCGCGCTTGGCAGACGTGACGACGACCGCTTCACCGCCGGCGACCGGCATGACGATTTCGAGAAGATGCAGCGGCGAGGCGATCATCGGCGAGGCCAGCACCGCTTCCACATCGGCAGGCTTGCCGAAAAAGATGGCGTCGGGATTGAGCTGGGCGTTGGCGCGCGCCGCCGCGGCGATCATGGCGAAGTCCCGCGCGGTCGAGCCGTATTCCGCCATATGCGCCTGCATCAGCAGCGCGTAGGAGATGTTGGCGCCCGAGGCGCCGAAGGGCACGTCGAACTCGCGGATCGGATTGCGATTGGGCGAGCGGGGTGCTGCCTCCTCTCGGTTGTTGGCGAGCACGCACAGCACCGTCTCGCACATGCCGGCCTCGATCGCGGCCGCCGCGCGCCAGACCATGCCGGCGCCGGACGCGCCGCCGAGATCGACGACATTGGCCATGTTCGGCGCCAACCCCAGATATTCGGCGATGGTTGCCGGGACATGCTGCGGCGTCTCGCCGACCTGTGGCCCGACCAGCAGCCCGTCGATCGCGCCCGGCTCCAAGCCCGCATCGAGCACCGCCAGGCGCGAAACCTCGGCGATCATCTCCAGCGTCGTCACGCCGCGGGTCAGACGCTGCGGCTTCAACTCGCCGATGCCGACGATCGCTCCCTTCGACTGGATCATGCCGCCTTGCTCCGGTCGAGCGCGCGGTATTCCTCCAAGCAAGCCGGATTGGCGAGCGAAGCCATGTTCTTGACCGGCTGGCCTTCGAGCGTGGTGCGGGCGGCGCCCTCGACGCGCTTGCCGTTCAGCGTGTAAGGCACGGCCTGCACCGCGTGGATGCGATGCGGCACGTGGCGCGGCGACGCGCCTTCGCGGATCGCCCTGCGGATTTGCTCGGCAAGCTCGGAGGTCAGTTCAAAACCGTCATTGAGTTTGACGCAGAGCACGATTTCTTCGTCGCCCTCGACCGGCGCCCCAAAGACTAGGCAATCCTCGATCTCGGCGAAGTTCTCGCAGGCCGCGTAGATCTCGGCGGTGCCAATGCGCACGCCGCCGGGCTTCAGCGTCGTGTCGGAGCGGCCGTGGATGATCCCCGAGCCATAAGCCGTTATTTCGGCGACGTCGCCATGCGTCCAGATCTCGCGGCGGACGGCGAAGTAGGTGGCGTGATAGCGCGCGTCGCCGTCCTTGCCCCAGAAGGTCAGCGGCATGGACGGGAATGGCTCGGTGCAGACGAGATCGCCCTGCCGGCCGATGATCGGCGCGTTGCGCTCGTCCATCACGCCGACCGCGAGGCCGAGCCCTTTCACGGTCAACTCGCCACGCCGCACAGGATGTATCGGCGATCCGAGCAGAAAGCAGCCGATGATCTCGGTGCCGCCGGAGATGGAGGCGAAGATCATATCGCGCTTCACATGCTCGTAGACCCAGTCGAACTGTCCGGGCGAAACCGGCGCGCCGGCCGACAGCAGAGACCGCAGCGACAAGAGGTCGTGCAATCGCCCAGGCGCGTAATTTTCAACGGCGAGTGTCGCGAGATACTTCGGACTGGTGCCGAAATGCGTAACGTTGGCGCGCTCCGCCATTGTCCAGAGCGGACTGGGATCGAGGCCAGCGGGCGATTTCAGGATCGGCGCGCCGTCATAGAGCACTACCGTCGCCCCGCAGCCAAGGCCTGAGATCAGCCAGTGATACATCATCCAGGCGGTGTTGGTGTACCAGCTCATGACGTCGCCCGGACGGACGTCCCCGTGCAGCAGGTGCTCCTTCTGGTGCTGGAGCAGAACGCCGCCAGTACGATGGACGATCGCCTTCGGCGCACCAGTCGTGCCGGAGGTGTAGAGCACATAGGCCGGATGGTCGAAGGGCACACGCTCGAAGGTCAGCGGGCCGTCGCCGCCGAAATCGTCGAACGCAACGCAATCTGCCGCGCAGTCCGGCCTGAGGCCGGATTCGCCGGTCAGCACCAGCGTCGTCACCGTCGGCATCGCGGCGACGATCTCGGCCAATCTGCCGGAGATGTCGTGCTCCTTGCCCGCATAGCGATAGCGAGATGCTGCGAACAGCACCTTGACGCCGATCTGGCCAAGACGGTCGGCGATCGCGGTGGCGCCGAAATCCGGCGAGCAGGACGACCAGACGGCGCCGACGGAAAGCGTCGCCAGCAATGCGACGAGACCTTCAACGCGATTGGGCAGGATGCCGCCGACACAATCGCCCTTGGCGATACCGGCCGCGCGCAGGCCGTCGGCCATTCTAGCCACGAGCCGGCGCAATTCGGCAAGCGTGACGGTCCGGAAATGGCCGCTCTCGTCGGCCTCGATCACTGCGACCCTCTCGCCGTCGCCACACAGCAGGTTTTCGGCAAGATTGAGCGATGCCCCCGGCAGGAAGCGGCTCCCGGTCATCGGCGCATTGTCGTCGCGCAGGAAGGCGATCGCGCCGGACTCGCCGATGACCTCGGCGAAATCCCACACCGCGCGCCAGAACGCGCCAGGATCGCCGACCGACCAGCGATGCAGCGTCTCGTAGTGGCGCGGGTCGAAGCCGTTGGCTATCGAAAAGCGCGCAAGGTTGGACGATTGGAACGCGGCCGGCGCCGGCGTCCAAAGCACGGATGACATGGATTTCCTCCCGCAACGCAGGCCCGGCTCGACACCGCGGCCTTGCCTGCCGATGCGTTTCAGATTATTGGTTATAACCAGAATGTCAAGCTGCGATCGCGACCACGTGGACAGCGCTGGCGGAGGAGCAGACTATGGATGCCGTGCATATCGTTGCCGCGAAGCGGACTCCCATCGGCAAGCTGAACGGCGCGTTCGCCAGCCTTTCGGCGGCGGAGCTGGGGGCGCAGCTTATCCAGGCGATGCTGACGGCAACGCAGCTCGCGCCCGATGCCGTCAGCGAAGTGATCATGGGCCAGGTGCTGACCGGCGGCGCCGGGCAGAATCCGGCGCGACAGGCCGCGCTCAAGGCAGGCCTGCCGGTCAGCGTCCCCGCCATGACCGTCAACAAAGTCTGCGGCGCCGGCCAGAAGTCGATCCATCTCGCCGCGCAGGCCATTCGCTGCGGCGACGCCGATTGCGTGATCGCCGGCGGGCAGGATTCGATGACCTCGGCGCCGCATTTCATTCACGGCGCCCGCGCCGGCATCCGCATGGGCGACCGGACCGTCAAGGATTCGATGATCACCGACGGGCTGTGGGACGCCTTCCATCAGGTGCATATGGGCGTAACCGCCGAAGCGCTGGCGCAGCGCTACCAGATCACCCGCGAGGAACAGGACCGCTTCGCGCTGCGCTCGCAGGAGAAGGCGGACGCCGCCATCCGGGCTGGCAGGTTCGACGACGAGATTGCGCGGGTGTCGATCAAGGCCAGGCAAGGTGACCTTGTCGTCGAGCGTGACGAGCATCCCAATCCTTCCACCACCATGGAAGGCCTCCGCCGGCTGAGACCGGTCTTCGATGTGGGGGGAACGATCACGGCAGGCAGCTCGTCAGGCCTCAACGACGGGGCAGCGGCGGTGCTGGTGATGTCGGAGGCGCGGATGAAGGAACTCGGCCTGACCCCCCTCGCCCGCATCGCGTCTTATGCTTGCGCCGGTGTCGAACCGATGGACATGGGCCTCGGACCGGTGGCGGCCTCGCGCCGCGCGCTCGACAAGGCCGGCTGGCGGGCGTCCGACCTCGACGTGATGGAGATCAACGAGGCCTTCGCCGCGCAGGCCATCGCGGTCAATCGTGAGATGGGCTGGGACGAGGACATTATCAACATTAACGGCGGCGCCATCGCGCTTGGACATCCGCTGGCCGGCTCCGGCTGCCGCATCGTGGTGACGCTACTGCACGAGATGGTCCGCCGCGACGCGAAAAAAGGATTGGCATCGCTCTGCATCGGCGGCGGACAAGGAGTGGCAATCTGCCTGGAGCGGTGAACCTGACACTCTGAGCAGTAATTGCCTGAGGGAATTGGGCAATGGGCTTGGCCACGACAGCTTTTGGTCAACGATTAGAGCGCAAGACTACGGCCAACATAGGCGTTGCCGCCGAAGCTCGTTGCCACATGCAGGGCAGCTTTCCCGGGGTGATCGCCCGAAACCTGCACCTCCGCTTCCCACCCCAAGACAAGCAACGTAGTCTCGGGAGCTGAAACGGTCATCCGCGCTGCGACGGATGACCGCCCAGCGTCAGATTTCGGTCCGCTCTGCCAAGAGCAGTGCGTCCTCCACGTCGACGCCAAGATATCGGACAGTATTCTCAATCTTGAGTGGCCGAGCAGGATCGGGATGGTGCGGATATTGCCCGTCGCCTTGTAGATCATCGAAGCCTTCGCGCCGAAGCGAATGAGTGCCGTACTCCTCTGGATGCAGACCGATCGCAGTCACCAATTCGTCACGAGACCGGCGTACTGCGTTGTCCTCATGTGGTGTGCGAGATCGACCCGGCTCGGGAAAGCATCGTCCTCGACCGTGCCACCACGCCGTTCCAGCCAATCCAGCAGGCTTGCTCTCGAGGTCCTGCCTCAAGCCATCCGGGATTTATGCGCTGGCCTGCTGCAGCCACCCGGTTCCTGACCGGATGGCTCGTCGCAAGGCGACGCGGACGTGTCTTAGGAACCGGAGACTTGAATAGGGGCCTCAGAGACCGGGTCGGCAACGCTCGCGAGAGCGGCAACCTTGTCGATCATTGCTAGAACCGCCTGCGGCTTGCTTTGATGCACCATATGTCCGGCATCCCGGACGATATCGACCAGCGAGTGGTCTATCTCGGCGTGCAGCCGTAGCGCCTCGGCCTTGGCATCAAACAGCTGATCACCTGCGCCGGCAATTATGCCGACAGGAATGGCGATGTCGGCATATCGACGATTGGGGAACAGAGCCGACGCCAGCATCAGGAAGGATTCCGCAGAGATGGACCGCAGTTGCGAGGGGCGGCTCGCCAGCCCGCTTGTCGTTGCCGCGAAAAGCGTCGCGACCCTTGCCGGGTGGAATATCTTCTCCATCGCCCAGCGCCAGTTCAGCCTGACCAGCGAAGGCAGTATGGCGTGACGCAATACCGTCCCGATCAGCGGGACCGCCGGCAGCGCGGAGATGGCTAGCGCCAGCCTTGGCGGCGGATAGTGATAGCCAGCGACAAGGACAACACCGGCGACGAATCGGGTGTGCCGACGTGCCATCTCGAGCGCCACGGCGGCTCCCCATGAATGCCCGACAACCACATAGCGCTCGACGCCGAGTTTTTCGGCCGCGGCCTGGATGAGATCGGCCTGGGCGCCGGCGGTCCAAAATCTGCCCACCGGGCGTGGGCTCAGCCCAAAGCCGGGTCTGTCAAAGGCAAGCACACGATACTTCGCAGCGGCTTTGTCGAAGATGCCGCTTGTCGTGAAGTCCTCCGCCGAAGCGCCGTTGCCGTGCAGGAGCAGCAACGGTTGCCCGTGGCCCGCTTCCAGGAAATGCAGCTTGGTTCCGCGGAGGTGGATGAAACGCCCGAGCGGGCGTCCGGCCAATGCCTGTCTCGCGAGGAGATTGTTGTAGAGCGCCAGCCCAGCCGTTGCCGCTGCAAGCAACAGGAGCAGGTTCCGCTTGGACCTTGTCGTCACGAGAGCAGTCGCGTCGCTGCTCGCGATCAGGCCGACCCTTTCTGAGGCAGCTCGGTCTCTTCGTCGACCTGATCCCGCAGCGCCTGTCGTCCGGACTTTCGATCTTCAGCCCCAGGCGAGCGCTTTTGCCGTTCCAACTCGCGATCCACCGTCTTGCGCGATCCTTCCGCGGGGTCTTGCTCCGGCAATGTCTCTGTTTGCCGCTTCGCCTGATTATTGCTTGATTCCGATCCGACAGGATCGCTCTTTCCAGGGGACTTCATCATCGTATGCGTCTCTGTTCGTCGGAAGGGCTGCATGGCTGCCATGGACAAATCGGTGCCAAACCCTTGGCATCAGCCTTTGTTCCGCCGCTGCTGACCCTCACCGCAGGCCCTCGGCGTCGTCCGGCGCCTCGTGGTCGGGATCGGCAGCTTCCAAGGCATCGATAACCGGTGCCAGTGAATTCTCCTCATCGGAATTCGATTCCGTCTTCGCATTTTCCGCGCCGGTTTTATCAAGCGCGCTTTGGATGGCCTCTTCGATGTTGCCGACCTCCTGCTCCCGCAATTCGCGACCGTAGCCGGCGGCGTCGGCGTCCTGCTCGAACTGCTGCGCCAGCATCGGAACGCTGACCGCGGTATCGGCGAGCAAATTGCCGACATTCTCTTCCAGCCAGCTGCGCAGGAATTCCTTCGTCGCATTCATGGAGCATCTCCTCGCAGCGAGATAACCGGACCGTGGCACTGAGGTTCCCGCTAATCCGAAACCGCGAGGAACGAACGGATCGATGGACGGTTGGGAACCCGAACATCCCGCGAAATTCCATGACCGACGATGAAAACGGTCAGCTTCTTGCTGGGTCGCCTGGAGACCGTGCGCCCAATGGACTTAACAAGTAAGCCTACCCTGGCTTGGCGACGCGTGGGGAGGCACTGCACCTCGCGTCGCCAGCCGCCTTTGCGGGAACCCGCATTGCTCTCAGCCGTTCGCACGCATGGCGACATTGCAGCTTCGAGAAGCGCTGACCAAGGTCGGCACGTTGACGTCCCGGCCAGCGGCATTTTTGATTCTGGGCGGCTACACTGTTTGTTGGCTTGTCTTTGAACGGGAAACGCTTGACTGGCACGGCGCCGCGACGCTGATCACGTGGGCAATGACGCTGCTTATCCAAAGGGCCGAGCATCGCGACACTCAAGCCCTCCAAGCGAAACTCGATGAGCTGATCAAGGCGAACGATGAGGCTCGCAACGAGATCGCCGAAGTGGACGACAAAGAGCCGGAAGAAATCGAGGAAATGCGAGGCTCCGGCGAACGAAGCTGACAAACTATCGAGCCGCGCGGGCACCCTGCCGAGCCCGCCCCCCCGGGCCGAAAGCAATTTCATCAACAAGGTCAACGGTTGCAGTGGGCCCGGAGGGTGCTAAAGAAAATCAATGGGTTAGCGGATGGTTAGCCAACCCATACCCTGGTCCGGCGAACCAAGGTAACCGCTGTCGGCTCCTTGCCTGCCCGGAAGCTCAATTGTTCGTTCGATTTGGAGGATCTTATGAACGATCGGATGTTCGACAGCCCTGTTTTCGTAAAAAGTGAAAACAGCCTCATCCAAGAGATCGCGTGTCTCGAAGACGCTTTGGAATTTTGTATGAATGGCCAAAGCATAAACGCGGTCCGATCTACGACACCGCCCTTCGCGCTCGCCAGCGGGCCTTCGACAGTGATTACCCGCTGACGTCGGCGCAGTCCGCGTTTTCCGGCTTTGCCAGGTCTGCTAAATCGTCGAGGACGTGAGTGCTCCGCCGCCTTGGATGACGGGCACAAGCGGCCGCGGTGGTGGATTGACAGCCTGAAGGCATCGGGGATGTAACGGAGCTCGCGATGCTTTCCAAACCTTTCGAAAAACCAGTCCGCGTGTGGGTCGGGTTGGGACTTCCCGCGTCAACTCAATACGGTGGTCGAGGCCTACCAATTCGCGGTTGACTGGTGCGGCAACAGCCCGGAGCAGGGGGCAGCCATTCGGGCTTGCAAGGCCGTCTTGGCCGGAGACATCGACGCGGAGACGGCGAGGAGCATTTTTGTGGGCCTTCGCGCGTCGGAAAGACATTTTCGTTGAAGACCGGGACCTCCCGTTATCGGAAACGGCCGCCCCACTCACGCTTATGCCGGCGGAGCGCCTGACGGCAGTTCGGCGCTCTGCATTCCGCCGCCCTTTCATGAACTCATGATAGATGACGACAACCGATACCGGGATCAGACCGCCCAAACATGAGGTCAATGCCGCCCATTATGATAGTGATTGCCAAGATGCCCTCGCATCGCGCCTCGACGAAACTAATCGAAATGGCTGAGAGGGCCGGGTGGAATAGAAACAGGGTGGCTTCGGCGCTGATGGGCTGCAAAGAGGCTTAATAGCGATAGCGCGTCGCGGTAGCGGCATCCCTCGGCCATTCTTTTTCAAATCGCGAGAACGGCACCAGCGGCCACGGGCTGACAATTCGCCATGGTCATCAAGGCGAATTGCTGGCGAGAGGTTTTGGGCCTCGTCGACGGCGGAACGTCGTCGGCGGGAACCTTATTTTCCCCAATGGGTTAATGTGCTGTCGTTAACTTATGTTAGGAAGAGGCAGTGGCACGGAAGGTTGATGAAGTGCTCAGTCCGGAAGAGTTGTCTTCCGACACCACAAAGGTGGAGCGCGAAATAGCCGTGGCTTTGGATGCGTTGGCACACCAAGAAGCGCCTTCTCGCATGCTGGAACTGGCGCGAAAGCTGGACGCTGCGATCACGTTGCGTGCGCGCAAAGCCCGTCCGAATTGACGGCCAGTGACGACGTTCTGATCGCGCCGACTCCGGAACAATCATGGCCGGCATTGTTCGCCTGTGAAACCTTCCATGGGCAATCGGATGAAGAGCTAATTCAAAGCCTGATGGCCGAGTTCCTGCAGCGCTGGTGGCGCCGAAATCTCTTACCTGGCACCGAGAGAGGGTGCCGGCTCGCGCATCCTCTCGGATAACCCGGGCTGTCCCAAGCCAGCGGAGCAGAGGAAGGATCGGACGCTGTTCCAAGCTAGCTCACGCCACGGCATGCCTCGCTAAACCGGCTGGAACATTCGCCCATATTGCTCGTTCGGCAACATCATTTCAGCGAGCACAAGGGACACCGACAATGCCGAAGAAAGCTTCCCCGGCCGACGCTACGACCGTGGCTGAGATTCATGACCAGGAACTTGTCCGCGGTAATGGCGGCGAACTGCATCAGGTGGCCGAAGGCGAGGTCGAGGTGCAGACGACGGCGCTTGGTACGCCGATCGCGGATGACCACAACACGTTGAAGATCGGCGAACGTGGTCCCACGCTGATCGAGGATTTTCATTTCCGCGAAAAGATCTTCCACTTCGATCATGAGCGCATCCCCGAACGCGTGGTCCACGCGCGTGGCTACGGCGCCCATGGCTTCTTCGAGACCTATGAGTCACTCGCCCAGTATACGAAAGCCGATATCTTCCAGCGGGCCGGCGAAAAGACGCCAGCCTTCGTTCGTTTCTCGACCGTCGCCGGCAGCAAAGGGTCTTTTGATCTGGCGCGGGATGTCCGGGGCTTCGCCGTGAAGCTCTACACCAAGGAGGGGAACTGGGATCTGGTCGGCAACAACATCCCGGTCTTCTTCATCCAGGATGCGGTCAGGTTTCCGGATATGGTCCATGCCGTGAAAGAGGAACCAGACAGGGCGTTCCCGCAGGCCCAATCCGCGCACGACAATTTCTGGGATTTTATCTCGCTGACTCCGGAATCGATGCACATGATCATGTGGATCATGTCCGACCGCGCCATTCCGCGGTCCTTCCGGTTCATGCAGGGCTTTGGCGTGCACACGTTCCGTCTGGTTAACGCCAAGGATGAATCGACCTTCGTGAAATTCATCTGGAAGCCGAAACTCGGCATGCAGTCGGTGGTCTGGAACGAGGCCGTGAAGATCAACGGCGCCGATCCCGATTTTCACCGTCGCGACCTCTGGAACGCCATCCGGTCCGGCGATTTTCCGGAATGGGAGCTCTGCGTGCAGCTCTTCGACCAGGATTTCGCCGAGAGTTTCGACTTCGATATCCTCGATCCGACCAAGATCATTCCGGAGGAGGTCATCGAGCCGCTGCCGGTCGGCCGCCTTGTTCTCGATCGCATGCCGGAGAATTTCTTCGCCGAAACCGAGCAGGTCGCCTTCATGACGCAGAACGTGCCGCCGGGCATCGATTTTTCCAACGATCCCCTGCTGCAGGGACGCAACTTCTCCTACCTCGATACGCAGCTCAAGCGGCTGGGCAGCCCCAACTTCACCCACCTTCCCATCAACGCGCCGAAATGCCCGTTCCATCATTTCCAGCAGGACGGCCACATGGCGATGCGCAACCCGGCTGGCCGCGCCAACTATCAGCCGAATTCCTGGGGCGAGGGGCCGCGCGAGGCGCCTGAGCGGGGCTTCCGCTCCTTTGCCGATGCGGAGGAGGGACAGAAGGTCCGGCTGCGGGCGGAGAGCTTCGCCGATCACTACAGCCAGGCCCGGCAATTCTTCCTCAGTCAGACCGAGCCTGAGCAGCGTCACATCGCGATGGCTTTGACGTTCGAACTGAGCAAGGTCGAGACGCCAGTCATCCGCGAGCGGATGATCTCCCATCTGCTCAACATCGACGAGACGCTGGCGGTCACTGTCGCCGACAAGCTCGGCATCAAGACGATGCCTCCCGCGGCCGATGCCGCCGTGCCGACTCGCGATGATCTCGAGCCGTCGCCCGCACTCAGTATCATCAATAACGGGCCGGACAGCTTCAAGGGCCGTAAGATGGGCGTGCTCGTCAGCGACGGCATCGATTCCGGCCTTCTGCAAGCGGTGCGGGATGCGGCGCACGCGGAGGGCGCCAAGGTGGAAATCGTCGCGCGCAAGGTGGGGGGTGTCGAGGCCGGGGATGGCAGCTGGATCGAAGCCAACCACATGATCGACGGCGGACCGTCGGTTCTCTTCGACGCGGTCGTGCTGCTCGTATCCGAGGAAGGCGCCGACATGCTGTCCAGAGATGCTGCCGCAAAGGACTTCGTGTCTGACGCCTTCGCCCATCTGAAGTTCATCGGCTTCGTCGCGGAGGCCGGACCTCTGCTGGCAAGCGCCGGGGTAGCGACCGATGCGGACGAGGGGCTCATCGAGCTTAATGGCGGCGGTTCCGCGCGCTCGTTCGTCGAGGCTTGCCGCAGGTTGCGGCTATGGGCGAGGGAAGGTGCCGTGAAACTCTGACGTGTTCATCCGACCAATAGAAACACAGGACTTTGCCGGAACATTTCGAGCGCATGCCGGTTCGAGAGAAGATCGCCCTCCCTCCAGCGATCCGGGGTCCCATCAAGGCCTACGAGGGCCCGTTGCCGCATGCAGGCATCGGGCCCTTCTTCGTCTGCGGATATTCGGTTGCGGCGAATCTCGCGAAACCGGGCGCGGCGGGAACAAGCGGGATGTCTTCCGGGTTCTTTCGAGAGAGGAAACCGTCGACAGGAGGCCGCAATGAGCGAGGCTATGACGACCTCAAATCACGAAGTGATCCGAGCATGGATCGAGGCGCGCGAGGGCAGGCCTGCCATCGTCGCGGCGCCGGGGAAGGCCGCGATGCTGCGGGTCGATTTCGGCGGAGGCGATGTAGATCTGAAGCCGATCGAATGGGAAGATTTCTTCAAAGTGCTGGACGACAACAACTTGATGTTCGTTCACCAGGACATGACCTCGGAGGGCAGCACCAGCCGCTTCAACAAATTCGTCCCGCGAGAGTAGCGATCCAGGATGTGACGGGCTTCGACAATTACTGAACTCCCGGCATTTTGCTGGCGTCCTGGGGATTCTTCGTGATGCCGGCGGCTGGCGAGGTATCTTGCGGCGCATTCCCGCCTTGGTTTTGTTCTGGTGTGCGTTTGACGGGCGCTGTTTGCCAGCCGGTGCCGACATAGACGAAGGCCCAGTAACAGAGCGCCATGACTATAATCAGCAGCAGCAGCGGCAAAAGCACCCGTTTCATGCCGAACTCCTGACGGGCTTTGCTGTTGCACCGCAGGCGCCGGCGACGCTCATGCTTCCCGCCGTCGCGCAGCCTCGCGCTCGACATCTTCAGCCGAATAATCGCCGGCAGCCGGGTCGAACGCTGCCCATCCGCCCGCCTGGTATTCACTACGGCGGTCGGCGATGTTGACTGACGCGGAGCTGCGGAGAACTTCCCGGGCTTCCGAGGCGAGGTCGTCCTCGACGCGAGCCGTCACCAGCGTGCCGCCGCGGCGGACGCCTTCGGCATAGACATGCGCGTCTTCCTCCGGCACGCCGGCATCCGTCAGGCTGCCGATGATGCCGCCGGCGACGCCGCCCACAATCGCTCCGGCGACGGCGCCCGCGGCCGTTGCCGCCAGCCAGCCCGCCGCGACCACCGGCCCGACGCCCGGTATTGCCATGGCACCCAGGCCTGTTGCCAGGCCGCCAGCGCCACCCACGACCGCGCCGATGCCGGCGCCGCTTGCGGCATCCTCGGAGGCTGGGGATTGCGTGTTCTGGTACCAGCCGCGGGCATTGTTGGCCATGATGCTGATGTCGGATGACGCGACGCCGATGGACTCCAGCGCGCCCACGGCGTCAGCGGCGTCGTCATACTCGTCAAACAGAGCGGTGATCGTTTGCATGTCGGTTCTCCTGTTTATTGTTGGCTGGCAAAGACGTTGCCCTGATAGTCGAGCGCAACGGCGGTGCCCTTGCCGTCCTTCGTCGCCTGACCGCGCCAGATGCCCTGTTCGTCCTTGGCGAGCGCCGAGACGTCCCCGTAGCCGGCATCCTCGATGCGCTTCTTCGCCTGCGCTTCGGTGAAGCTGTTCGCGCCGGGGACAGGAGCGGATGGTTTGGGCGTCGATGCCGATTTAACCGCCGGCATGCCCGCGCTGCCGCCGGCGATCTTCTCGATCATGTCCTGATGCATCTTCAGCGTCGGCAGCGTCTCCGCCGCGAAAGATTTGAGGGCGGAATTGTCTCCATCCTTGGCGTACGCCTCGAACAGGCCGACTGCGTCTGCATGCGCTTTGCGCTGCATCTCTACGTAGGGCTGGTCCAGTGAGGCCGTCGTGCTCTGCAATCGTTCCAGATCGCTCTTATGCTCGGCATCGGATTGCGCCGGTACCTGCAACTTCTGCTCGCCGGCGATCTTCTGCAGCTTGGCGTTCGCCGCGCCGTGATCGGTGATCATCCGCCTGGCGAAATTCTTGATCTGCTGATCCTTCGCGTTGTCCTGCGCGATTTTGCTCGAATCCACTTCGAACATCCCGCCGATGGCTGCCTTGTTGACGAAGGTCTGCGCGTCATCGGCCGCGAAGGCCGGAAAGGCAAGCATCAACGCAGCGGCCGCCGATGGGATAAAGAATGTCCGCGTGCTCATGGGGCAAGGCTCCTTTAGTCTTGGTGGCACCGAACAACCGTTCTTGCCCTTTGTTCCCCAGGCGCCTCATTCCATGCTCTGAAAAATAGCCCGGCCGCGGCCGGGCGGATCGTGAGTTGGATCCGTTTGGTGTCGAAGTGGCTTGGACGGCAAGTTAGATGCTTCAGCCCACCCGTTGGGCTCTGCCTCCGCGAGCTGGAGGGCGCGGCGTCGGTTTGTACCCTCCATGATCTCGCGCCTTCTCGAACGCGAACGGTGCGCGGCCATGGCCAAGGCGCACGCGAGGGAATTCGAACCCATCAAGATGTATCGGTCGCACGCGCAATACGCGTCTTAGCCTGTCGCATCAGAGAGTCCGGCCTGCCGCGGGATTTCGACACGCGAACTGCTTCTCGCGATATCGAACGCGCCGCGATTTGAAGGCAAAATACTTTGGCAGCGCTCTCACCGATCTCGGAGAAAGCCGTCCATATCTGCGTAGACATGCAGCAGATGTCACGCCGCTGGGGCCTTGGGCGGTCGAATGGCTGCCTGCCACAAGTTCACAGGCTGGTGCGCAAGCGACCGGAAGCCACGATCTTCACCAGGTTCATCCCGGCGTGGAATCCGGGCAAAGGCCATGGTCAGTGGAATATGAGCATCTGGCGGAGATGACGATCGCAAGGGCCGGCAAGGAGATGGTCGAACTTCTGCCCGAGCTTGCCATCCACATCCCGCCGGCTTGCCTGTTCGATAAACCGATCTATTCACCGTGGCTGAGCGGCGAACTTGCTCGCGTGCTTCAGTCCGAAGGCGTCGAGGAGGTCATCGTCAGCGGCGGCGAGGCCGACATGTGCGTTCTGGCGACCTTGCTCGGCTCTGTCGATCTCGACTATCGAACGATCTTGGCGGAGGACGCCATTTGCAGCACGTCCGATGAAGCCTATGAAAACATCCTGAAGCTCTTCACCAAGCGCTACTCCCACCATGTCGAGGTGGCGCCGGTAGACGCTATTCTTGGATACTGGCATTAGCCGCCTTGAGCGATGTTGGTACGGCCATTTTGACTGTCCTGATTGCTGAGTTCTCCGGGAATATCTAGGCAAAACCTCAGTTCGACCGGCGATGGCGCATGTCGCGTCCCCATGCGCCATCTCAGGCCTCAATTGTCTGATCGAGGCCCGCCCGTTCCCCCTTGCGGGCGGGCTTTGCCCGCTGAAGCCCCCAGCTTTGGATCAAGTCGGCGCTTCATCCGTCGAAAGGAACGAAAGCCAAATCCGGGAATTAGGTACAAGCATCTGAACATGATTTCCAGGAGGAAGAAATGGGACGAGGTATTCTGCTCTGGCTGCTCGGCGTTCCAATCCCGATCATCATTCTTTTGATGCTTTTCGCGCGTTAGGAGCCCGACGATGACCAATGCATTTTCCGGGGTCGATGAACCGGCCGCAATCGAAACGTCGAGCTCCGCGGTCAGTTGGGGTCCCATTGTGGCCGGCGCTTTTGCGGCCTCAACCCTTACAGTCGTCCTGATGCTCGTAGGGTCCGGGCTTGGCCTGACCATGATGTCGCCCTGGGGCAGCGCCTCCCTGACGACATTTGCGGTCTCGACCGCGATCTGGCTTGTCATCGTGCAATGGCTCTCATCCGCGCTGGGAGGCTATATTGCCGGGCGGCTTCGCACCAAATGGGTCAACGTCCACACCGACGAGGTGTATTTCCGTGATACGGCGCATGGCTTCCTCGCTTGGGCCTTGGCTACCTTGCTGGTGGCGACCGTCCTTGGTTCGGCGATCTCGGGGATTGTCGGCGCAGGCACCCAGGCCGCGACCGGCTTGTTGAGCGGCGCCGCCACCGGCGCGGCTTCGCGGGCCTCGGCGCAGTCGCCATCCGCCAATGACTTGGCCGGATACTTCGTCGACTCGTTGTTCCGGCCGGCCGACAACGCAGCCGCTGCCGCGCCTCCCGCGGCTGGCGCGCCCCAGAACACCGCGGACACCACGGCCCAGGCATCACGCATACTGGCGGTCGGCGCCGCGAACGGGGAAATGAGCGCGGACGACAAGGCTTATCTCGCCCGCCTGGTAGCGTCGCGCACGGGTCTTCCACAGGCTGATGCGCTGAAGCGGGTCGACGACGTCTTGGCGCGGATCGAGGATGCCAAGAACAAGGCCAAGACGGCCGCCGATAAGGCTCGCAAGGCAAGCGCCACGACCGCGCTGATCGGAGCTTTGTCTCTGGTAATCGGCGCCTTCATCGCGGCCGTCGCCGGAGTGCTTGGTGGCCGCCAGAGAGATGAGGACGAGGCCCGCTTTTTGCGAAACGGCTGACGGATATCGCCGGGCCTGGAGCATTCCAGGAAAGTGTGAGCGGCTTTCCTCTCGGAATTGTTTTGAAACAAAGAATAGAAGGGCAATTCAGCCGCCGCCCGTGGTGCTACTGGCTGCCGATGGCCTCAAGCGGGATGACAGCCATGAAATTGAGACCGCTCGGAGCGATCCGCAAATCCACCGTCGCTCCGAGCTCGTAAGGCAAGGTGTGCTCCAGCACCTCCAGGCCGAAGCCGCGCCGCTCAGCGGGGCTGAAATCATGGGGACTGCTTTCTGTCCATGTGAAGCGGAGCGTGTCTTCTTCCAGCTGCCATTCGATGTCGATGCGGCCCGCGCGACTTGAAAGTGCTCCGTACTTCAGGGCATTCGTCGCCAGCTCGTGAATGGCCAGCCCCATTGTCTCGGCGGCCTTGGGCGCCAGAGCCACGGACGGACCTTTGATCATCAGGTTCTCGTCTTCCCGGCCACCTGCGGCGCGCAATTCTTCCGCGACGATCGACGCCAGATTGATGCCGATGGACGGGCGCCGCGTGATGGCTGCCTGCACACGGGCGAAAGCGTTGATGCGACCCTCCAGATGAGCCGCCGCCTCGTCCAGCGATTCGCTCTTTTCCATCGTACGCCGCACGATCGAACGGATGACCGCCAGCGTGTTGCGCGCATGATGCTGCAATTCAGCGAAGCGCGCCTGCTGCCGTTCCTCGGCTTCCCGCTGACGCGTGATGTCCTGGCCGACGCCACCGATATGGGCGACCTTTCCCGCTTCATCGCGCATCGGAAAATCGGCATCGCGCAGCCAGCGTATCTCGTTGTCGGCTGGCCGGCATATGCGGTATTCGAAGGTCGCGCGTTCGCCCTCGCGAATGCGCTCGATCTGGCCCAGCACATACTCGCGATCTTCGGGCACGATAAGCTCGATCCAGGTGGCGAAGTGGTTGCCGGCCAAGGCCTGTTCACGGCTCATCCCGTAAATGGCATCGAAGGCGGGCGTCAGGTATTCCCACTGCAGCGTCTCGGCGTTGCGGATCCACAATACGTCCGAGGCGGCCTCTCCGAAATCCTGCAGGTTCTCCTCGCCGTCACGCAGTCGGGCCTCGGCACGCGCATGCTCGCGCATGGCCGCGTTGACATTGGCCAGACCGCGTTCAAGCGGCTTGTTGGGCGGGCCCTTGGACATCACTCCTCATTAGCATCGAGATGCCTGCCTTCGCGATCGAGATGCAAATAGTTGGGATTGAAAAGCGCGACGTCCTGCAATGCCTGGAGATTGGGAATGGTGAGCGTCCTGTCCTTCAGCACAATGAGATTCGAAGCGCGCAACTCTTGCAGCGTACGATTGACGTGAACCGTCGACATACCCAGCGTCTCGCCCAACTCCGTCTGCGTCAACGGGAATTCGCAACTGCTACTGCTTGTGCAGCCGGCAGCCTCCAGCCGGATGAACAACTCGCATAACAGATGCGCCATCCGCTCGAGCGCATCGCGCTGGCCGAGGTTGACCGTCCACTCGCGCTGGATGGCCGCCGCGACGAGCAATTCCCACCACAGTGCCTGAGTGATGCGCGGGTGCCGGATCATCATCTCGTCGAAAGCGGCGCGTGAAATTTCCGAGACTACGACCGGCGTGATGGCACCGATCGAGTGGTCCATTTCCTTGAGGATGAAGACGTTGAGATCGCACAGATCGCCGGGGAGGAAAAACGCAATGATCTGCCGGCGTCCGTCTTCGAGGGTCTTATAGCGGTAGGCCCAGCCCTCGTTGATCAGATTGATGAATTCAGGTTTCTCGCCTTCATGGATAATGTCTTCTCGGGCGGAGAAGCGCCGGACGCGTTGCGCCGCGATTTTGACCAGCATCTCCTTGTCGGCATGCGAAAGCCGCGTGAATTTCTCGAGCTTGCGGATCAGAGGTCGCCTCATCCTTATCCTCTTGTCCCGTGGTACACAGAATGATCCGCCGGCGACCTTACCTATGTTAATGTCGAGCATGGGCGCGGCGACTCGCCGTCGGGGGAGGCAGGCCAATGGATTAGAAGGTCGCCGGTGCTCGCGTGCTCGAGATGGAAGACAAGCATTTTTCTGGGACAGGATATCACCAAAGCGCTCGCTGCGCTCGGTCTGGCTGTCATCGGTCCTGTCGCGACCAACTATGAAGCGATGGAAGCCTGTCATGATCGCGTCGACGCCGCCGTCCTCCCTCTGGACCTGGCCGCAACCGTCGACTTTGCCGGCGGCTGCCGCTGGTTTTCGCCACCGGCTACGGCGCGAAAGTCGCAGACTTGAGAAGCCTTACGATCCTATGGAACTGGCGCGTTACATACCGGAAATGACACGCCAGCCATTGCCGGCACCGCTGAAGGGTCGTCGCCGGATCAGATGCCCATCAAGTCGAAGCTCACGACATGGCCGTGCTTTACGGCCGATCGCGCGATCATGTTGCTCAATTGCGGGCTCTCGACCGAGCAATCCGGCATGACCGTCAAGATGGCACGCGTGGCCGCGGCCACGGACACCGGCGAGCGGTTCGAGGAACGCGTTTCCATGTAATGTTCGATGAGTTCGTTGAGCCGCACAGGATGATATTTGATCACGCCGCAACCTCCCTTAGCCGCGCTTTTGCTGTCTTGCAGTCGATAATTGCGCCCGGCCTCGCGGCCACGCATTAACCCATGAGAGGAAGGCGGAAATTCTTTGGAAGCTTCGGCGCGGCAAGGGTCCGATCGGGAGAAAGGGCCCGCCTCGCCTGGGGTAGAGTTAGGCGGGCCCTCCGGCTCTCTTTGGCTGCCGCCGTTTTGTCAAGCCAGGGCTGAAATTTATCCGAACCGGGAAAGAGTCGCTTTAACTGCGTTATGTCGGGCACCGGCGCCGAGCGCAGATATCTTCAGCGTCACCGGCGGACCCGGTCGAAATGGCGCCTGGGATCGCCCGCAAGGCGTTCAGCCGAACAATAAGAAGAACACAATGATCTCCGCTCCCAACGGCTCTGG
Organism: Mesorhizobium sp. B3-1-9; assembly: GCF_006439595.1. Classification (NCBI taxonomy): domain Bacteria; kingdom Pseudomonadati; phylum Pseudomonadota; class Alphaproteobacteria; order Hyphomicrobiales; family Phyllobacteriaceae; genus Mesorhizobium; species Mesorhizobium sp. B3-1-9. The sequence continues at coordinate 39,812 of NZ_VFTJ01000011.1, forward strand.
TTTTTGCGAAATCACGGCTGTAGCGCGTGAGCTCTCGCTGTCCGATCTGGCGGTGCCGATCGAGCACATCGTCCGGTCGCTTTACGAAAATCTCCCCAAGGGCGAACCCTGCCCGCCGGCGTTGATCGAGGGCTTCAAGCAGGCGTTGCAGAACCCAGCACGCGAGGAAACAGACGCAAATGGTATCTGAAGATGCGCTGCCATTGAGATTTCGCGACGCTGAGCCATATTCCTTTCCGCTCCGACATGCGTCGACCAGTAATATCGTCATGCCAATATTGGAGCGGGAGGCTGGATTGCGGAAAGATGACAAAGGGAGTCATCCGCCGCGTCAATTTGGCGGTCGCCAGGGGCAGCAAGAAGCGCTCCTAAGGGTGACACGGTGTTTGGAGGAGCACTGGCTGTGATGGGAGGATCTGATCTCGGCGGCCGCACTGTGCTGGTCGTGGAGGACGAATATTACATCGCCCTCGAGGCGGCGCGCGCGTTGCGCTGCGCCGGCGCCGAGGTCATCGGGCCATGTCCATCCGATCGGGCTGCAAGGGCTGAACTCGAAGAGCGGCGCCCCCATGCGGTTCTACTCGATATCAACCTCGGGCCCGGGCCGTCATTCAGCCTGGCCGATTCCCTCAAGGATATCCGTATCCCGTTCGTTTTCATCACCGGCTACGATCAGGAGGTGATCCCCGACCGGTTCGACGACATCGAGCGGCTGCAGAAGCCGGTGCAGCTCCGGCAAATCGTCGGCGCCATTTCCAAGGCGCTGGGAGACGCTCAAACGCAATAGCAGCCTGTTGCCGTTTTGCATGGCTGCTTAAGGTCGACAGCGGCTGTGGAGGGACGGCGACGGGTGCGCGCCTAGCGCTACGCCTGCATCGCAACCATGCCTGGATGGTGCGTTGGAGCTGATGATCGCCTTGGCAGAGCGAATTTTTGTCGACGGGCGTCCTGGTGCTGTTGGCTATCTGGCTGAGAGAGCGCGGCTCCCCCGAGAGCAAGCCAGTACATGCGCCACATGCGAAACGGGTCACTGACAGCCGGGGCACCACCGTTCGTCGTGGTCGCCATTCTGTCTGATGACCACGGGCTCATCGACTGAATGGAACATGCGGCTTGCTTCGCTGTTCGGCGCTATGGATGAATTTCGCTCGCATAGCATTCAATTGTACCTGGAAGACCTTCTCCGGACACGCATGCGCGCGGAGCGTCTGATGGATGAAACCGGCTCGGCCATTGCCCAGGCCCAAATTCTGCTGCAGCAATCCCGCGTGCTGCTGGACAGGATCGAGAGCGACAGAAGCCTTTATCCGCTCTGGCGAAATGCTCAAGGCGCCGGGAGAGGGGCTCGCAGGCGAAAATAGCGGCCGACCTTAAGTCTTGTCACCAAGGAAAATCCTTGCGTCTTTTGCGGCGGCGACGAAGGCCTGGCGTGCCACGCGTGGAGGCTTTCCGTCCCGCAACACCGACAAACATGCCCTGATTGCATGATGTCGCGCGCTGGAGTCCGGTTGCGGCCAAGTATGCAGAAGGATGTCGGCAGCATCCAGCACAGTGACCACCACCCGATCACGATCGACCCTGCCGGGCTGCACGATAACCGGTTTGCGAAAACGTTTGATGCGTTCTTTGCGCATGATCGTTTTGCCGCTGACGATTTCGCACAAAAAGAAGCGCGTAATTGCCGCCGCAATCAACAACCTATGTTAACGCAGTGCCGTCATTCATGGGGCAATGTTGATTTGGCCTTTGTGCCCTCACCTAGGCTGGGCCCGGCCCCGCAATCCTGTGTCACGGACAACATCGCGGGCCGGGCTTTGCCGGGTCCTCCCGGATGAAACGCCGATCCTCGTAGCGGTCGAGCAATCCGGATTGGATCGGATCAGCAAGGCTGCGAGACTTCATGTAGACATGTGCCAGCGTGCTTGACCCGTCCGCGACAGGATCGATCTCGATCAGAATGCGAAAGTTCCCCGGTTTGCCGATTGACTCAATGCTATCGAGCTTCGCCAGAACGCATTCGTCGACGATATAAAGCTCGCCGCTGACATGAAGGCCGCTCCCGGGCTCATTGAACATCATCGGGGCGAAGCGTGGCCCTGCGATCAGCATCGGATATCGCTGTTTGGTACGGCACGGGCCGATAAATCGCGCGCCCGACAGGCCTTCATCGTGGAGCGGAAAGCCTCTTTTCAAAGTGCCGAACACGAACACGTTCTCGGCCAATGGTCGGCTGGACATCTCAATCGACGGGCTTTGACCGGCGGCGAAGCCTGTCGCGTTGGTCGAGATGCACCCGTTGGTTCTCTCCAGCAAGTAGCGAAGGCGGCCCAACGGCCGCCGCCCGTTCTCGCAGGTACTCGCGTGACGCTGCTTTGTCCATAGTATCGATTCGCCATGGTTGCGGCGGCTCCGGACGGTTCCAGAGCCTCACAATCCGCCGCCGGATCGTCGGCGGCGGCAGTCCCTGAACTTAGAAGTCATGGCTATGTTCCGCGACGACCGCGGCGCAGTTCATTCCTTCACGTAGGCGCCGGACTGACGACCACTCCTCGGCGCCTTGGCGTCCTTGGAATGCTCCGCGACAGAGGGACCGGCCCCTGAACTCTTTTGCGTGGCCGGGCTGGGCGTGGTCTGGCGCGGCGGATTGCGGCCCTCCGACTGATGGGTCCTGTCCTCGACCTCGCCCTGTCGTCTGGTGAGACCCATGCCTTCGCGAGGCTTTTCATTCTCGGCAGCTTCCTGCGAAAATTGGTCGGCAGGATCCGGATCGCTATTAGCGGGATATTTTGTGGCCCCCGTCTCGCGGCGGTTCTGATTGTTCATGGCTGATCTCCATTTCTCATGGAGAAGTAACAATGGCGCGAAGGCGACGTTCCCGATCCAGCACGATAGATGGCACCCAAGTTTTGACCGGGCGGAACAAACGTCCAGGCAATCAATTAGACGCGGGCAGCGCCACCGGAGGAGCGAAATGAGGCTCGTCATGGACGGGGAAGAACGCATCAGGCAACGCGCCCATGAAATCTGGGAGCGTGAAGGCCGCCCCGAGGGCCGCCAGCAGGAACACTGGGATCAAGCCGGCCAGGAGATCGAGCCGGAAGGTTCGGAAGTCGAGTGCGGCCCGGTGGCGCCCGATCCCGCAGTTGGCGTCGGCTCCGACCCTGCCGCCAACGGGCCGGGCGGCTGAAGCACCTCGGCCTGCGGATGCGTCGTATCCTAAATGCACTTGGCATTCTGGTGATCGTTCTGGTCGCGCTATGGGTCTGGTTTGACCAAAACGGCGGACGCCCGCGCGGTGGCGCCCAGCAGCCATCGCCGCACGCTATCGACCAGAATGGCTGAGAGGATAGCTAACCTCACCGCGTCGCGGTGTCGCCGGGCTCATGCCGTCTGGCCTTGGCAGGCACCAGCCGGCCTGAGTTGGCGCGCAAACCTCTGAAGAACTCCTCCACATAGGGCAGCAGTTCGAACAGCACGATGACGATCATCACGGCGCCAATATATGTCACCGGCAGTTGCTGTTCTTTCCAGGTCAGATCGAGGCGAGCCTTTTCCGTTCCGGCGCCGAACAGAGCCAGGAATTGGTCCCAATGCAGCGCCACCACGATGACCAGACCCATCAGCGGGATCATTTCCAGGAAGCTGTGCACATGCTGCTCGATCGGGCTCACCGTGCGCGCGGTGGTCGCATAGCGAACGTCCCACAGCGCCGTCGCTTCGTGGACGAAGAAGGTGACGATCATCACGGCGATCACCAAGGCATTCACCTCCAGGAACATTGCCGCAAGCAGCGGGATTCCAACCTCGGCAAACATCAGCAAATGAATGAGCGATTCCTTCGCACCGGTCGTCGATTCGATGTGGGTGGCGCGATGGCAGAGCCAGTCGGCAAAGCCCGCAATCAGCCAGACCGGCAAGACGAAATACATTAGGATGAGCACCATCGGATCAGCTAGCACCGCGTGTCTCCCTATTCTCCGCGTCGCGCTCGAGCTTTGCAGCCTCGCGATCGGCTCGTTGCCGTATTTCAGCATCAGCGCCAGCACCAACCCGCTTGGAATTCTCGCTCTTTCCGGAAGGTCGCGGACACATTCGGCATTTTCGACCCGTTGTCGTCCCTGGGAGCTTCGCCGTGCGAAGTCATAGTCATGGTTCCCGGCCGACCTCACGCCGAACCGCAGGCCGACGGAATGGTTCCATGCCTGTCGGATCCGGATCGAAGCGCGCGCAGTGAACGGCTGGAACGGTTCACCCACCGCCGCGTTCTACCAATTGGGTTCCCTGCGACCTCGTGGATATACGCGCCTGGTATCGACGCGGCATGCCCCGCGACTGAGGTCTCACCACAATGAGAATATGAACTAAGGAGCTTCGTGTGCGAAACCTCAGGGGACTTCACCTCTTGATCGCGGAAGACGAGTGGCTGGTGGCCAGCGATCTGGCGACTTTCTTCGCTGACATGGGCGCTATCATCCTCGGACCGGCAGCGACAGTGGAGCAGGCCGGGCGACATGCAAAGGCGGCGGACGCAGCGATTCTGGATATCAATCTGCATGGCCGCCACGTTTTCCCGGTAGCGGATGAATTGATGCGGCGCAACGTGCCTTTCGTCTTCTTCAGCGGGTATGACGAGATCGCCATCCCCGAGCGTTTGCGTTTCGCGAGCAGCCTGAGCAAGTCGTCAAACCGCGCTGTCGTGGTCGATGCGCTGTTCCAGCCGGAGCCCTCTGCAGAGCCATTGACCTTCGCGCAGCCGGCGACCGCGGCGGAGGACGTCGTAGCGCTGCTCCCCAAACTCCGGCTCACCGCGCGTCTGCTGCTGGACGATGCCGGCGCTTCCGACCGCCTTGTCGAGCACACTTTGGAACAGGCGCTTGAAGATATCGACAAAAGGCCCGAAGGGTCGTCGATCGCCGACTGGCTGAACACCATCATGCGCAGGATGGCGCGGTTGCGCGGAGCTTGTCTGCTGCACTGATCTCAGACAGCCGAGCCGCCGGCGACCTGCGTTCGCCGGGCGACCAGCATTCTCAATGCGTCAGGCGGCTTCTGAGCCAGCCGAGAATCCGGTTGCCTTTTATGATCCGGCGGACCCGCGCGGCAGCCCAGCTGGCTTGCATCGTAGCGCCGGCATGGCAGCTGCACACGACGTCATGCAATTGCCAATCGGACAATTCGAAAAAGCGCTTCGCCTCGCCGTAAGTGTCGGACTGCAAGCCGGCCGCGCGCAGCAACGGATCATCGAACGCAACCGCGAGCGGCGATCCGTCCGCGCGCACGCGTTCGCGAACCTCGGGATCGACATATTCGGTGCCCGTTAGCGCGGACAGGCACCGAAGGGGATTGCGGTCCAGCAGTTCCGCCCACCGCTCGATCCGCTGCGTTCTCGTTGCAAGCGGAATCAATCCAAGCCGGTCGACGACTGCCACCGATTGAAGTTCATATGAGGTCTGATGCTTCATTGCTGTCTCCTGTGGTTTGAGGCCGATATCTGCACGGCGCGGCAGACCTGCCGGGCCGGAAGCCCGCGCCTGCGAGGGACAGGCGCGGGCCGATCAGGGTGTTGCCCACCGATCTTCGACAAACGCCTGGCGTGGCGTCTGAAGCGAACCCGAACTGCCAGTCCTCCGCTATGTTCCAGCCATCCTCGCGGTGATGAGCCTGGGCCGGCAGCGAATGGAACTTCGTGCAGATTGCAGGGTTGAACATCTGACCAGTCGTTTGAACCGCTGAACCGCGGTGGCGCCATCACTACATCGGAGCGGTTCTCAGCCAAGCTTGGAGGCTTGTTGGCGAATGGCCCGTTCCCATGGCCCATCGAACAACCACAATATCATCGTCATCGGGGCGTCGGCCGGCGGGATCGAGCCGCTGAAGCGGATTGTCAACGACCTGCCCGCCGATCTGCCGGCCGCCACGTTCGTCGTGGTGCATATCGGCCAGGTCAGCTACCTGCCGGAGATCCTAGACCGCGCGGGCACACTCGAAACGCAGCCGGCCAGGAACGGTGAAGAGTTCAGGACTGGCTGCATCTATGTGGCGCCACCCGGCTTCCACCTTCTCCTTCATGATGGCCATATGATGCTGCGGCGCGGCCCGCGCGAGAACCTTGCCCGGCCGGCCATCGACCCCTTGTTCCGCTCGGCGGCGCTGAGCTACGGTGCGAGTGTCATCGGGGTTCTGCTTTCGGGTTCGCTTTCCGACGGCACCGCCGGGTTAAGGGCCATCAAGTCCGTCGGCGGGCTGGCTGTCGTCCAGCACCCCAAGGACACGCTGGTGCCGGGGATGATTGAAAGCGCGCTGCGCTATGTCGACGTCGACCACTGCCTGCCCGCGGCCGAGCTCGGCCCTTTGCTGGCAAAGCTTGCGGTCGAGCCGCCCGGAGAATCCTTTCCTCCCCCGCCTGTGGTTAGATTGGAAGCGGCCATTGCCGCGCAGGAGCATTCGACGATGCAAGAAGCGGATCGACTTGGCGAATTGTCAGTGTTTACATGCCCGGAATGTCACGGGCCGTTGTGGGAGATCGAAGACGGTGACATGCTGCGCTATCGGTGTCATACCGGGCATGCCTTCACCACCGACGCGGTGATGGAGGTGCAGGCGGTGGAGGCCGACGATATCCTGTGGAGCCTGCTCCGCTCGCATCAGCAGCGGGCGGCGTTTGCCAAGCGAATGGCAGAGCGGGAGCGGGCGAAGCTCCGCTCCGAACTCGCCGCCGAAATGGGCAGGCGGGCGAAGGAATATGAGGCGGATGCCGCTGTGATCGAACGCATCCTCGAAAGCAGGCGGGTTCAGGTAAGGGGCAATGGCGAAGTCAGCGCGGAAGGCAAGTACTCACAAGGCAAGGGTTAGTTCGCCCGACGATGAAAAACAGCCGGCGTCCTTCCCGATTGTCGGCATCGGCGCATCGGCGGGTGGCATCGCGGCATTGCGGAGCTTTTTTCCCGAGGTGCCCGCCGACAGCGGCTTCGCCTACGTGGTCATCCAGCATCTCGACGCCGAGCACGAAAGTGCACTTGCCAGCATCCTCCAGCGCTCAACCGCGATCGCAACGCAAACAGTTGCCGAAAGCGTAGAGATCAAAGCCGATAACATCTATGTGATCCCGCCAGGTGTTTCGGTGAGGATTGAAGAGCGGCGCTTTCACTTGGTCAAGATCGCGGCCGAGCGCGACAAACGGGCGCCGATCGATGATTTCTTCACCTCCCTTGCGCAGGAGCAGGCCGAGAACGCCGCCGGAATCATTCTTTCCGGAACCGGCAGCGACGGCACCGTCGGCCTGAGGGCTATCAAGGAGCGCGGCGGACTGACCCTTGCGCAGGAGAGCGCCGAATATGACGGGATGATGCGCAGCGCCGTCCAGAGCGGCCTGGTCGACATGGTGCTTCCCGCGGAGGAGATGGCCGGCAAGCTGGTCAGCTATTTCACTCACGCGAGCCGCACCGAAACCGAGCGGGATCGGCGCAAGCGCGAAGTGACCGAACAGCTTTCGCGCATCGTCGCCCTGCTTCGCTCGCGCACAGGCCATGATTTCAGCGGCTATAAGGACAACACCATTTTGCGGCGCATCCAGCGCCGCATGCAGGTGCTGCAGATCGACGATCCTACCGTCTTCTATGAGCGGCTACGCGAGGACCCGCAGCAGGTCGATCTTTTGTTCCAGGACCTGTTGATCGGCGTCACCAGCTTCTTCCGGGACCCGCAGGCTTTCGAAGCTCTCGAACGTGTGGTCATTCCCCGGCTGCTTGAGAGCCGCAAGCCTGGCGAGACGATCAGGGTATGGGTGCCGGGCTGCGCCACCGGCGAGGAAGCCTATTCGATCGCCATGCTCTTGAAGGAAAACGCGCCGCGCGGCGCCGCCTCGCCCAACTTACAGATCTTCGCCACCGACATCGACGAGCGCGCGCTGGAAGTAGCGCGCGCCGGTCGCTACTCGGCGACGATCGCGCCGGACGTTGCGCCGAAGCGGCTGAAGGAGTTCTTCTCGCGCGAGGACGGTACGTACCGCATTTCCGCCGACTTGCGGGAGATCTGCCTTTTTTCGGCGCACAATCTCTTGCGAGATCCGCCCTTTTCGAAGCTCGACCTGATCGCGTGCCGCAACCTTTTGATCTATATGGGCCCGGAACTGCAGGAAAAGATCGTCCCGATCTTTCACTACGCATTGCGCAACAACGGCTATCTCCTTCTCGGTTCTTCGGAGAACGTCACGCGCCATCCACAGCTGTTCTCGACGGTAGATAAGACAAACCGCATCTTCCAAAGGCGCAACGGGGCCACCACACATCGGTTGCCGGAATTCCCGCTCGCTGCCGCGGCGAGATCGACGGATCCAAGTGCGCGCCGGCGGGCAACGACCGAAACCCTGCAGGAAATCGCGGAGCGTTTGCTCGTCGAGCGCTATTCGCCGGCATATGTGATCGTGAATGCTGCCGGCGAAATGATGCACAGCTCAGGCGGCACGGGCAAATATCTGGAGCTCGCTGCCGGCGCCCCCAGCCACAGCGTCTTTTCCATGGCGCGTCGCGGGTTGCGCATGGATCTGAGGGCCGCGCTTCACAAGGCCGTAAGCACCGGACAGGTGGCAGTCCAGAATAAGATCAGCATCGGCACCAATGGCGGGCGTCAGACGATCAGCCTGGCTGTACAGCCGCTGCCGGGCGATGGTTCTTCCGACCCCCTCTATATGCTGATCTTCCGGGATGTCGGCGGGATCAAGCCTGAAGCCGAGGACGAGGCCATCCACATAACCGACGATGTTGAAAGCGCCAATGTCAGCCAGCTCGAAAGGGAGCTGAGGGAAACCAAGGAGCGTCTGCAGATCACGACGGAGGAACTCGAATCCTCCAACGAGGAGCTGAAATCCTCGAACGAGGAGCTTTCATCGATCAACGAGGAGTTGCAGTCGTCCAACGAGGAACTGGAGACCTCGAAAGAGGAGCTCCAGTCGATCAACGAGGAGTTGCACACCGTCAATGCCGAGCTCAGTCTGCGCGTCGACGAGCTCACCCGCGCCAACAACGATGTGGCGAACCTGCTCGAAAGCACGCAGATCGCCACCGTCTTCCTCGACCGCGACCTCTGCATCAAGAACTTCACACCGACCGCGCGCGACCTGTTCCGGCTGGTGGAAAGCGATGTCGGACGGCCGCTGGCGCATGTCCGTCCGCGCTTCCCGGCCGACGGCCTGCAGGCCGACATGGAACAGGTGCTGCAAAGGCTTGGCACGATCGAGCGGCAGATCGAGGGCATGGACAACGGCAAGAGCTATATCATGAGGGTGCTGCCCTACCGGACAGTCGACAACATCATAGCGGGCGTCGTCGTCACCTTCGTCGACATTACCCAGATCACGCAGGCCGAGAAAACGATCGGCGCACTCTCGCACGACCTGCGCAACCGCGTCGAAAGCCTCGGAACCCTGCTCGACCTCGTGCCGATCGGCATCTTCATCGCCGAGGATGACGCTGGCGTGCAGATCCGCGCCAACCGGCGCGCGGCGGAGCTGTTGGGTCGGCCCGCTGCCGGCACCAAGCTGATATCCGTGCCCGCAATCCTGCCGCTGACGCTCAATGGAACCAAGGTAGGCACCGACGACCAGCCACTGCTCAAGACAATGCGCACCGGCAGGGCAATTCCCGGCTATGAAGCGAGGGTCCAGCATGAAGACGGCACCGCAATCGACGTCATGATGTCGGCCAACCCGCTGTTCGACGAAAAGGGCAAGGTCCGCGGCGCCATCGCGGCGCTGGTCGACATATCCAGCCACAAGGAGGCCGAGCGCAGCCAGGAAAGGCTGCTGCACGAATTGCAGCACCGCGTGAAGAATATCCTCGCCACGATCACCGCGCTGACATCTCGCATGGTTCGCACATCCAGTTCGATGAGCGATTTTTCCACGTCCTTCCAGCAGCGGCTGCAGGCAATGGGTCGAACGCACGACGTGCTGTCTTCCTACAACTGGACAGATGCCGATCTCGAGCAGTTGCTGCGGGCAGTGCTGTCGCCTTACAGCAGCAAGCTGCGCCAGAATATCATCATCCTCGGAAGCCCTTTGCAGCTTGGCGCGAGCGCGGCCGCGACACTCGGCATGGTTTTCTTCGAGCTTGCCAGCAATGCCGCGAAATACGGGGCCCTATCGACAGAGGACGGTCGCGTCGAAGTAGCCTGGAACACCGACAAACCGGGCATTCTGTCGATCCGCTGGAGGGAAATCGACGGACCTGTCGTCGAAGAGCCGCCAAGGCGGAATTTCGGAACGAGCTTCATCCAGCAGAGTTTGGAGTACGAGCTGGGAGGGAAGGTCGATCTAAGGTTCGAACGCTCCGGACTTGAATGCGACATAGAAATTCCACTGGCGTCAGGCAAAGGTCGCTGACATTTGCCGCTGAGCGATGAGGAGTGGACACAACATGCTCTTGTCCGGCCTGAATGTCCTCGTGGTCGAGGACGTATTTATGCTTGCGGAGGATCTCACCGACCGGTTGACGCAAGCAGGATGCACAGTGATCGGCCCGGCACCTACGGTCAGACAGGCGCTTGCACAAATCGATGGTGTTGCCCTGGACGGAGCCGTGCTGGATGTGAACCTTCGGGGGGAGCAAAGCTTTCCGCTGGCCGAGCATCTCACGCTCGGCCGTGTCCCTTTCATTTTCCTTACCGGCTATGACAGCGTCACCGTCTTTCCCGACCAGTTTCGCGACAAGCCCAAGCTGTCGAAGCCGGTCGATTACAACCTGTTGATTGAAGCGGTGTCGCGGTTCCGCAAGAGCGATGCGCCGGACTGAGAAAGCCTGGCCTACGACGTGGTGCGATCGCCTATCAACCGGCTCGCAAGTTCGACCAGATGCCGGATCGGCGCAGGCTTCGGCAGAAAAGGCGCGCCATGGAAGACAGCGGACTGGAACGCCGGATCGTAGCCCGAATGGACGACGAAAGGCACACCCGCTTCCTTGAGGCGAGCGGCGGCGGTACCCCGTTGGCCGTCGAGCAATTGGATGTCGATGATGGCCAGATCGGGCCGGTTGTCGTCCAGCCATGTCGCGGCTGCCCGTTCCGAGGCCACGCACGCCACCTCGAAGCCGAGCGCCCTTAAGCCATCCGCCACGTCGCAAGCGATCAAATATTCGTCTTCAATGATCAGTGCCAAGGGCGCTTGCATAACGATCTCCTCAGACACGCTTACCTCCTCCTGGCACACGGCTTGATGTACTCCGCCGGCCAGGGAAGCGCACAATGTTTCGCCCGCAAACGGCTGCGCGGCTGCCGATAGGATTCGGGCCGGCTTGGTCCAAGCCTGCGTCCTCGCCCCGGCTAAGTTGGATCACGTCGAGGTCTGACAAGGCCGCGCGGGCCTCGAACAGTCGAAGGAATTGCGACCTCAGCCCATCGCCCCTTGCGGCGGCGGTCGCGTGCAAGGGCATAAAGAGATTTATAGTCCGATCCTTCACAGACTTGCCTCCATCACAACGCCGCGGCCGCCTTTCCCGCTTTGCCTCATCGATAGCGATGGACAAGATTACATCGCCGTCGCCGCCCCGAACCGCCCAGCCCTCCCGCCGAGGTTCGGCAGCCGGATCGTCGAGCAGATCGATCGCCGAGCGCAGCGCTTCATCATGTACAGCTTCGGCGTTGGGCAATTCCACCCCATCAAGCCGCCTCAAACTGCCACCCTCGCGATATTCGAATGTATAGAGATCCTGGCCCACGTCGATTGGCCTCTCGTCGGCGGGCCGGACGGCATCCACGGTGCCGTCCTGGCTACCTTGCGCAGATCGGCCGCCGAATGCCGCGCACTGAACCATCAACTCTTTGGCGCGATCGACAAGCGCGGCATCGCCAGGCAAGCGGTCGGAGACAACCATGGTGACAGCGATGTTTTCCCCGTCCTCGCCGAGAAATTCGACCGTCACGTGTCCAGTACCGGCATGTATCGCTGTGTCGAGAACTTGCATTCCTGCCTCTTCGTCTCCGCGTTGGGGATACAAAGCTCCCCAGCTCCCGAAAGTTCCGCCCCAGTTCAAGAATCGACTTAGATAGCCGCGCCTGACATCCCCAAAGCGCTCGCGATGAACTCGAAGGCGGCTCCCTGATCGATATCCATCCTAAAGGCCCGGTTGGAACAGCGGGGCCGGAAGCAGGTTTGGAAACAAAGGAGGCGCCGAATGTCACCCAACCAACGCACACCCGCCGAGGCCCGCGGCGAAATCCAGGCCGGCAGGACGCAGGACAAGACCCCAGGGTTCGACCCTGCGGCGGCGCCGCAGGAGACGGATGCCGAGGCCGGCGATGTCCCGACTTCCGCCAAGCCGGCCGGGCCGCGCAAACCGAGCTTCACCAACCAGACAAGCTTTGCCAACGCGATGCGGCCGCCAGAGAACGCGCCCGGCCTGCAACCGCGCAGGAATGGCCCGGTGCTGGTGATCGTGGCGCTGGTCGTCCTGGCCGCGGTTGTGTTTCTGCTCGCCGCGGTCTTCCGCCAGGTATGAAAGGAACATCATTCCCCGTTCCAAGTTGGATGGCGCAAGGAGGTAATTGCGATGCCGCGCTTGAGACGTTTGTTTCGTCATCTGTGGCGCTGGAAAGCACAGCCAACAACACACCCCTCTCCAGTCGACGCCATTGTGCGGGTGCTGCGCGAAGCCGAAAAGCAGCGCGGATCCCGACGTTCGGGGTGACAGAGCCCCCGCCGGCTAGTGTCTCCGGGATCGAGCCGGAGTCACTTCTCGTCAAAGATATGCTCGTGGATGATACCGAGGATCTGCAGCTTGACCGTTTCCCGCGCTTCGGGCTTCACGAAGGGCATCAGCAGATCGACCGTTTCCTCCACCCGCCGCGGCAGGTCGGCGCTCGGATCGCTCAGATAGCTTCCATGAGCATATAGGTTCTCGGTCAGCTTTTTGCTCAGGTCGGAAAAGAGTCCCATGCCATTGCTCCTTGCTGATCCAACAGCCTGAGCGCCCACGCGGTTCCCTCGGCCGACCGCATAGCAATCGGCCGCGCGCAAATCCTCCTTGCCCGAAATCCTACCCGCCCGAGGAACATTCGGTCCAACCGGATGTTCGGCCGAACCACTCAGGAGGATCGAATGGGAAACAGGAAACTGGCGGTCGTCACCGGCGCCTCGAGCGGCATCGGCAAGGCGCTCGCGAAACTCTGCGCCAAGGACGGCTACGATCTAGCCATTGTCGCCGATGAGCCGGCCATCGAGCAGGCCGCCGAGGCGCTCCAGTCGCATGGCGTCTCGGTCGACGCAGTGGAGGCCGACCTTGCAAGCGAGGACGGCGCCGACAAATTGATCGCCAAGATCGGCGATCGCGACATCGATCTTCTCTTCCTCAATGCAGGGCGCGGCCTGGGCCGCGGCTTTGTCGACCAGGACTGGAGCGAGGCACGCCGCGTCATCGACACCAACATCACCGGCACCGTCTATCTCGCCCATAAGCTCGGCCGCAAAATGGTGGAGCGCGGCCGCGGCCGGATCCTGTTCACCGGCTCGATTGCCGGCTTCATGCCGGGTACGTTCCAGGCGGTCTACAACGGCACCAAGGCTTTCATCGATTCCTTTGCCATCGCGATGCGCCACGAGCTGAAAGACAGCGGCGTGAGCGTGACCGTGCTGATGCCGGGGGCCACGCAGACGCGCTTCTTCGAGCGTGCCGATATGATGGACACCGAGGTCGGAACGCAGGAGAAGGACAACCCCGCGGATGTCGCGAAAGACGGCTACGATGCCTTGATGGCAGGCGAAGAACAGGTCGTCAGCGGCTGGAAGAACAAGATGCAGGTCGCCGCCGCCCATGTCACGCCGGTCGGCGCGCTGGCCGAACAGCACCGCGAGATGGCCGAGCCTGGTTCGGCGAAAGAGGGCTGAAAATGATCCGGGGACATTCCCGCTCAGCGTCAGTTCCGCCGCATCGCTAGGACCCACAATTCATAGGAACAATCCCAATGAAAGCCCTGACATGGCATGGCAAAGGCGACATTCGTTGCGATCAGGTCGCCGCTCCGGCGATCGAGAACGACCGCGATATCATCATCAAGGTCACCTGCTGCGCCATATGCGGTTCGGACCTGCATCTGATGGACGGCTACATGCCGACGATGAAATCGGGCGACGTGCTGGGCCACGAGACCATGGGCGAAGTGGTGGAGGTCGGCCGCGCCCATACAAAGTTCAAGAAGGGCGATCGCGTCGTCGTGCCCTTCAACATCTCGTGCGGAGAATGCTGGTTCTGTCAGAACGGCCTGTTCTCGCTCTGCGACCGGTCGAATCCCAACGCCGAGCAGGCTGCCAAGGTCATGGGCCAGTCGCCCGCGGGCCTGTTCGGCTATTCGCATCTGGTCGGCGGCTACTGGGGAGGACAGGCCGAGTATTTGCGCGTTCCCTTCGCCGATGTCGGCCCCATCAAGGTGCCCGACGGCATCGATGACGAGCAGGTGCTGTTCCTCTCCGATATCTTTCCGACCGGCTACATGGCGGCCGAGAATGCCGGCATCCAGGAAGGCGACACTGTCGCCATTTGGGGTTGTGGACCGGTCGGCCAGTTTGCCATCCAGAGCGCGTGGATGCTCGGCGCCGGCCGCGTCATCGCCATCGACAAGGTGCCGGAACGGCTTGCCATGGCGCGCGACTACGGCAAGGCGGAAACGCTCGATTTCAGCAATTCCGATATTTACGATGCCCTGATGGCCATGACCGGCGGGCGCGGGCCGGACAGTTGCATCGACTGCGTCGGCACCGAGGCCGATGCCACCGCAACGACCGATTCCATGCTCGATAAGGCCAAGGCCACCGTCTATCTCGGCACCGACCGGCCGCATGTGCTGCGCGAGGTGATCTATTGCTGCCGCAAGGGCGGCACCATCTCGGTGCCCGGTGTCTATATCGGCCTGGTCGATCACATTCCCTTCGGTGCGGCGATGAACAAGGGGCTGACATTCCGCATGGGCCAGACCCACACCCAGCGCTATCTCGAGCCGCTCCTTCAAAAGGTCGAGAGCGGCGAGATCGACCCTTCCTTCGTCATCACCCACCGCGCCGGCCTCGAAGACGGACCCGGCCTCTACAAGACATTCCGCGACAAGCAGGACGGCTGCATCAAAGTGGTGATGCGCCCGCACGGCTGATAGCGCCGATAGCGAATGATAGGCTTTGCAGATCTCTGACTGAACCAGGAAGGTTCGAAATGGCTCAAGCGAAAGATACGTCCAAGCCTCCAGTGAAGTCGCCCGACCGCGGAGGTCTTCCACATCCGCGTCGCGATGCGCAGGGCAGCGATGCAGGCGCGAAGCCGATCGCTCCGAAGACCGCAGGCGCCCCGGAGCCATCGTCCTCGCCGCTCGATAACCGTGTTGCCAGCCGCAATGCTGGCCGGCGCCGCGAGGCCGGGCCGACACCCAGGCCGACGGACAAGCCGCTCGATTGAGCGGGACGAACAAATGCGGCAGCCTGACCGCCTGTCGCGGCGCCGTTGCAGGGTCTCCTCTCCCTTCAACGGCGCCATGACACTATCCTTGGCCGTCAGCTCTTCCGGCTGCGCTCGACGAATTTGTTGAAGCGGCTCGTTCCGCCGCCAGCTTCATCCTGATGCAGGAAGGCGAGATCGTTCTCGTCGAAGATGCGGAAGAATTCGTCCCATTCGATCGGTTCGAGCGTGTCTTCGGGCTCGCCGAAATCGATGCGCAGAATGCCGCCCTTGCCTTTCGTGCGAACGACAGCCGGCTGGCCATTCCGTTCTTCTACCCACTTCCGGATTTCGTCGTGGTTGGTGGTCGTCTTGGCCTCGGACATGGACTTTCCTTTCTGCAGCGGGGACCGATGAGCGGTCCTAACAGCAGCCAACAGGCAATGTTCCAGATGGTGGAACGGTTCTCTGACAAAGCTGCGGCACCTCCTGAGACGGGAACTTTGTTGAAGCAGGGAACAAACCTTTTGCCGCGCAGTTCGGGGCGCCGAAGCCAAATCCGCAAGGGAGTCATCGTGAAACGTGTATTGGTTACGGGAGGTTGCGGCTTCAT
This sequence comes from Mesorhizobium sp. B3-1-9, assembly GCF_006439595.1. Lineage (NCBI taxonomy): Bacteria > Pseudomonadati > Pseudomonadota > Alphaproteobacteria > Hyphomicrobiales > Phyllobacteriaceae > Mesorhizobium > Mesorhizobium sp. B3-1-9. The sequence continues at coordinate 55,832 of NZ_VFTJ01000011.1, forward strand.
CGGCCGCCACGTCGCCCAGGAACTCACCGACCATGGCTATCAGGTGCGCCTGCTCGACGCGCTTGTCGATCAGGTGCACGGCGCCGAAGCCATCAACCTCCCTACGGGGGCCGAACTGATCAAGGGGGACGTGCGCGACCGCGACGCTGTCGCTGAGGCGGTTTCAGACGTCGATGCCGTGATCCATCTGGCGGCCGAGGTTGGCGTCGGCCAGTCCATGTACGAGATCGCCCGCTATGTCGGCACGAACGATCTCGGCACGGCGGTGCTGCTCGAGGCACTCATCAAGAAGCCGGTCGAACGGATCGTCGTGGCGTCCTCCATGAGCATCTATGGTGAAGGCCTCTATCAGACTCCGGACGGCGAGCGGATCGACAATGCGCGCCGCAAGCCTGCCGATATAAGGGAGGGCCGCTGGGATTTGCTGTCGGCGACCGGCCAAACACTGTCGCCTCTTCCGACGGACGAGGAGAAGCGGCCCGATCTCGCCTCGATCTACGCGCTGACCAAGTATGCGCAGGAACGCGCGGTGCTGATCTTCGGCCAGGCCTACGGCGTCGATGCCGTTGCACTGCGCCTGTTCAACGTGTTCGGCGCCGGACAGGCGCTTGCCAATCCCTACACCGGCGTTCTCGCCAACTTCGCCTCGCGCCTTGCCAACGGCAAGCGGCCGACGATCTTCGAGGACGGCGAGCAGAAGCGCGATTTCGTTCATGTGCGCGATGTCGCCACCGCGTTCCGGCTGGCGCTGGAGCAGCGCCAGGCCGCCGGCCATGCCATCAACATCGGCAGCGGCCACGCTTATTCGATCAGGGACGTGGCCCGTCTTCTTGCCAAGGCTATGGGCATCCCAAAGCGGCCGCCCGAAATCCTCACCAAGGCGCGCTCCGGCGATATCCGCAACTGCTTCGCCGACATCGCCAAGGCCCGCGAACTGCTGGGCTTTGAGCCGAAGCGTCGGCTGGAAGATTCGCTCGGCGAATTCGCGGCATGGGTCCGCAACAGCGTCGTTATCGACCGGGGCGCGGACATGCGGCGCGAGCTGGAAGAGCGGGGATTGGTCTCATGACCCAGAGCCACCGCCATCCGCGCAAGGCACCGATAGCCGTCATTGGCGGCAGCGGCTTCATCGGCTCCAACCTGGCCGACAGCCTGCTATCCGATGGCGAGGCCGTGCTTGTCGTCGACAATCTCAGCCGCCCGGGCGTCGAGCAGAATCTCGACTGGCTGGCGCAAAAGCACGGCGACCGACTGAGCGCCGAAACAGTCGACATACGCGATGCCAGCGCACTGGCGGCGGCGCTGGCGCCGGCAAAGGCGATCTTTCACCTCGCCGCCCAGACCGCCGTGACGACCAGCCTGGTCGATCCCGCGCAGGATTTCGACATCAACCTCAAAGGCACGTTCAACGTGCTGGAGACCGCTCGCAGCACCGGCGTCCCGGTAGTCTTCGCCAGCACCAACAAGGTCTATGGCAGCCTGCCCCAGATCGCGGTGCGGCAAGCCGACGATCACTGCGAGCCGCTTGACGAGAAGGTGCGTGCGAGCGGGGTCGATGAGAAGGTGGGCCTTGATTTCTGCACGCCCTATGGCTGCTCGAAGGGCGCAGCCGATCAGTATGTGCTCGACTATTCCAAATCCTACGGACTCCCGACAGCGGTGCTGCGCATGAGCTGCATCTACGGGCCGCGCCAGTTTGGCACCGAGGATCAGGGCTGGGTCGCGCATTTTCTACTCAGCGTCTTGTCCGGCCGGCCGATTACCGTTTACGGCGACGGCAGGCAGGTGCGCGACATCCTGCATGTGTCCGATGCCGTAGCCGCCTATCGCGGCGTGTTGGCCAGGATTGAGGATCTCAAGGGCCAGGCGTTCAACCTGGGCGGCGGCCCGAGCAATGCGGTCAGCCTGCGCGTGCTGCTGGCGGAGATAGCCGAGATGACGGGCAGCGACGTCGCGCTTCGCCACGACCGCGAGCGCGTTGGCGACCAACCATTCTTCGTCGCCGACACGCGCAAGCTGCAAGCCGCGATCGGCTGGCAGGCGCGTGTCCCATGGCGCGAAGGCGTCTGCGATCTCGCCAGCTGGCTGGTGCGACATCGGCTCCAGTCGCGCCCGGAAGCCACGAGGTACGTCGCATGAAAGTCGCCTTGGTCAATCCGTTCTGGACGTATGAGCACAGCATCTATTTCGGCTGCCGGCAGCCGCATCTGCCGCTGGAGCTCGGCTATTCGAAGGCAATGCTGGAAGCGGATGGTCACGACGTCCTGATGCTGGACGGGCAATTGCAGGTCCTCGACAACGCGGCGCTGGCAGAGCAGGTGGCGTCATTCGCGCCGGCCATGACCGTGGTCACCACCGCGCCGACCTATCTGTTCTGGCGCTGCGCGCCGCCTGAACTGCGCGTGCCGGGGGAATTCCTCAGCCATCTCGCCGGACGCGGCGGACGAACCGTGGCGGTCGGACCGCATGGCTCGGCGACGCCTGCACCGACCCTACGCAAGCTCGGCGTCGATGTCGTCGTGCGCGGTGAATGTGAGGACGTCGTGACGGAGCTTGCACGGCAGAGCGACTGGAGCAAGATTGCGCATACGGCCCGGCTCCAAAACGACCTTCCAGTGTGCAATGGCGGCGTGCATGCCAGCCCGTTCGTCGATCATGCTGCGCTCGCCTGGCCGTCCGACTGGATCGCCGCGCATGGCCACCACCACCACAGGTTCGATGCCCATCAGAAGGGCGCCGGCGCCGAGGTGGAAGCGTCGCGCGGCTGCCCCTATAATTGCAGCTTCTGCGCCAAGATCGATTTCCGCGATGCATATCGGCGCAGGAAGCACGACGCCGTTGTGGCCGAGATCGACGGTTTGATCACTCAAGGGGTCGGCTATATCTATTTCATCGACGAGATCTTCCTGCCGCAGAAGGCGCTGCTGGAGGCCTTGGTCGAACGCGACGTCCAGTTCGGCGTTCAGACACGTATCGACCTCTGGAAGCCGGAACTGCTCGAACTGCTTGGCGCGGCCGGCTGCGTCTCGATCGAGGCCGGTCTTGAAAGCCTGACCGTCGAAGGCCGCGCGATGCTCGCCAAGCGCTGTCGGCTCGACACAGAGGATCTGGCTGCGCTTCTGGTTGACGCCCGCCGTCATGTGCCTTTCGTCCAGGCCAATCTGATTGGCGTGGTCGAGGACGACCCGACGCTGGTGGACTATTGGCGCAAGCACCTCATCGATCACGGCGTCTGGGCGAACGAGCCCGTGCCGCTCTATCCCTATCCGAGCTCTCCCAGCTACCGCGAATTGTGGGGCGAACCCGACGACCTCGCCTGGGAGCGCGCCCATGAGCACTACCTCGCCTCCTTCCGATCCTTCAGCGACATCCAGGACCAGCGGCCGCATGCGCTGGCTGAGTTGGAGTCCTCATGCTGCAATCACTGACCCATCGTCCGCGGCGCATCCTTATGACGACCGACGCCGTCGGCGGAGTCTGGCGCTATTCGCTCGATCTGGCGCGAGAGCTGGTGGCCAGCGGCGACAGCATCGTGCTTGCCGGGCTGGGACCCGAGCCTTCCCCCGAACAGGCTCGGGAAGCGCGGTCCTTCGCCGCGCTGGTTTGGCTGAAATGCCCGCCGGACTGGATGACGCGCGACACGAAAGATCTCGATCGGTTGCCTGGCGAATTGCAGGAGCTTGCGTCGGACTATGCAATCAATCTCGTACACCTCAATGCGCCGGCGCAGGCAGCCGGTCTCGAGCTGACTTGTCCGATCGTCGCGGTATCCCATTCCTGCGTGGTCACATGGCTGCATGCAGTGCGGGCGCAAATGCCCGAGGGCGATTGGGCTTGGCAACGAGAGCGCAACCGCGCCGGATTCGACCGCGCCGAAGCCATTGTCGCGCCGAGCCGAAGCCATGCCGCCATGCTCGGAGCCTGCTACGGCCCGATCGCGGGCTTGAGCGTCGTCCACAATGGTGCGCTCCCCGGCCCGGCAAGCGCGCATCGTGAGTCCTTCGTTCTCGCTGCCGCCCGCTGGTGGGATGAGGGTAAAAACGGATTGGCGCTCGATGCCGCGGCTGCCTTGTGTGGCCCTCCCGTTTTCGCCGCAGGCGAAACTGAAGGTCCGGATGGACAGCGCCTGTTCTTCGATCATTGCATCTCGCTTGGCTCGATCAGCCATTGCGAGGTTCGGCAATTGATGGCGCGGGCCAGCATGTTTGTCTCGCCGTCCATCTACGAGCCTTTCGGGCTGGCCGCCCTGGAGGCAGCCTCTGCGGGCACCCCCTTGGTGTTGGCGGACATCGCGACCTACCGCGAGATCTGGGACGGAGCAGCGACGTTCTTCGACGCGCGCGATCCCCACGCGCTTGCCGGCTGCATCGCCAGGCTCTCGCGTGACGAAAGCTTGCGACGCCAGTTCGGTCAGCGCGCCGCCCGACGGGCGCGCAAATTCTCGCTCAGCGCCCAGACGGCGCGGATGCGAGAGGTCTACGATCGGGCGGCGACGGCCATGGCAGGGCTTTGACCATGCGCTTCGTGTTCTACACCCATTCCGCCGTTTCCGACTGGAATCACGGCAACGCGCATTTCCAGCGCGGCATCATGCGCGAGCTCGTCGCACGCGGACATGAGGCGGTCGCGCTGGAACCCGCCGACGGCTGGAGCCGATCGAATCTGCTTGCCGAGCAAGGCCCTTTCGCCGTCGAGCGCTTCCGCAAGGATTTCCCGGAGCTGATGGCGCTGAGCTATGGCCCCGGCTTCGCGCACGAAGCCTGGCTCGCCGGCGCGGATGTCGTGATCGTCCACGAATGGACGGACAAGGATCTTGTCGCGCGCATCGGACAGGCGCGAGCCTATGGCAATTTCACGCTCCTGTTCCACGACACCCACCACCGCGCCGTATCGGCGACGCAGGCGATAGCGGCACTTCAGCTCGAGCATTACGACGGGGTGCTGGTCTTCGGCGAGGTGCTGCGCGAGAGCTATCTTCGCGCCGGCTGGGGCAAACGGGTCTTCACCTGGCATGAGGCGGCGGACGACCGGCTGTTCAAGCCGTGCCCGGATGTCGATCCCGTCTCCGACCTCGTCTGGATTGGCAATTGGGGCGACGACGAACGCAGCGCCGAGATCGCCGAGTTCCTGATCGAGCCGGCGAGCGCTCTCGCGCTGTCGGGAACCGTGCACGGCGTGCGCTATCCGACCGATGCCCGAGCCGCGCTTGCCGAGGCAGGGCTGCGCTATGATGGCTGGATTGCCAATGCCGACGTGCCGAAGAGCTTCGCCCGGCATCGCGTCACTATGCACATCCCCCGCCGACCTTATCGGGAGAGCCTGCCCGGCATTCCGACCATACGCATGTTCGAGGCGATGGCCTGCGGCATTCCGCTGGTCTCGGCGCCATGGTCGGATGTCGAAGGACTGTTCCGTGCCGGCAAGGATTTCCTCTTCGCCCGGAACGGCGCCGAGATGCAAGGTCACCTTCGCGACGTGCTGAACGACAGCCAGCGTGCGGAGGCGCTCGCCGCGTCCGGCCGGGAAACCATCCTTGCGCGCCACACATGCCGGCACCGCGTCGACGAGTTGTTCGACATTCTCGCCGCATGCGGCAATCGCGAGGTCGCTGAAATCAAACCTGCAAGGGAGGCCGTCGCATGAAGATCGCCTTTTACGGATCGAGCCTTCTGTCGTCCTACTGGAACGGCGCGGCCACCTATTATCGGGGCTTGCTCAAGGCGTTGTCGAAGCGCGGCTATGACATCGTCTTCTATGAGCCCGATGTCTACGATCGCCAGAAGCATCGCGATATCAAGGCGCCGGACTGGTGCAGCGTCGTCGTCTACGAGCCGACAGCGCATGCGCTGATGCAGGTCGCCTCGTGCGCCGCGCAGGCAGACGTCGTGGTCAAGGCAAGCGGCGTCGGCTTCGAGGACGAGGCGCTGCTGCATGCGGTTCTCGACAACGCTCGCCCGGATGCGCTGACCGTGTTCTGGGACGTCGACGCGCCGGCGACCCTAAGCGAGTTGCGCAATCATGCCGAACACCCCCTGCATGAGACGTTGAAGAGGATTGGCCTTGTTCTGACCTATGGCGGCGGCGATCCCGTGGTTTGGGATTATCGCGCGCTCGGCGCCGCGGAATGCGTGCCGATCTACAACGCGCTCGATCCCGAGACACATCATCCGGTCGCCGCAAATCCGGGCTTTGCCTGTGACCTCGCTTTCCTCGGCAATCGGCTGCCCGACCGCGAGGCGCGCGTCGACGCCTTCTTCTTCGACCCGGCCCGTGTGCTTGGCAGCCAACGCTTCCTGCTCGGTGGATCCGGCTGGGGCGACAAGCCCTTGCCGGCGAACGTTTCGTGGCTCGGCCATGTCGGTACGCGCGATCACAACGCCTTCAACGTTACGCCGAAGGCGGTGCTCAACATCAGCCGCGACAGCATGGCGGCCAACGGGTTTTCGCCCGCGACACGCGTCTTCGAAGCGGCGGGCGCGGGTGCATGCCTAATCACTGATGCCTGGCTCGGCGTCGAGTTGTTCCTGACCCCCGGCGAAGAGATCCTGGTCGCGCGGGACGGTGCCGACGTCGCCGAGATCGTGCGCACGCTGACGCCGACACGGGCGAAGGCGATCGGCGCCGCGGCGCTGCGGCGCGTTCTGGCCGAGCATACCTACACGTTGAGAGCCCGGCTGGTGGACGACATCTTCAAGGCGCATTTCGAGCGCCGGGCAATGGAGGCCGCGGAATGACGAAACCGCTCGACATCGTTTTCCTCGGACTTTCGTTATCCTCATCCTGGGGCAACGGCCACGCGACGACTTTCCGGGGGCTGCTGCGCGCGCTCGACGAGCTCGGCCATCGCGTCACCTTCCTCGAACGCGACGTGCCCTGGTACGCGCATCACCGGGACCTGCGCGACCCCGATTTCTGCGACTTGCGCTACTACCAGACGGTCTCCGAGCTGCGCCGCAATCACCGGCAGGAGTTGCAGCGGGCCGACGCGGTGGTGATAGGCTCCTTCGTGCCGGAAGGCAGGGTCATCATTGACGAGCTCGCTTCGCTGTGCACTGGACAGTTCTGCTTTTACGACATCGACACGCCAGTGACGCTGGCGCGGGTTGCCGAGGACGATTGCGATTACCTTGCCCGCAGGCAGATCCCCTATTTCGACGTCTACTTCTCCTTCACCGGCGGACCGACGTTGCAGCGCCTCAGATCGGAGTTCGGCGCCCTCCGAACGGAGCCGCTCTACTGCTCGGTCGATCCAAAGCGACACCATCGCACCGGAGACGCGATCGAATGGGATCTCGGCTATCTTGGAACCTACAGCGCCGACCGGCAGCTCGCCCTCGAAACGCTGCTGCTGGAGCCGGCGCGGTGCCTGCCGGACCGCCGCTTCGTCGTCGCCGGCTCACAATATCCATTCGACCTCGCCTGGCCGGACAACGTCCAGCGGATCGAGCACCTGCCGCCCGCCGAACATGCCGCCTTCTACAGCCGCCAGCGTTACACGCTGAACCTTACGCGGGCGTCAATGATCGCGGCAGGATGGTCGCCCAGCGTGCGGCTCTTCGAGGCCGCCGCCTGCGGCACCCCGATCATCAGCGACCGCTGGCCCGGTCTCGATAGCTTCTTCCCGGAATCGACGATCGAGACCGCAGCCAGTGCCGGCGACGTGCAGGAAATCCTCACAGCGAAATCGGAGCAGGCCAGACTCGATATGGCCCGTTCGGCACGCGAGGCGGTGCTTGCAAGCCACACCGGCGGCGCTCGGGCGCGTGAATTCGTTCTGACTTTGACTCAGTCAGTCCATACGCGCGCGGCGATCGATCTGAACGTGGAAAGTGCAGCATGAATAGCAGACAGGAGACTTTGCAGATGCGGCGATCAAGAAAGGTTCAGCAGACACGGACGGCGCTTGTCGCCGGCGGTGCCGGTTTCCTCGGTTCGCATTTGTGCGAGGCCCTGCTTCACGACGGGTATCGCGTCATATGCGTCGACAACTTTCTTACGGGCCGAATGGAGAATGTCAGCTCGCTAATCGGCCAAGCCCGGTTCCGGCTGATCGAGCAGGACGTTTGCGTCCCGCTGGAACTCGGCGAGGCTGTCGACCGCGTTTTCAACCTGGCCTGCGCGGCATCGCCGCCCCGCTACCAGGCCGATCCGGTCCACACAACGCGCACCTGTGTGATCGGAACGCTCAATCTGCTCGAGCTCGCGGCAAGCAACGGCGCCCGCTTCCTGCAGGCCTCGACCAGCGAAGTCTACGGCGATCCAGAACAGCACCCACAGCGCGAGGACTATGTCGGCCACGTCAACTGCACAGGACCGCGCGCCTGTTATGATGAGGGCAAGCGCACCGCGGAGACGCTCTGCTTCGATTATCTGCGGGCCGAGATGGCCGATATTCGCGTCGCCCGCATCTTCAACACCTATGGTCCCAGAATGGACCCAGCCGACGGCCGCATCGTGTCCAACCTAGTCATGCAAGCGATCGAGAAACGGCCGCTGACGATATTCGGCGATGGCCGGCAAACCCGCTCATTCTGCTATGTCAGCGACATGATCGGAGGATTGCGACGCCTTATGGATGTCGATCCCAATCCGCGACAGCCGGTCAATCTGGGCAATCCCGGCGAGTTTTCGATCCTCGAATTGGCAAGGCTGGTTCGGGAACTGACCGGCAGCAGATCACCCGTGAAATTCCTGCCCTTGCCGCAGGACGACCCGCGCCGCCGGCGGCCCGACATAGGCCGCGCAAGAGCGCTTCTCGGCTGGTCACCGAAGGTGCCTCTCAGGCAAGGCCTACTGCAAACCATCGCCTTTTTCTCGAGGCTCGACGACCTCGCGATGGAGGCCATCGTACCGGTCAAGAGGACTGAGGCCGGAAAAGCTCAGAACCTTCAGCTCTGAGGCGGTGGTTTCCTTCACCGTAGCGGAACAACCGACCGGGATTGCGGTTGGACATGACAACCGTCATGGAGAAGAGCTGTGCAGCCGAAGCGACCAATCAAGGACATCGACCAGATGGCGGCGGCCGAAACCGCCGCGTTCCTGCGGCGAGCCTCCATCACCTATCTCGAATGTTGCGTCAGCCTGATGATGACACATCTGCAGCGCGAGGAAGTGGCCACAATTCTGGAGGAGGAAGCGGACATGCTGCGCAGGCTGGACTGATCAGGACCTCGCGCGCTCGATAAAACGCGAAAGCCTGGTTTCGTAGCGGTCGGCGGCGCGCGTGGCTCTTATCCGCTCATCGCCGTGTGTCAACTGTCGGGCCATCGTCCACAGCCCAAGCTGGAAGGCGAGATAGCAGGGCTCCATGTAGTCCACCAAGGAATGATCGACGGCACGCGACATTTCTGCCTCAACGCCTTGGATGAGCCGCGAAAGCTCGGCGTCGGAAAGCTCATATTCCACCGTCGCGCCTGCAATGTCCCACGTTATGTCCTGACAGCCGACAATGTCGTGCGAGCGGCAATGGTCGACGGCGTCCGTCTTGAGCAGGGTTCCCTCCGGCCGAACCAGAAATTCCCACGGGTGCAGGCGTCCGTCGATCTCGATCCTTCGCAGGAAGGGATGTGAGGAGTGGCGGGCGAACCAACCCTTTAATGCTTGGGCCGGCTCTTCCCCCAAGGCTTCCCTGCAGTTTTGCATGGCCATGTCTGCAAGCCTCTCCAGCGACGCGCCGGCCTCTTCCGTCTGCAACTCGGCAGCGCGCCAGCCGAGATAGCGTCCAAGCCATTCGACCAGCAGGTCCCTGGCCAGCTCTGTCCGATCCAGCCTGTCCGCGTCTGTCCAACGCTCGATCAGGAAGCCGTGGCAGAGTCCGGCAGGCTGCGTTCCAAAACCGGCCCTGTGCACCGACCTTGCCGTGTGCAGCTTATGCTGCCCGGTCCCGCCGAGACCGGCGAACTTGACCAACCAACGCTCCGTGCCCGCCAGTGCCAGGAATTTTCGCCGCTCAAATCCGGCAAACACCGGAGGCCAATGCTCCGGCGCCGTGGAAATATGCTTGCGCCATTCGCCGCCGGAAATGTCGCTGAGTTCGACATCGGCCTTGCCGAGGAGGTTCGCCACCCATCGGCGAAGGTTCGGCGCGACGCATCCATCGAAGGCCGCTTCGAAGTCCGCGACATGGCGCGGGCAGTGACTCCAAATAGCCTGCATGTCTGCCGAAGCTTGCACGCCCGGCCCGCCACGGTGGCTTGGGAACAGATGAATGCGCTCCCGGTCGATGTCCTGCCGGCGCAGCCAGGCAACGACAGCATGAAAGGAACTGCCGGAGAGGCCCGGACCTTCATCAACGATGGCAAATTTGGCAAGAGGTCTGTCGCGCCAAGAGCCGAGGAGTTCGGGCGCGGCGCAAATGTGCCGGGAAAATGGATGGCCGATCGGTCGCACGCTAACAGGCGGCGGCGCATGCAGGGCGGCGGCGACCATCGCCGCCAAGCCGAGACCAATGCTGCGGATGCCGATGACGCATGTGTTTGCGTCGAGTCCCGACCGCAGCGCTGCAAGCAGATAGGTTTCCGGATATAGCGCATAAAGCGCGTAGCCTTCGGCCGGGCCGGTGGTTATTTCGTTGCCACAGTCCATGCCGGCAAGCTTCGCAAGCAGCGACGCATCGAGCACTCCATGCCGGACAAATCCTTGTTGCCAGGATCGCAGCACTTCCTCCGACAACTCGACGAGAATTTCCGACCCCAGCTTCTGTCTCGAGGAATTCCAATCGCCGCCCTTGATGTCGAATTCCGCATCGGCAAGGCCTTGTATAAGTTCGGACGCGCAGACGAAAAGATCGACCAGGGCAGCGTGGCGCTCGATGCCCGCGGGCAGATCGCCGATCGCTCTCGCGGCGGCCAACACAGCTTCCCTGAGCTGTTGTGCGCTGTGCGCTCGCTTGTGGTCGCCGAAGACGATCATGCGGCTCCTACCCGGCTGTCTGCCGCCAACGCGAACCGCGTCTCTTTTGATCCGCAACCCAGCCCAGCAATTTCGGACGCCGGGCAATTTTTCGCGGCGCCACGGAACATTCGAGGCCGCTCCCGGTTCGGCGGCGAGGAACTTACCTCCAACCAAAAGGGGCAGCGGTTTCGTGACATCGAAGAAAGTTCGTATCGGCATCGTCGGCGTGGGCAATTGCGCGTCATCTCTTGTGCAAGGTCTCTCCTACTATCGCCACGTCAACGGCAACGAGCCGATCCCCGGGCTGATGCATGCCGACCTCGGCGGCTATCATGTCGACGACATTGAGGTCGTCTGCGCCTTCGATGTCGCGAAAAACAAGGTTGGACGCGATGTGGCGGAAGCGATCTACACCGCGCCCAACAACACCTTTCGTTTTGCTGATGTCGCGCCGACCGGCGTTCGTGTGGAGCGCGGTCCAACACTCGACGGCATCGGCAAATATCTCCGAGACGAGATCGAAGAGTCGGATGAACCGGCCGCAGACGTAACCACCCGGCTCCGGGGGAGCGGGGTCGAGGTGCTGATATCCTATCTTCCGGTCGGCTCCGAACAGGCGACGCGCTTCTATGCCGAATGCGCGCTTGAGGCCGGCTGCGCTTTCGTCAATTGCATCCCTGTCTTCATCGCCTCGCGGCCGGAATGGCGCAAGCGCTTCGAGGAACGTGGCCTTCCCCTGGTCGGCGACGACATCAAGAGCCAGGTCGGTGCAACCATCGTGCATCGGCTGCTCGCCAATCTCTTCCGTGAGCGCGGCGTGCGCATCGATCGCACCTATCAGCTCAACTTCGGCGGCAACACCGACTTCCTCAACATGCTCGAGCGCGAGCGGCTGGAATCGAAGAAGATCTCGAAGACGCAGTCCGTCACCAGCCAGATCGACGTCCCGCTTGAGGCCGGCAACATCCATGTCGGACCCAGTGACCATGTCCCGTGGCTGACCGATCGCAAATGGGCCTATATCCGTGTCGAAGGCACTACTTTTGGAGGCGTGCCGCTCAATGCCGAGCTCAAGCTGGAGGTCTGGGATTCGCCCAACTCGGCCGGCGTCGTCATTGACGCTGTCCGCTGCGCAAAGCTCGCCCTCGACCGCGGCATCGCCGGCGCGCTCACAGGCCCCAGCAGCTACTTCATGAAGTCGCCGCCGGAGCAGTTCACCGACGCGGAAGCGCGCCTGCGCACGCTCGCCTTCATCGCCGGTAACGACAAGCCTATGCTGGACGCCGCCGAATGACCACGACGTTCTTTCTCATCCGCCACGCGGCGCACGATCATGTTGGCTCATACCTGGCCGGGCGGCTCGAAGGCGTTCGCCTCGGCGAAGCCGGCCAGGCGCAGGCACTGCACCTCGCGCGGCGACTGACGCGAGAGCCGCTCGCGGCGATCTTGAGCAGTCCGCGCGAGCGCACGCTGGAAACAGCGAAGCCGATCGCCATCGCTTGCGAGATTGAGAAGATCGCGATCTGCAAGGAACTCGACGAGATCGACTTCGGCGAGTGGTCCGGCAAGACATTCGAAGAACTGAGCGGCGATGCAAGCTGGCGGCTTTGGAACGACCAGCGCCAGAGCGCCCGCACGCCGAGCGGCGAGACCATGCTGGATGTGCAGCACAGGATGGTCGGCCTGATGGACGCGCTGCGCGAGAATGGACAGGGTCAGTGCATCGCGCTTGTCAGTCATGCCGATGTGATCAAGGCGGCTGTCTGCGCGATCCTCGGCCTGCAGCTTGGCGACTGCTTTCGCTTCGATATCGCGCCGGCCTCCATCACAACAGTCGTCCACGGCGACTGGGGCTCCAAACTGATCCGTTTGAATGAAGTTGCCTGAGGGAGTGGTCGCCCATGCGCATGGTCATATTCGGTCTGACCGTTACATCGTCATGGGGCAATGGGCATGCCACGCTCTGGCGGGGACTGATTAGCGCGCTAGCACCGCTTGGCTGGTCGATTAGCTTCTTCGAGCGCAATACACCGTACTATGCCGGCGCCAGGGACATCGACCGGTTGAGCGGCGGCGGTGTCGTTCTTTACCCGGATTGGGAAGATATCCGCCAAGAGGCCGAGGCCGCGATACGGCAGGCCGACGTCGTCATCGTCACCTCCTATTGTCCAGATGCCGTGGAGGCCTCGCGGCTCGCCAACGACCGCTGTCGCGGCCTGAAAGTATTCTACGACCTTGATACACCGGTGACGCTGGCGAGCATCGAGCGAGGTGATTACCCGGCCTATTTCGAGCCGGAAGGATTGCGCGATTTCGATCTGGTCCTCAGCTATACAGGAGGGCCGGCCATCGATGCGCTGAAGCGCATTCTCGGCGTGCGCGATGTCCTGCCGCTCTACGGCCATGTCGACCCCGACCGTCACCAGCCGGCGCAGCCAAAGCCCGAGTTCGCCGGCGACCTATCCTATCTCGGGACCTACGCCGAGGATCGGCAGGCAGGCGTCGAAATACTGCTTGTCGCTGCCGCCGCCCGGCTTCCAAACCGACGTTTCATCATCGGCGGGGCGCAATACCCGCAGGACTTCCCCTGGAGCGGCAACATCTATTTCGTCCGGCACCTGCCGCCCGCCGATCACCCTGCCTTCTTTTCCTCCTCGCGCCTGACGCTGAACGTCACCCGTGAAGCGATGGCGCGAAAGGGCTGGTGCCCATCAGGGCGTCTGTTCGAAGCAGCCGCATGCGGCGCCGCGATCATCTCCGACGACTGGGCCGGCCTGGACAGCTTCTTCACGCCCGGCAGCGAGATTCTGTTGGCGCACACTACCGACGATGTCGTCGCCGCGCTTGGCCAGTCGGACAGCGAAATCGAGGCGCTTGGCCGCCGCGCCCGTGAACGCGTTCTCGACGAGCACACGTCCGCGCACCGCGCCGCCGAACTCGATCGCATCTTGAACGCCGCCGTGTCCACGGCAGGTGGAGCAATGGAGGAAGTCGTCTGATGTTGGGCATCGTGCCTGCCGCAGGTCGCGGCAGCCGCATTCAACCGCTGGGTTTTTCCAAGGAACTGCTGCCGGTCGGCAGCCGACTGGATGGCCAGACCGAACGCCCTTGCGCGGTGAGCGAATATCTGGTGCGGCGGATGGTCCGTAACGGCGTCGACCGCATCTGCTTCATCATCGGTTCCGGCAAGTCGGACATCCTCGAATACTACGCCGCCGGCTATGACGACGCCACGGCGATTTTCGTGGCGCAGCCTTCTCCGGTTGGACTGTGCGACGCGATCTTCCGCGCGGCACCGCTTGTGACGCCGGAAGAAACGGTCCTGATCGGCCTGCCGGACACGATCTGGTTTCCTGAAGACGGCTTCTGCCACCTGGCCGACGACCAGCTTTCCTTCCTAATGTTTCCGGTCGATCGCCCCGACCTGTTCGACGCCGTCGTCCTCGATCGGAACGGGCGGGTCGAGCAGATCCAGGTCAAGCAAGCTGACGCAGCGACAAACTGGGTCTGGGGCGCCTTCAAGATGCCGGGTCGTATCTTCCTTCAACTGGCGGCACTGTGGCGCCAGCGCGACGGCGTGGACGAGTACTTGGGCACTCTGGTCAACGCCTATCTCGCCGGCGGAGGCGAGGCTTACGGCGTCAAGGCCGGGACGGCTTATGTCGATGTCGGTACTTTCAACGGCTATCGCACGGCACTCAGGCTGCTGGAAAACAACGGCGCCGCGGAAGACGAAGTCCCGGCGATGTTCGCCCGGCAAGACCGCTCGCCTGTGCCACTCCTCCCAAGCGAAGGAGCTTAGTCATGCCCCATTCCAGCACGGAGATACGCCGCCGCATCGACGCATTGGGGCCCTGGTTTCACAATATGGAGCTCGCGGGCGTGGAGACCGCTCCCGATCATTTCCTCGGCAACTACCCGCTGATCAAATGGCGCAAATTCGCGGATGCCATTCCGACTGATCTTTCGGGCAAGTCGGTGCTCGATATCGGCTGTAACGCCGGCTTTTACTCGATCGAAATGAAGAAACGCGGCGCCGCTCGCGTGCTCGGAATCGACTTCGACCAAGCCTATCTCGCCCAGGCCCGCTTCGCCGCCGAGATCGCCGACTGCGACATAGAGTTCCGAGAATTGTCCGTCTACGATGTCGGGGCGCTCGGCGAACGCTTCGACATCGTGCTGTTCATGGGCGTGCTTTACCACCTGCGCCACCCGTTGCTGGCGCTCGACCTGATCCGAGCGCATGTCGCGGGCGACCTGATGATCTTCCAGTCGATGCAGCGCGGCAGCGGCAAAGTCTTACCGCTCGAACAGAACTACCATTTCTGGACGCGCGATCTGTTCGACCGGCCAGAATTTCCAAAGCTGCATTTCATCGAGCATCGTTACGCCGACGACCCGACCAATTGGTGGATCCCGAACCGCGCCTGCACCGAAGCGATGCTGCGCAGCGCTGGTTTCGACATCCTGCTGCATCCGGAAGACGAGGTCTATTTCTGCCGCGCGTCCGACGAACCGACAGGCAGCGGCGCCGTCTATCCTTCGAAAGGAGAGACCGATGATTGAAGCCGCCATGATCTGGAACGAGCCCAACAACAAATCGCATTGGGACCCAGAGCTCGACCCCGACTGGAGCCGTTTTGCCACGATGGCGATCATGGCTGCCGATGCGATAGGCCGCGAGAACCCGGCAATCACTAAGGTCCTCGGCGGCATTTCCCCGATCGATGCTGGCTTCATGACGCGCATGAAGGAGTTCGGCGTGCTTGACCACGTCGATGCCGCCGCAGTGCATGGCTTCCCGCTCGACTGGAACCTCTGGCAGATCCACGAGTGGCCTCACAAGCTCGGTGAGATTGCTACAGTCGCCGATATTCCGGTCTGGGTCAGCGAAGTCGGTGTGTCTACCTTCGGCGCCGAGGAGGTGCAAGTTTGGGGCTTGCGCCGGACGGCGGACCTTTTGCTCAGCCTCGCGCCACGCGTGCAGTGGTACAGCCTCTATGATCTGCCGCGTTCCTGGGAGGCGACGACGCGCCATCGGGAAGCGGAAGGCTCGTCCTATTACAGGCACTTCTACATGGGCCTGCTGCGCGAGGACGGCACGCCCAAGCCGGCGCTCGAGGAGTTCGCGCGCCACACTCCGCAAATGGGCCTAGTGCAGTGGTTCCACTATGAGGACCATCGGCTGGATGATGCCGTTGCCTGGATGCACCGTCTGGGCGTTACGCACCTGCGCACAGGCCTATCCTGGGCCGACAGTTTTCGGCCGAATGCGCAGGGCTGGTTCGATCGTCAGATGGAAGCGCTTGCCGATTTCAACGTCACGGTCACCTTCTGCTTCACGCCGCAACATCGCGGTCTGCAGCCCCATCACACCAGCCCGCCCCAAGTGCCGGAGGAATTCGCCGAGTTCTGTGCGGCGATGATCCGCCGCTACGCTCCGGCGATCAGCGATGACATGGCACCAACGCTACGTGTGTCGGCAGCATGGTGAGTTCCGGCTCGATCGGCTATGACACTGACCGTCCTCAACGTCGCCTACCCCCTCGCGCCCGTCGGGCCGGATGCGGTCGGCGGCGCCGAGCAGGTGCTGTCGGCGCTGGACCGGGGGCTGGTTGAGAAAGGCCACCGGTCGGTTGTCGTCGCCTGCCATGGGTCAAAGACGGCTGGCGTCTTGGTGGAAACACCGGCCGAAGCAGGCGTGCTCGACAAGGCGGCGAAGGACCGGGCCCAGCAGGCGCATCGCGATGCGATCACGGCCGCCCGGGCGCGCTGGCACATCGACGTTGTTCATCTCCACGGGATCGACTTCGATGCCTATCTGCCTTCCGAGGGCCCAACCCTGGTGACGTTGCACTTGCCGCTCGGCTGGTATTCGTCCGAGGTGCTTGCCCCGCCACGCGAGGACCTGTGGCTGCACGCGGTCTCGTGGGCGCAGCACAGGACGACGCCGGCAGGGTCGAGACTTGCGAAGCCTATTCCAAACGGCGTTGATATCGAGGCGCTGAACCAGCCCCGATCGCGGCGCAATTTCGCGCTGGTGCTCAGCCGCATCTGTCCCGAAAAGGCCATCCATCTCGCGATAGAGGCGGCCAAGCGCGCCGGCATTCCCCTGGCGATCGCCGGCCAGGTCTATCCCTACGAGACCCATCTGCGCTATTTCGCCGACGAAGTGCACCCTCGGCTCGATCGGCAGCGGCGTTTCCTCGGGCCACTCGGCTTTTGTGCCAAGCGGCGCCTGCTCAACGCCGCCCGCTGCCTGGTCGTTCCCAGCCTTGCCGCCGAAACAAGCTCGCTTGTCGCGATGGAGGCGCTTGCCTGCGGCACGCCGGTCGTCGCTTTCCCGAACGGCGCCCTTCCCGATGTCATCGAGCATGGCAGGACCGGATTCCTGGTCAATGACGTCGAGGAAATGGCGAAGGCCATTGTCGCATCCGGAGCCTTGGACGACGAGGCATGCCGGGCCGAGGCGCGCCGCCGCTTCTCGCTTGAGCGCATGATCACATCCTACATGGATGCTTACGAAGCGCTGGCGAAGCTTGGCACCCGTCGCGCTTTGCTGGGAACCGGCTGATGGGCAGTCTGCGCACCGAGATCATTCGCGCCCCCGGGACGTTCGAGGACCTGGAGCCGTGCTGGTGGCAGCTCTGGGGGCAAAGCATCTCGGCCACGCCGTTCCAATCTCCTGCCTGGCTCATCCCCTGGTGGCGTACATTCGCGCCGGGCGATCTCACGGCAATTGCCGTGTGGAGCGGAGACGATCTCGCCGGACTGGCGCCGCTCTATATCGAAAGGCATAATTGCGGTCCGCGCCTGCTCCCCATCGGGATTTCGCTTAGCGACTATCTCGACATTTTATGCGCGCCGGAACTGCAGGCGGAGGCTGAGGCCGCCATAGCCGAGGCGGCGCTGTCGTTGGAATGGTCGCAGTGGATCCTGCCCGACCTCTCGGCCGATGCCATATCGCTGAGCCTTGAACTGCCGAATGCCGAAGAGCGCAGATCGATGGCCCACGCGGCCTGTCCTGTGCTGTCGCTCGATGGCGATCGGACTCTGGCCCGCTCGGTTCCGGCGAGACGAAGGCGTCAGTTGCGCCGTGCCGAGAGAGCTGCCCGGCGAAGAGGAGCCGTCATTGTCAGCCGCGGCGAGTCCGATCCGCGGACATTTCTCGACAGGCTCATCCGACTGCATGGCGCGCGCTGGACCGGCCATGGCGGTGGCGTGCTATCCGACACGGCTGTGGAATTTCATCGCAGGGCCCTGCCGCGGCTTGCCGATAACGGCCTGGCGCGATGCTTGACGATCCAGATCGACGATGTCGTCGTCGGTGCCTATTACGGTTTTCATCACCGCGACCGGGCCTATGCGTATCTTGGCGGTTTCGATCCGGCCTATGCCGACGAAAGCCCCGGCGCGATTCTGATCGGGCATGCCATCACCGGAGCCGCCAGCGAGGGCGCGCTGGAGTTCGATTTCCTACGCGGCAGGGAAGGTTACAAATATGGCTGGGGCGCGAAGGACCGCTGGACGGCGCAGAAGGTGTGGACCAGGAGCGCGTCGCCGTGAACATCGCGAAGCAATCAGGCGCGATTGCCAGGCGCTGCTCGAGGATTGCATGACGGACAGCCTTTCCGTTGACAACGCGCTGGGCAGATTGGCCGTTTATATTGACAAGACCACCAGCGCGGCGCAACTGGCGGATATCGCGCTGGATATGCGTCCAAGCCATGCTCCCCGGCGGTGCTGGCTGGAAGAGATCGCCACGATGCTTCGTGGCAAGGCGGATGCCTTCGACAAGGTCCGAAGAGCGGCTGCCTGCGTGTCGCATGACCGGCCGGATAGCGAACCGACCGCCATGACTGTCAAACGGCTGGCCGGCAGCTTCGATCGGGCGGCCGCCATATCTCCCGCGGCCAGCGTCCAATTGTCCTCGCTTGGCGACGAGCACAGGCTTTCGACTACGACCGCCGAGATTGTCTCATGGCTGGAACAGCAGGGTGTCCTTGGTGCCCATAAGCACATACTGGACATCGGCTGCGGCATCGGGCGTCTCGGACATGCGCTCGGCACCCAGGCAGGATATGTCGTCGGCATCGATATCTCGTCGCGGATGATCGAAATCGCGCGCCGGCGATGCGCCGGCCTTGTCAATGTGGAATTTCGCCTGACCTCGGGCCTTGATCTCGGTGATTTCGCCGATGCAAGCTTTGACGGCGTGCTGGCCCTGGACAGTTTTCCTTACCTGGTGCTCGCCGGGGTTGCCGAGCGGCATTTCAGCGAGATCGCGCGCGTCCTGCGACGGGGAGGAATGGCAGCGATCCTCAACTATTCCTATCGGACATCGCCGGGCATCGATTCCCGCGACATCAGCCGTCTTTCTCATGTATGCGGCATGGACGTTGCGGTCGACGGTGAAATGCCGTTCGGCAGTTGGGACGGCATGGTCTTCCTCGTCCGCCGTGCCGGCGGAACATAACGCACCGGCGGCAGTTCGGTCACCGAACAGTTCCACGCCTGCAGAACAGGGAGAAGGAAATGGCATCCGGCGGTAAGAAGCAGATGGGCCGCGGCAGCCAGGGCAAGGGTTCCGGAAGCGGAGCGAAGGCGACGCTTGCAAAGGACGTGGTCGGCGAGAACGACGTGCTGTCCAACCGGGACAAGAAGCAGCACACCGAGCAACGCGGTCTCGACGGCAACCGGATTAAGTCCGATCAGTATCAGGATCACGCGGCGAACCGCCTTCCCGAGGATTGAGCTGATGTTCCCAGATCACCTCTTGCCGCGAAATCCGGTGACAACGGACCGGAAATCCCACAGCCTGCGGCAAGCGCCTTGCAAAGGCTGGTCGGCTATGCCCCTGTGAGATTTGAAGGGGCCTCTATTTGTTAAGAGAATGCGATGTCTCACAGGAGTCAGCGCGATCTTTGCGCCCAGTTGATCCTGAGCTTGGACCAGGAGATCGCATCACTGTTGAATGCTATCGAGCGGGAAGAGGTCCCTGACCGGCTGACAAGGCTTGCGCTCGAACTGCAGAAGGCGCTGATCGAAAAGCGCAAAGGCGACATGACGGGTGAGCGCGGTTGAAGATGTCACCGGCAAGGATGCAGCATTACTCGGAGACGGGCAGGTATCAATATCGCCCGCTGTCGCGTGATCGGTTGAACCTTAACATAAGTGAATCGTTGTAGCCGTTTGGGGGGTCATCCCGATGGCTGGCAGAACTCCGGAAGTGGACGAACTCGCTCGGCGGCTGGTCGCAAAGACGGGCATCACCGAAGCGCAAGCGCTCGAACTTGTTGCTCTGCTCGGCCTGAATTGGGCCTCGTTGATGAGAGAGGCGAAAGTCATGAGAGCAGCTCAGCGCCTGTAGGATTTGGCCGCGCTTAGCGCCTTGCGCCCTCAGTATCCCAATGGTTGTCCGAAAATTGACCTCGTGGCTCGATCAGCACTTGCGGCGAGGTTTCCCCGAGGAACTCCAGAACGCCGGCACGGGCGCGGTTGAGACGGCTTTTGACGGTGCCGACAGCGCAGCCGCATATTTGCGCGGTTTCTTCGTAGCTTACGCCCAGTACGCCGATCAGCATCAAAACCTCACGCTGATGGGAAGGCAGCTTCTGGATGGCTTGATGCACTTCCCTGCTTTGGACGGACCAGTCCTGGGACGGTTCCGAAGTCGGACGGCTGGAGGCGCAGTCGAGCAGCCCGGGCGCCTCCCTCGCCGCCGCTTTGATACGCGTGTAGTGCGTGTTGCGCATGATGGTGAAGAGCCAGGACTTCAGGCGCGTGCCGGGCTCGAATTTGTCCAGATTGCCAAGCCCCTTGGCCAACGTTTCCTGCACAAGGTCGTCGGCATCGTCAGGCACGCGACAGAAGGTTCGGGCAAAAGCCCGTAAGGCAGGAATGAGATCGACGATGGAGATCTCCTCGGTGCTGGGGCTCGGCAGATTATGCTCTCTGGATGACAATGTTCCGGCCCCAGCAAGTAGGAATTACGAGGTGCAGACCAGGGAGAATGTTTGAAAAAAAGGAACGTTCCTGTTTTCCATCGCTCGGCCAGAAACTTTTGGCGACGTGGCGTGATCGAAGGGAGCGGCAACATTCAATGGGCCCCCTCGATCCTCGGTTCTTCGATATACCAGGGCATTGAAATGATCACGATGTCCGACCCGCCGAACTCGAGCAGTTTGGCGTGCAATCGGCGAGCGCGATGCGTATGCAGGATATATTGCCACCAATTGGGCGGCACGACCTCTGGGAGCAGCACTGCAATGGGGCGGCCATCGAACTCTCCGCGCAACGTCCTGATCTCCTTCAGTAACGGCTCGTACATCAGCCGGTAGTCGGCATTGAGGAGAAGAAGACGCGGCGGGCGCAGGCCCGCCGCTCTCGCCGGCGCTTCCACATCCTGCGACCACCTTCCGCGAATTGCGCGCTCTTCATCGCTCTCTTCGCCCGACAGCCGCGCCACATGGACGGCGATGACATCTCCGGACAGGTGAAAGGCAAAGCTGAGCGCCTTGTCCGCCATCCTGTTCCATTGCTGGGTCACGACAAGCACGACAGCGGGCTCGGTGCTGCTCAAATCGACTTTGCCGGGCTCGCGCAGACTTGCCTCGAGCTGGTCGTAATAGCGCCGCACCAGCCGCAGGAGGAGGATCACCACCGGGATGACGATCACCGTGATCCAGGCCCCTTCCCTGAATTTGGCGATGACGATCACGATGAGCGCCAGCGCGGTGACTATGCCGCCGAACGCGTTGATCGCCAGATGCATGTGGTTGCCCATCCGGTTCGTGTCCTTGGTTGTGCGAAGCGCCCTTACCCAGTGCATCACCATCCCGGTCTGCGACAGCGTGAAGGTCAGAAAGGCGCCGATGGCGAAGAGCGGGATCAGATGGTCGGTGATGCCGCCGAACACGATCAGCAGCAGTCCCGTCGACAAGGCGAGATAAAGGATGCCGATCGAGAAAACGAGCCGCCGGCCAACCATGGCGAAGGGTTTGGGAAGGTACCCGTCTTCCGCCACCATGCGGCAAAGGCGGGGGAAATCGACGAAGCTTGTATTGGCCGAAAGCGCCAGCACGCAAAGCAGGCTACCGATGGCGACGTAGTAGAAGACACCGTCGCCAACGACGGCATGCGCAAGCTGCGACAGCACGCTCTGATAGCCGTCCTTCTCCTGATCCATCGCGCCGATACGGTAGTGTGCCGACAGGAACGCGATGCCGCCGAGCAGCAGCCCAAGGATCAGACAGATCGCCGCCAGCGTGCGCCGGCCGTGCCTGACAGCCGGATCCTTGAAAGCGGTCATGCCGTTGCTGACCGCCTCTACGCCGGTCATCGCCGTGCAGCCGCTGGCAAAGGCGTGCATCAAGAGGAGCAGGCTTACGGTTTCGAACGGCTGCTGCAGGGGCGGCGGTGGAATTGCCGGCACCGGTTGACCGCCGGAGGCGACCGTCTTCGCGACGCCGATCGCCAGGATCGCCAGGAAGCTCGCGACGAACAGATAGGTCGGCAAGGCAAACAGCCGGCCGGCATCGAGCGTGCCGCGCAGATTGACGACGGTCACCAAAAGCAGGATCCCGAGGCAGATCCAAAGCGTGTAGGCATGCAGCGAAGGCAGCGCCGACACCAGTGCGCCGACGCCGGCAGAGATGCCTACGGCGACATTGAGCACGTAGTCGACCATCAGCGCGGCGGCGGCAAGCAGGCTGGCGTTGCGGCCAAGATTTTCGCGCGAGACGATATAAGCGCCCCCATTGCTGGGGTAAGCGGCGATGGTCTGGCGGTAAGAAAGATAAAGGACCGCGAGCAAACCGACTATGGCGCCCATGATCGGACCGATATAGCCCAGACCCGCCGCGCCGAGCGGGATCAGGATCGTGAGCGCCGCTTCCGGACCGTAGGCCGACGAACCCAGCCCATCGAGGCCCATGGTTGGCACGCCTTCGAAAACACCGATCTTGCGCTGCGACTGTTCCTGATTGGCCAGCCGGCGACCGAGAATCCAGCCCAGTATCGACATGTTGTGTGTCCCGGGAAACTCCTCCCGAATAGCGCGGAAAGAAGAATGTTCCTCGACTGCGACTTCCGACCCGGAGTGCAGGCGGGAATGCGCCGCTCGCTATAAATCACCAGTTCCCGTTGCTGGAGAGCGACCGAGCTCCCGATAGCGGCTCTTGTTGCCGCCCGTAACGGGACGTGACATTCGACCGTCCGTTGTATTTGCTGCAGATCGCGTCGCCTTGGACCGCAGCACGGCACGCGGTCACATACAGTGGCAAGTCCTTACGAGCAAAAACACGCCCACTCCATATGGGATAATGAGGAGTGCGAGGGCAATCCAATAGCCCGGCTGCGCCATTGCCGCGAAATCTGAACGAAGCTGTTCCATTGCCATCGAACGACGCGCCCCTCATCGTTGTTCCAAGCGGGGCTCAAGACGGCAGTCCTGGGGGCATGACGCCTTCTGAATTTGCCGGCAATAGAACATGTTCTTGAGCTTCCAGTTCGAGGCAGGACCAAAAGCAGTGGAGACGTTTGGTGGCTCCTCTAACGCCAGAACAGGTAACGCGCCCCGTGTCCGGTTGATCTGTCCTCCGGTGCGGCTTGGAGCAAAATGTGATTTGAGCGAAGCGAGTGTTCGCGCGGTTGAGCGTGGTGGCCGTCCACCCGCCGGAAAAGCTGCTTGCCATGCGCCAGGCATTCCAAGCCGCCGGCATCGTGGTTTCGGACGGGATACCTCCGGCAAAGCCTGTCCTTCGATTGCAAAGCCCGACTCGTGTTCCGGTCACCAATCTTACTGATGGCGAGGCTGGGATAATCGGCAACAGCGCAACGCAGCCACTCTCGCCATCTCGATCGGCGTGCCGAGCGGTTCGGGGAATTCGCGTGGCAGACAGAGTAAAGACAGTTTTGTAACCCTGCCGCGGTCGCAAAAAACGGCCAAGCCCTGCCCCAATGCCATGATCCGACCTGGCGCCGACACGTCTGACGCGGCCACTGATCCATACTGAATCGGTTGCTCGACGTCCTTCCACCCCAGCGGACTTGGTCGGCTACAAACGCCTTTCATCAAGGAGGAACAAAGCTGCCTGTTGCCAGTTTGAATAGCCTCAACAGAGTGCTTCGAGGCCATGGCTCATCGTCGGTTTTCGTCACTGGGTCTGGGTTTCCTGGTCTTGACGTTTGGCTCGATGCAGCAAGGCACTGCTCAGGCCCAGGCGCCCTGCTCGGCCGATCACGATAAGCTGCTCTCGGCGTTGAAGGCTAATGTCAAGGCAAGTGGCGGCCCCGCGAATGGCGGCTTCGAGAACAATGAATGGGCAGCGATAGTCGCCCGCGACGGTACCGTCTGTGCCGTTGCCTTCAGTGGACCTACCGCCGATGCGCAGTGGCCGGGCAGCCGGCTGATCGCGGCCGAGAAGGCCAATACGGCCAACGGGCTCAGCCTGGCCAACATGGCGCTGTCGACAGCCAATCTCTATGCCGGGGTGCAGCCGGGCGGGCCGCTGTTCGGTCTCCTGGCCACCAGCCCCGTCAACCAGGCAGTAGCCTATGCCGGTGACCCCAAGACTTTCGGCAGCGCCAACGACCCGCTTATTGGCAAGTCGATCGGGGGCGTCGTCGTGTTTGGCGGGGGACTGGCTCTTTACGACGGCAAGACAATCGTCGGGGCGCTCGGCATCAGCGGCGATTCCTCCTGTGCCGACCACAATGTCGCCTGGCGCGTTCGCGCCGCTCTCGGCCTCGACAAGGTTCCGGCGGGCGTCAATCCCAATCGCAAGGACGCCATCATCTACGATCTTGATCCCGGGGGGAAAAGTGCCTCCGGCTGGGGTCATCCGCTTTGTGCCGGTCGCGAGGCCGATATTGCGGCGGAAATCGGTTCCGGCGTCGGAGGTTCGACGCCGAAATGAAGCAAGCAACCGAAACTGCAACATTCTGCGGTGATGCCGCGTATTCCGACCGCCCGGCCGTATCTCAAAAACATTTTGGCGTTCTTACAGCCATGCTGCTGGTCTGCGCCCCCTTGCTGACAGCCGCTTCGGAAGCTCCCCCATCGCCGGCGATATCTCCGCCTCCCGCGGCCGCGCCGCCTGATGACGGGCAATGGACGATGCCCGCCAAGAACTACGCCTCGACCCGTTATAGCGAACTCGCGGAAATCAACGAGGGTAACGTCAAGAACCTGCAGGTCGCCTTCACCTTTTCGACCGGGGTGAACAAAGGCCAGGAAGCAGCGCCGCTGGTGGTCGGCAGCACCATGTATATCGTGAGCCCGTTTCCCAACATCGTCTACGCGCTCGACCTTTCCAAGCCCGGCGCGCCGATGAAATGGAAATACGAGCCCAATCCTGAGCCGGCCGCTCAAGGGGTTGCCTGCTGCGACGTCGTCAACCGCGGCGCGGCTTTCGCGGACGGGCGCCTCTTCTTCAACACGCTAGACGGCCACACCATCGCGCTCGATGCGGACAGCGGCCAGCCGATCTGGAACGCCCATATCGGCAACATCAATATCGGCGAAACCATCACCATGGCGCCGCTTGTGGTGAAAGGCAAAGTGCTGGTCGGCAATTCCGGCGGCGAGATGGGCGTTCGCGGCTGGGTCAAGGCGCTGGACGCCGGCGACGGTCACGTCGTCTGGACGGCCTATGGCACCGGGCCGGACAAGGACGTGCTGATCGGACCGGACTTCAAGCCCCACTACGACATGGACAAGGGCAAGGATCTCGGCGTCACCTCATGGCCACCCGAAGCCTGGAAGATCGGCGGCGGCAATATGTGGGGCTGGATTTCCTACGATCCGGACCTCAACCTGATCTTCCACGGCACCGGCAATCCCGGCCCCTGGAATCCGGACCTGCGGCCCGGCGACAACAAGTGGACATCGGGAATTTTCGCCCGCGATCCCGATACCGGAGCGGCGAAATGGTTCTATCAATGGAGTCCACACGACCTCCATGACTATGACGGCATCAACGAGCAGGTCCTGCTCGACATGAACTGGCAGGGCAAGCCGCGCAAGGTGCTGGTCCGTCCGGAACGCAACGGCTACCTCTATGTCCTTGATCGCACCACCGGCGAGGTCCTGTCTGCAAAACCTTATGGTCCCGTCAATTCCAGCAAGGGCGTCGACCTCAAGACCGGCCGCCTGATCGAAAACCCGGACAAGCAGACCGGTACAGGCAAGGTCGTCCGCGATATCTGCCCGACCGCGTCGGGCCTCAAGGATTGGCAGCCTTCAGCCTTCTCGCCGAAGACCGGCCTGCTCTACATTCCGCACAACAATCTGTGCATGGACGAAGAAGGCGTCGAGGTGAACTACATTGCCGGCACGCCCTATGTCGGAATGAACGTGCGCATGATACCCGGGCCCGGCGGCAATCGCGGCGCCTTCACCGCCTGGGACATCGCGGCTGAGAAACCCGCCTGGAGCCTCAAGGAGAACTTCCCGGTATGGAGCGGCGCGGTCGTGACCGCCGGCGACGTGGTCTTCTATGGAACGATGGAAGGCTGGTTCAAGGCAGTGAGCGCAAAGACAGGCGACCTGCTTTGGCAGTTCAAGACTTCGTCCGGCATCATAGGCCAACCCATCACCTATCGCGGCCCAAACGGCCACCAATATGTCGCCGTCTTATCCGGCGTCGGCGGCTGGGCCGGCGCCATCGTGTCGGGCGACCTCGACCCGCGCGATGCCAGCGCCGCGCTCGGTTTCGTCAATGCAATGAAGGACCTGAAGAACGCGACCACGGCGGGAGGCACGCTCTATGTGTTCCGGCTGCCCTGATGCGTTCGGCTTGATCCACGGCGTGGCACGGAAGGCGTTCCCACGAATGGCGCTCGGCACCGCCGCACTCGCCTTGCTGCTCTTTCCGGCGA
Source organism: Mesorhizobium sp. B3-1-9 (assembly GCF_006439595.1). Lineage (NCBI taxonomy): Bacteria > Pseudomonadati > Pseudomonadota > Alphaproteobacteria > Hyphomicrobiales > Phyllobacteriaceae > Mesorhizobium > Mesorhizobium sp. B3-1-9. The sequence goes on from NZ_VFTJ01000011.1 coordinate 82,607, forward strand.
CGGCCGGCGTTCGTGAGCTCAGGGTCTGCGCCGACCCGAACAACCTGCCCTTTTCCAATGCGGCCGGACAAGGATTCGAGAACAGGATCGCCGAAATCATCGCCGCCGATCTTGGCGCGAAGCTGACCTACACCTGGTGGGCGCAGCGCCGCGGCTTCGTGCGCAACACGCTGAAGACGGGTCTCTGCGATCTCGTGCCCGGCACGCCGGCCAATCTCGAAATGCTGCGCACCACGAGGCCCTACTACCGCTCCTCCTATGTCTTCGTGACTCGCCAGGACGACCCCGACGTCGCCTCCTTCAACGACCCGCGGCTGCGCGACTTGCGCATCGGCGTTCAGCTCATCGGCGACGACGGCGCCAACTCGCCTCCTGTCCAGGCGCTTGGCCGCCGCGGCATCATTGGGCATCTAATCGGCTACCCCGTCTATGGCGACTACTCCGCTCCCAATCCTCCGGCGCGTATCGTCGAAGCAGTGGCGAGCGGCGATATCGACCTCGCGGTGGTCTGGGGTCCGCTCGCCGGCTATTTCGCCCAGAAGCAGAAGGTGCCGCTCCGGATCACGCCGGTTACGCCTCGCATCGACGGGCCGCAATTGCCGCTGATGTATGACATCTCGATGGGCGTTCGGCGCGAGGACGATGCGCTGCGCAGCGATGTGAACAGCGCGCTTGCCAGACACAAAGCCGAGATCGACGCGGTTCTGACGCAATATGGAGTGCCTCGTCTCGACGTGGCCGGGAGCCCGGTGCGATGAGATCGACCGCCGCCATGCTTCTCTTGGCGATTTTAGCGCTGGCGGCCTGCCAGCGCGAGGAGCGGGACACACGGCCGCAGTCGGCGCTCGGCTCCGGCGAGCAGCCGACACCGGTGACGACTCTGGAACCCGGCGGGCAGCGGCCCTCTCCCACAGACAACAAGGCGGCGAGCTTCGAGGCCAATGCCTTCCATCTGAGCGAAGGCAAGCGCCTGTTCGGCTGGTTCAACTGCTCAGGATGCCATGCCAATGGCGGCGGCGGCATGGGCCCTGCGCTGATGGACGAAAAGTGGATCTATGGCAGCTCGATGGAAAGCATTCACGCCACGATCCGCGACGGTCGTCCGAACGGCATGCCGAGCTTTCGCGAGAAGATCCCTGACGACCAGATCTGGGAGCTCGCAGCTTTTGTTCGCTCGCTGAGCGGCAACGCGCCCTCCTCCGCCGCGCCTTCCCGAAATGACGATATGATGGTGCATCCGTCGGAAAACCGCATGCCGGACGCCGCCACGCTGGGGAAGTCGCCGTGAAACGCTTCGCCTCGATTGCGTTCGCCACGGCAATCGCCCTGCTTCTTCAGGGATGCGCAGGCTGGCAATCGGCGCTCGACCCGAAGGGCCCGACGGCGAGCGAACTGGCATGGCTGATCTGGTTCTTCACCGGGCTTTGCGCGGTGGTGTGGGTGCTGGTGATGATCGCTCTTGCCGCGCCGCTGATGATACGGCCGCGGGAACGGTTGGAGCCGCTTGTGCTTGACGCCGGCGCGGACAATCGGAAGCTGCGCGTGGTGACGGCCGCCGTCGGGCTGACCGCCGTCATCCTGATCGGGCTCACTCTGCTGAGCTTCTTCGCCAACAGCACGCTCGCCGCGATCGGCTCGGACGCCGCGCTGACCATTCGCGTCACCGGCCATCAATGGTGGTGGGAGGTGCGCTATGAGGACGCCACGCCGAGCCGCATCCTGACGACGGCGAACGAGATCCACATTCCCGCCGGCGAACCGGTTCGGCTTCTCCTCACCTCGACCGATGTTATCCATTCCTTCTGGGTCCCGAGTCTTTCCGGCAAGCTCGACCTCATTCCCGGTCACATGAACGTGCTCGACATCAAGGCGGATAAGCCCGGCGTCTATCGCGGCCAATGCGCCGAGTTCTGCGGCGCGCAGCACGCCAATATGGGTACCTTCATTATCGCCGAGCCGCGGGCAAAGTTCGACGCATGGTGGAACGACCAGTTGCAGCCGGCCGCTGGCCCGGCGAGCGACGAGGCAAAGACCGGCGAAGACCTCTTTCTCAAGCGGCCCTGCGTGATGTGCCATAGGATCGGGGGCACCCCCGCCGGAGGAACGGTCGCTCCCGACCTGACGCATATAGGCAGCCGGCAAACGCTTGCGGCCGGAACATTGACGATGAGCCGCGGCAATCTCGCCGCCTGGATAGCCGATCCGCAAGGCATCAAGCCGGGTTCTCACATGCCGGTTGTCGATCTGAGCGGCGACGAGCTCAACGCCATCGTCGCTTATCTCGAGGGGCTGAAATGAGCAGCGCGGATCTCACCAGCGAACGCGATCTGCCGCCCGAGCGCGAGGTGTCCGCCAGAGGCGATCTTGCACCCGAGCGTGATGGGCCGCGCGACAGCGGCTTGGATGATGCCAGCCTGCATCGCTGGCTGGCGCGGACGTGGCGCACGCCCCCCGGCATCATCGGTGCGCTCTCGAGCGTCGATCACAAGGTGATCGCACGGCGCTACCTCATCACCGCCTTCCTATTTCTGTGCTTGGGTGGGCTCAACGCCGTCGTCATGCGCGTCCAGCTCTCGGGCCCGCAGCGCGGGCTCATCGGCCCGGATCTCTACAACCAGCTTTTCACGATGCATGGCGTCACCATGATGTTCCTGTTCGCCGTGCCCATCGTGCAGGCGACCGGTATTTATCTGGTGCCGTTGATGGTCGGCACCCGCAACATTGCCTTTCCTCGCCTCAACGCGTTCAGCTACTGGGTCTATGTCTTGGGGGGTATCTTCGCCTGGGTATCCTTCGCCCTCTCGATGGCGCCCGATGTCGGCTGGTTCGCCTATGTGCCGCTGTCCGGGCCGGAATACAGTCCCGGCAAGCGCGCCGATGTATGGGCGCAGATGATCACCTATACCGAAGTGTCCTCGCTGTCGGTCGCCGTCGCCACCATCGTGACGGTGCTGAAGCAGCGCGCGCCCGGCATGTCGCTGGACAAGATACCGCTTTACGTCTGGGCGTTGCTGGTCACTTCCTTCGTCATCGTCTTCGCCATGCCGGCGGTGATGATCACGTCGACCTTCCTCATTCTCGACCGGCTCGTCGGCACGCACATCTTCAACCCGGCGGAGGGCGGCGATGCGCTGCTGTTCCAGCATCTGTTTTGGTTCTTTGGGCATCCGGAGGTCTACATCATCTTCCTGCCGGCGACCGGCATGGTCTCCTCCATCATTCCAGCCTTCGCGCGGCGCCCGGCGTTCGGTCATTTGGGGCTGGTGCTGTCGCTGATCGCTGTCGGTTTCCTGTCGTTCGGCCTTTGGGTCCACCACATGTTCGCGACGGGACTGCCGAAGCTCGGCGCCAGCTTCTTCACCGCATCCAGCATGATGATCGCCATCCCCAACGGCGTGCAGATCTTCTGCTGGCTGGCGACATTGTGGGACGGCAGACCGGTTGTCCGCACGCCGCTGCTGTTCGTCTTCGGCTTCTTCTTCATCTTCGTCATTGGTGGCCTCACCGGCGTCATGCTCGCCTCGGTGCCGCTCGACCTGCAGGTGCACGACACCTATTTCGTCGTCGCCCACTTCCACTACGTGCTGATCGGCGGCTCGGTCTTCCCGCTGCTGGCCGCAGCCTATTTCTGGTTCCCCAAGATCACCGGCCGCATGATGAGCGAGCGCCTTGGGCGCTGGCACTTCTGGCTGGCCCTGATCGGCTTCAACGCTGCTTTCTTCCCGATGCATGTCGTAGGCCTGTGGGGCATGCCACGCAGGGTCTACACTTATCCAGCCGAGCTTGGCTGGGGCAACATCAATCTTTTCATCACCGCCGGCGCGGTGCTGTTCTTCCTGAGCTTCGTGCTGTTCACCTTCAATCTCGTGCATGGCGCATTGCGCGGCGCGCCCGCCGGCGACAATCCATGGGACGCCGGCACGCTCGAATGGGCAACCTCCTCTCCGCCACCCAGCTACAATTTCGCGCGCATTCCGGTCGTGACAAATGTCGAGCCGCTGTGGGCCGAACGCGAGGCGCTCCCGGTCGCGACCGGGCTTCGCGTCGACGTGCGCGAGTTGGTCATCTCGACGGTGGCGGAAGCCCATCCAGACATCCGCGAGAAATCGGCGACGCCGTCGATCTGGCCGCTGCTGGCTGCGATCGCGGTCGGCGGCACCTTCCTTTATTCGATCTTCACGCCCTGGGCCATCGTCTGGGGCGTGGGCCCGATCGCCATCACCCTGATCGGCTGGTTCTGGCCCAAGGACGATCCGGAGGACGAGGAATGAACAAGCGTCCCGCCGCAGATCTTTCCGGCCTCCCGACCTTTGGACATGGTCCGGGCAGTCCCACCTGGTGGGGCACGCTTGGCTTCATGGCGCTGGAAGGGACGGGCTTTGCACTGGCGGCCGGCGCTTACCTCTATCTGGCGACCTTGTGGCCCAACTGGCGTCTGAGCGCTCCGGAACCCAACCACTGGCCGGGAACGATCGTGACGCTGCTTCTCATCGTCAGCCTGGTGCCGAACCACATGCTCAACCGCTACGCCAAGGAATGCGCGATCGGGCCGGTGCGGATCGGCATGGTGGTGATGTCGTTGCTCGGCATTGCGCCACTCATTGTGCGCTGGTTCGAGTTTCCGGCACTGAATATTTATTGGGACACGAACGCCTATGGCTCGATGCTGTGGGTGCTGCTTGGTCTCCACACCACGCATCTCATCACCGACGTCGGCGACACGATCGTTCTGACGGTGCTGATGTTCACGCACCATGGCTATAACGGCCGGCGCTTCGGCGATGTCGGCGACAATGTTTTCTACTGGGACTTCGTGGTCCTCACCTGGATCCCGATCTACCTGCTCATCTACTGGCTGCCGAGGTGGGGCTGACATGCGTGCGCTGCGGCTAGGCACGTCCTGGGGTGGTTTGTTGTCGGGGCCTTTGGCCTGGGCAATCTCGACGCAGCTGAACTATGCGCTTGTGCACTGGCAGTGCAATCGTCAGGTGCAGGTCGTGCTCCCGGCGGCGCTGTTGCTCGCCGTGTTTTCGCTGCTCGGCGGCGCGCTGTCATGGCGGGCGAAGCGGCAGGGCGGCGCCGCGTTCAAGCCGGAGCGCACGCGCAGCACCGAACGTTTCGTCGCCGATCTCGGCATGCTCGCGGCTCTGTTGTTTGCCCTCGTCATCGTCATGCAGGGCAGCGCGGCGCTTATCCTCGACGAGTGCCTGCGATGAGCTTCGATGCGTTCTTCTCGACCTCGATATGCTACGGCGCCGGCGCGCCCGAGGCCGGATGGACGTTGGCGTTTCCTATTACGCTTCCCTTGGCTGCAATCGCGCTCATCTATGGGATCGGCGCAGGCCGGCTGTGGCGCCGCAGCGGCCGAGGCCGACCCGAGCGGCTTCGCCAGGCTCTTTTGTTCGCCGCCGGCTGGGGCGTGTTGACGGGAGCGCTGGTGAGCCCGATCCATGCGCTCGGCGAGCGGGTGTTTTCAGCCCACATGATCGAGCATGAGTTGCTGATGGCCGTGGCGGCGCCGCTTCTTGTCGCCGCCTGCCCGAGCGCGGCCTTGATGTGGGCGTTGCCGGCCACACTTCGGCGGGGGACAGGAAAACTCACCCATGGCAAGATGCTCCAGGCGGTCTGGGCGTTCGCCGCTCGCCCGCTCAACGCGACGATCCTTCACGGGATAGCGATCTGGATCTGGCATATTCCAGCGCTGTTCGAGGCAGCGCTACAGCAGGGCGTGCTGCATTATGCGCAACATGCGAGCTTCCTCGGCACTGCCTTGCTGTTCTGGTGGGTGCTTCTGCCGCGCTCTGGCCGACAGCAAACCTATGGTAGCTCCATCATGCATCTCTTCTTCACGTCGCTGCATACCGGCCTGCTCGGCGTCCTGCTGCTGGTATCGCCCAAACTCTGGTATCCGGAGAATGCCTCCGGCGCCGCGCTCTGGGGTCTGAGTCCCATCGAGGACCAGCAGCTCGCCGGGCTGGTGATGTGGGTTCCGGCCGGGCTCATCTATGGCGGAGCGGCCTTGCTGATCGCCGGCCTTTGGATAAGCAACAGCGGAACCAGGGAGGCAACGCATGCGCTCCGACCTGGCTAGGCTTATCGGCGGCGCCCTGGCCATGAGCCTGCTGCTCGCCGCGGTCGGCCTGGCGGCCTTATGGACCGACCGGCGCGATCGCGTCCGGCACGAGTCGGATGTCGCGACCGGCGGCGTGGGCGCACGCGCCATTCCGATCATGACCGCGAATGGCTGTTCCGGCTGCCATACGATTCCCGGCGTGCCGGGAGCGCAAGGCCAGGTCGGGCCGCGCCTCGACGGCAGCCTCGCCGGCCGCGTCTATATCGGCGGGGTGCTGGCGAACAATCCGGAGAATCTGATCCGCTGGATCCGCTCGGCAAGGGAAATCAACCGGCACACCGCCATGCCATCGATGAGGATTACCGAGCAGCAGGCGCGCGATATCGCGGCCTATCTATACGGGCTGAGATGATAAGCAAGGGAACCGAGATCGCAAGCCGCGTGCAAGATCACCGCGGTTCCAGGATGAGAATGACGAATAGGCCGACAGGCAGGCCGCTCGTCTGCGGTTCCGTCCGGAATTGGGTCAAAACAAGAAGATGAGGCGGTTCGCCCTTTCCGTGAAACAGTGAATCCCTCTGGAGCATTTCACCGTTTCGTGGAAACGGCGAAATGCTCCACCTCCTTGTTTTGACGCAATTCCGGGCGGAAAACCGCTCACACTTTTCCTGGAATTGATCTAATCGCCGTCTCAGCGCTTGGCGCTGTCGCTATCTGCGTCCGCACGCGTCAGGAACGTCTGGGTGACCTGCGGAAGGTGGTCCTTCAGCCACTCGGCCATGGCTTCCTCTTCGCGCAGGTTCTGTTCGCACACGCGGGCAATCTCGGCTTCGCCCACGGCATTGGCCGCGGCGATGAGGATCGTATAGGACGCGATTTCCATATGCTCGAATGTGTAACTCGCCAGAGAGCCTTTCATCACTTCGTCACCGGCGAAGACGCCGCTGATCGACTGCGCGGTGGCGGTCAGCTTGCCGCCTGCGTCCTTCAGCATGGACGATCCTTCGTCGAGGCCATCCAGGCAGGTCTTCAGCCGTCTGGCCTGCTCTTTCGTTTCTTCCAGATGGCTACGGATTCGCTCGTTGAGTTCGGGGTAATTGTCTATCCGACTCAATTGGCCCGACAGCATCGTCTCGGCCTGTTCCTCCATTGCGTGAGCGTCCCTCAACCATTGAACAAGCCATTCGCGCGATTCAGCCATTGCGGTGTCTCCATCAGTTTGACGCCGCCCGAACCGAGGGTGGCCCGCATTGTTCCTTGAACGTGATGAAAAGCGTCTACGATTTCCGGGACGAGGACGGGTCGGAACCGGAGAGTTTCTCCCGCATCGATTCGTCGGTCTTGTCGGCCGCGGCTTTGACAACGCCGCCGGCCTTGTCGGCCAGCGTGCCCTCGCTCGAGGCCTGACGTCCGGCTTCGTCGCTCGCCGTCTGGTAGGCTTCGGCCGCGACTTGCTTTGCAGTGTCGAGGCCTTCTTTCAAAGTGTCTTCGGCACTGTCCCGAAGCCTCTCGCGATAGGCACCCAATCGCTCATCCTCGACCTCGGTGTGGGGCAGCATGGCGCCGATCGCAGCTCCGACGGCGAGGCCGATGGCGGCTGCTGCGAGAGGCTGGTCCTGAAGCAGACCATGCGCCGATCGGCTGGCGCTCGTCGCCATATCGGCCGCAGCCGCCGCCGAGCTCGCCAGTGTGTCGGCTGCGCTGCTTGCCAGGTTCGACACCGTGCCGGCTGCTTCGCTTGCCATTCCCGAAACAGTTCCGGCCGCTCCGCTGGCGGCTTCGGCAACAGAGCCTGCCGCATCCGACGCGCTCGAAGCCATTCCAGCGCCGAATGCGCCATGATCGAGGCCAGGACCGCGCCGCGTCACACCATTGGTACCAGCCGGGGTGGCGGAGGCGCCGCTGCCCAACATCAGCCAGGCCAGGCCCGCGCCGATCACGGTCAGCGGCAACGGATTGTCCCGTACCTGGGCCTTCAGGTTGTGAAGCATGTCGGAGCCCGCGCCGCCTCTGAAAAGCCCGGTGAACTCGTCGAAGAGCTGCCCGGGGGTCATCTTGTCGCGAATGGAGTCGGCGGTCGCCACCACCCTTGCGCGTGTGGCTTCCGCCTCGCGTTCGAGCTCGGCTGCGGATCTCTCGGTCATCTCGCTTGTTCCTTCATCACGTTCACGTCACGCTTGAGCTGTTCCTGTGTGCGGTCCGGCGCGAGCTCGGAAGGCGCCATGCTCGCCATGCCGGTCCGCAACAGGATGACGCCGAGCACGGCAACGACCACGCCGACGAGCAAAGCGGACCAACCGGCGCCCAGACCAAGGCGAGCCAGGGCGATGACGAGTGCCTGCAACAAAACCAGCAGCGCGGCGAGCAGACATATCGCGCCGCCCAGCACCTCCACGGCGCCTGCGCCGGCCTTAGTCGCGTTCTCCGATATCTCCGCTCTTAGGAGCCTCGCCTCCGTTTGCACGAGCGTGCTCACCTGCTGCGCCAGATCGGCGACCAATGTGCCGAGACTTGGATTGTCCTCAGTGCTCATTTCTTCAGCTCCGCTGCCTTCCCGGGTATGCCGCCATCGGAACCCCAATTTGCTGGAGCGTTATGCCGGCGCGCGCTCGTTCCCATGCCGGTTTGTCGGGGGTGATCGGGCGTTGCCGCGCCCTGCGTCGGGCGGCGCGTGCCGGGCGGCGAAGCCTTCATGAAGCGGCCAAGTGCCAATCCCGCCAGAACCGAACCGGCAAGAAGCGCCCCAGGATTCTGGCGGCCAAAAGACTGGACGTCTTCCAGCACCTGTCCGAACGGCTTCTCTTTCAACGAGGAGGACAGCCGCTCCAGCCCGCTTGCGGCCTCCTGCATGAACTTCGAGGCCGCAGTCTGGTCGCTGTTAGCCAAGTGATTGCTCGCGGCGCGCAGGGCGCCGCCGAAAGCCGAAAGGCTCGATCCGATATCGCGCTGCGTCTGCTCGGCCTTTTCGGAGACGGCCTGCTGGGCTTCGGCGGCATATGCTCCAGCCCTGCGGGCAACCTCGTCGCGGGCATCGTGGAGAGCTTCGCCGGCGCTCTGCGCTTCTTGCCGGATCCGGTCGGAAATGTCGTCCTTCGCTTTGGCAAAGTCGGCGGACTGGGGGTCCCGATCATCCTCGCGCTGCATGGTTCCTCCTAGTGAAAGCCGAGGAAGGAAAGCACTGCGAGCACAACGACGATCAGACCAATGAGATAGATGACACTGTTCATGATACAGCCTCCTCGATGCAGTCCGAACTTCCCGCCGGCTGCGATGTTCCCCTGGACGAGCGGCTTTTTAGCAAATTCTCATTTGCTCTCGGGCTTTGCCCTCAAAGCGGCAAGCTCCTGGTCCGAGCAAAGCAGCCGGGGGCGTGTCGGATCGGAAATATCGATCTTGTCCCAGGGAATGCGATAAAGGCCCTCATGGCGCCTCAGCGCGAAGAAGTCGAGCAATGCAGCGCCGATCGTCGAAGCGGACAAGCGCTCGAACGCGGCGAAGATGCCGACATGAAATTCGGTGGCGACGAGGTCGTCGCCGTCCCGCTCAGCGATGATCTCTTCGATATAGCCGATGCTCTTGCCGCGCTCGGAGAATACGGGCCTGCCGGCAAGATGCTCGAGATTTACAGTCGCCATCCTCAGGCTCCCGGGATTCGGCCGACGACATGTTGGCGCAGCCAGTCCTGCCAGGCGAAGATCTTGGTGCGGCGCACGTCGATGTCGAATTCGATGTCGACGCCGATGTCGCGCACCTTGTGCCACGCGATCCGGTGCGGCCGTGCCTGACGCTTGCCGCCAAGCTTTGCCGCGAGCCGCGCGGTCCATCGGCCGGGTCGCGCGCCAAGCCGACGTGCCAGCGCGATCGAGCCAAGCTCGATCGCAATGAGCCTGGGCGGCTTACCCGGCCTCAGCTCGGCGACCAAGCCATCAACCTTGCCGATCTTGACCTGCTCGCGATCGACGACCTGCTTGTCCAGGATATCGCGCAGCAGCTGCATCACGTGCCTCCGAATATCTGCAGCGGAATCGTCACGAGCGCCAGCACGAAGCCGAGCGCGATGACGAAAATCACGGCCGCGTTCGAGATGACGCCGTTGCGATGCTTGCCTACATAGCGGTCGTCGTTCAGCAGGAAGAGGAACGGCACAACCGTCAGCGGGAGGCTGGCCGCTGTCAGCGCCATGGAGAAGATAGTGAGCTTCAACGGGTCTAGACCGAGCGCTATCGGGACCGCGGCGAGGAAGAGCGTCAATGTGTAGATGAGGCTGAATCCGGGATCGTCGCGCGGCTTCAGATCCTCGCCCCAGGTCCAGCCGAATCCCTGCGCGACGAGATAGCCCTGCTGCAAGGCCACTTCGAGCGCAGCGCCGAAGCAGGCGATGGCCAGCGACGCGACGAAAAGGACGAAGCCCCAGAAGCCGAACATCGGAATCAACATCAACGGAAGCTGGTTGTAGTCTTCCACTTCGGTAACGCCATGAGCACCAAGAACCAGCGCCGCCACGATCAGAACGCCCACCGAGATCGTGCCGCCGAAACTCATACCGAGCCCGGCTATCGCCCGATTGGCGCCGAGATAGCTCTTGTCCCACTGATCTTCGATCGCGCCAGAGGAATAGAACATGAAAAGGTAAGGCGATATCGAGGCGCCGAGAATGCTGACGGCCATGAACCAGTATTTTGCCGTGTCGTGCTGCGGCAGGCTGGGCACGGCCCCCACCGCCACCTCTTTCCATTCGGGGCGGAGCATCACGGCTGCGACGACGAAGCAGAGCGTCACCAGACCAAGCATCGACACCCCCTTCTCGATGAGCCCGAATGTGCCTTTCCACAACAGCAGCCAAGCCAGGAAAGCGACCGGCAAGGCCCACCATTGAAAGCTGATCCCCGTGGCAAGCTCGGCGGCGATAGCCACCCCGCCGATCTCGGCGGAAAGCACCAGGAAGTTGACCAGCAGGGTGGCAAGGAGCGGCCAGATGAACGCATTGAAGCCGAACCGTTCGCGGATGCCATCGGCAATGGTGTGATGGCTGACCGCGGCGAAGCGACCGGCCATCTCGACCAGGAAGATGATGCAGATGGTACCGAGCACCACCGCCCAGATGAGCCGGAAACCGAACAGTGCGCCGGCCTGCGCCGCCGTCGCCATCGATCCGACCTCCAGGAAGCCGCCGACGCTGGTGACGACACCAAGCGAAATCTCCAGCAGCTTCTTCATCGTTTCGGCGAGAAATAGTTTCGATAGGCTGTTGCGAGATCGCCTTGCGCGGCCCGAAGCTCCTGTTGCGCCTGACCGACCTGCGCATCCTGTCCGGCCTCGACCGCGTCCTTGGCCCGCCTTGCCGCATTCGACAGCCGGCTAACAGCGGCCGCCAACGCATCTTGCTTTCCCCGGTCGGACGGAGACGCCGATTCCACTTGCCGGCCAGCGTCGGCGAGTGTCTCGGCAAAGGACTGCAATGCTGAGGACGCATAATGGGACGGCGCTGCGCCGGAGAGCCAGGCGTCGCTCACCAGCACTGCCGCCTGTGCCGTCGAGGCCGCAAGCTTCGATTGCTGGTCAACGGTTTCAGACGAGGAACAAGAGGCAAGCGCCAGCGCCAGCAGGGGCAGGAAGGCCCGGCTCGGCCGGGCAACGGTGCGCAACATCTTCCCCTCGCTGCAATCGCTTCAAATCCCGAAGATAAAGCCGCAGCCACGCGAAAGTTCCTCCGTGTTCGGGATTTGCGGCATCGAGGCTGGCCGGTTCCATGTCCGACTGAGCTCGCAATGTTTCAGCTTTATCGGGACGATCGTGAACGCGACATAGCCAAGACATGGCTTGAGCGCGCCAGAGCCCGCGCAATCTCGCTCACTTAACAGAAAAGCGTCACCGGCAGGCAGGGCGGTGCTGCGTTCGGTCGATGGCCGGCAGCGTAGTTGCGGGAGGATCCAGCCTTCCGTCATGTGGAATATCTGGCGATCGAGTCCGGCCTGGAGAGGCCGGCATTGCGTGACGATACTGCTTCGTGGGACCAGCAGCTCGACCGTGCTCGTGACCGCTCATTGCGACACGGGTGCGATGCGCGACCATGGCGAGCTGGAAAATCTCGCCACCGTCCTGACGCTTTGACAGGGGCGTGCGCGGCTCCCTGGCCGAGGCCGACCTGATCCCGCTGGGGCTAATTGTCGGACTTCGCTTTGTCAGCCTGGCCGATGGCTTTTGCGGAGCGAGTTCGCGATCCACAGTCTTGCGTGAACCTTCCGCGAGATCTTCTTGCGGCAAGCGCCCGTGCGTCTCGGGCTCAACGGCTTCCAGCGCATCGGCGCCAGCGAACTCTCCTCATCGGGATTCGGTTCCGTTTCCGCATCTTCCTCGGCGGCTCTGTCGAGCACGCGTTGGAGCGTTCATGGAGCACCTCCTCGCATCGACTTAACCGGCCGTGACGCCGATGTTCCCACAAACTCGAAGCACGAGGAACGAACGGACGGGTGGGAGGTTGCAGATCCAAGACCCGGCGAGGCATTCCACGACTTCCGACACGACAGCGCTTCACGGCAGGACGGCCCGAACCAGGCAACACTCCTTTTCCAGCCGCCCACCATCTCCATCAACGGCGTGATTGATAGTGAAACGGTCAGCTTGTTCGGTTGTCTGGAACGCGATGTTTCAACACGACGGTCTTGTCGGAACTTCAGGTCCCCGGGCGGATTAGGAAAGAGCGCTGCAGGCGCACGATCGCAACCGCAAAGGAGCGTAAAAATGCCGAAGAAAGCTTCGTCCGCGATCTCGAAGGGCTTGGAAAGCCTCTTCCTGGACGGACTCAAAGACATCTACTATGCGGAAAAGAAAATCTTGAAGATATTGCCAAAGCTGGCGAAAGCAGCACAGTCCGAAAAGATAAGCGCTGCCTTCGAAAAGCACCTCAAGGAAACTGAAGCCCAGGTCGATCGCCTGGAGCAAGTCTTCGACATACTCGGCAAGCCGGCCCGGGGCAAGACCTGCCCGGCCATTGATGGAATCATCGAGGAGGGCTCGGAAATCCTCGAGGAGTACAAGGACGAACCGGCGCTCGACGCGGGTCTGGTGGGCGCCGCACAAGCGGTCGAGCATTACGAAATCGCGCGCTACGGTACGCTGATTGCATGGGCCGAGGAGCTCAGACTCAAGGATGCTCTCCCGCTGCTCCGTCAGACCTTAAAAGAAGAGTCCGACACCGACGAGGCGCTCAACGCTCTCGGCGAGAACGATGCCAATCGACGTGCTCTGCAGGCGGCCTAGCGCCACGACGGAGTTGCAGCGGTCCTGCCGGCCACAGGACCGCTCACGCGAAAGACTGACTGGCTGCCCTCCCGCCCGCGGATGGTCACGAAACGCTTGCCCGTAGCTTGTGTCAAAGCAAGAGTCGTTGTCAGCTAAGGCTGGTTCGTCGAACATTGGGAACTGCGGTCGCTTTGAAGTGAGCCGCTGTTCGCGAGGAACGGGGTCGAGATCGGCGAGGCCGAGTCGCTGGTCGACCTACGTGATCGCCGAGGAACACGATGAAGAAGACCTGAAAGAAACCGACCATGCTTCAGGTCGCCGCGGGTTTCGAGATCTCGCGATAACTGCCCGCAGAAATCCGCCCAAGAAGTAGTCTGCAAGTCAGCATGTCCCTTTCAACGGAGGCATGCAATTCCTGCCATAAAATGGCGCTGTCGAGGGCGCGCTCGCGAACGGCTGCGCTATCGCCGAGCTACACCACCTGCGGGGGACACGACCCGCGTTTTTGTGGGCCAAATCACGAAGCTTCGCGTGTCGTTCCCTATGCTTCCGCGAGCAACCAGCGAGGTACCACCGAAAGTCTCCATCGCCTCGCCCTCTAGACCTGGTCCATAGGTTCAAATCACACCCAAAATCAAGCACTGACGTGGCGCTCGGCGCGTCCGACTGCTTAAATGACCCTCCCCGCGCGTTCAGCTCTCCTTCTCGAGCTCCTGAAGAGCATTTCGAATGGCTGCGACTAGCGTCGCTATCGAATAGGGTTTCTGCACCCAGCCCAGCGGTCTGGCCGCTTCGGCTCGAAGCCGCACGTCGCGATCGCTATGGGCCGTCGTAAAGACGCACCGTATGCCCAACTCGCGGTACAATTCCACGGCCGCGTCGATGCCGTCCCGCTTGCCGAGCAAGCGGATATCCATCAGGGCAAGCACCGGCTTGGTCGAGAGCGCCATACTTATCGCCTCATCGGCGCTGGTCGCGAGGCCCGCCAGCGAGAAGCCTTCGGCCAGCAGTCCCGCCTCTACATCCAGCGCGATCAGGTAGTCGTCTTCGACGATCAGAATCGGCTGGTTCAGAGCGGTTTCGGGGTGTCCTCCGCTCACATCATCTCGGGAGAAGACTACCTGCGGCTTGAAGGGCCGATTGATGTCCCCCGCACGGCTCAACTCAGGTATCGCTGCTTTTGGTCGCAAGGCCAATCTCCTGAGGCATCTGAGAAAAAATAATGGTGCATCTGGACGGGCTCCGGCTGACTTCGAACGTCGCGCCGATCTGTCGCACCAGGCCTTCGACAAGTCGCAGGCCGGACGACGACGAGCGTACCGAACTCAGTTCGAAGCCCGGGCCCTCATCCTCTACCACAAGGCTAATCGCCCGGCCGTTCTGTCTGATGGAAACGCGAATGGTTCCATGCTCATTTCCGGGCAAGCCATACTTCACGGCATTGATCAAAAGCTCATTGATAATAAGCGCCAGCGGCATCGCAACGTCGTTCGGCAGTTGGATCGGATCTGCCTCGCAGACCAATTGAACAGCTGAGGGAAACATCTGTTTTGCTGTCTCGCAAACAGCTCCCAGGAAAGGTTCGGCACCGAAGTTGATGGCATCGGGCGTGTCATAGAGGACCCGCTGAGCGGCAGCCATGGCGGCCACCCGCTTGCTGGCCTCATGCAGAACGGTTTGAGCCTCCGAACTCTTGCTGGTCCTTGCCGCCATGGAAAGCAGGGACTTCAGCATCATCATGTTGTTCTTCACGCGATGGTTGAGCTCGTCGAGCAAGATCCGTTGCTGGCTTTCTGCCTGCTTACGCTCGCTCACATCGACCAGCATGTTTATGGCGCCGGTGATGTTTCCCGCGGCATCGCGCATCGGTGTGGGATAGGGAATGAATGGAACCCGGGTACCATCCGGCCGCTCAGCCACCGCTTCATATCCCCGGATGGGCCGCCCTTCGCGCAGTGAGATGGCCATGGGACACTGATCGTGGGGAAGCGGCGTTCCATCCGGCCAGTAGAGCTTCCATGTCACGCACCATTCGTCGGTGCCAATGACGGGCGTTCGGCCGGCGAGTTGCACCGCCGCTTCATTGAAGTAGGTGATCTTACCGTCGCGATCCGTGGTGTAGATCGCGGCAGGAATGGCCGCGAGCAGGTCTTGAAGGTGGCGCTCGCTGTCTTTTATCTTGGCTTCCGCTACCTTTTTGTCGGTTACGTTCCGGGCGATTTTGGATGCTCCGACGATATGGCCTGACGCATCCCGCACCGGCGATATTGTGAGAGAGATATCTACCAGCGTTCCGTCTTTGCGGCGGCGAACCGTTTCGAAATGATCAACGAGTTCGCCGTTGCGGATGCGGCCTAATATCAGCGGCTCCTCGTGCTGCCGATCCTCGGGAATGATAGTGGTGATGGGCTTACCGACCATCTCCGCGGCCGTATAGCCGAACAACCGCTCGGCGCCGCGATTCCAGGTCGAGACGACGCCTCTGAGATCCTTGCTTACGATGGCGTCATGGGACGACTCCACGATTGCCGCCAATTGCCGGGTCGCATTCTGTGTCTTGACACGCTCAATGCCAAAGCCGAGCTGGCGTGCAATTGTCCGGGCGACTTCAACCTCTTCGGCCGAGCATTCGTGCGGCTCGTCGAAATAGGCCATGAACTTGCCCAACAGACGCCCACCTTCGGTTATCGGAATGAAGCAGACCGCGCCGATGCCTTCTGTTCGGATTGCCTGTCTCAAGCCGTCGGGGAGTTCGGCCTGTTCCACATCGCGCATGCAAATCGGCTGCGGATCGCGGTCTGCCGCGGACCAGGGCGAATGGCCTTCCACGGCGCCTCGATATGCCTTCGACAAGCCCCGCCAGGCGACAAACTTCATGATCCCGCCTTCCAAGAGCAGAACAGAAGCACGCTGACATCTTAGCCCGCGCTGGATCGCGTCGAGCGCCGCCTCGTAGACGTCTTCGCGGGTACGGGCGTGCTGTAGCATTTCCGTTAATTGATGCAGCGCAGCCTGCTCCTCGGCCCTTTGGGCGAGCGTCGCCTCAATCTCTTTCCGCTCGGTGATATCGTGCTGCACCCGTACCGCGTAGTGAAACCGCCCACTGCCGTCGTAGACGCTGGAAGACGTCACGACAGCCCAGAAAAGCGACCCGTCCTTGCGCACGAACCGCTTCTCGATCGTGTAGCTTTTGATCTCGCCAGCGACCTGTTGGCGATATTTCATGCGATCCGCCTCGACGTCGGGAGGAAAGGTCCGATCGAAAATAGATCGGCCAACAAGGTCCTCCTGCGTACAGGCCAAAAGACGGCACAAATGTCCGTTCACCCGCAGCAGCCGGCCTTCGGCGTCAGCTTCCACGATTCCCACACCAGCGCTGTGATAGGTCAGGGCAAGCCTCTGCTCCTGTTCGCGCAACAACTCTTCCGCTTCGACCTTCTCAGTCACGTCGATGGTGATGCAGCGCGTATTGAGGAACTGACCACCAACCGAACGCACATTCGATGTTATCTCGACCCAACGCATGGAGCCTTCTTTGGCGCGCAACCTCGCACGATAATGTCGAAGCTGCTCATGCCGAGAAAGGCGGTGCAAAATGTCTTCGATCGCGGCGGGATCGGCGTGGAATTCGCGGATGTTCCGGCCGATGTATTCCTCCGCGGCATAGCCGAGCAAGTCCAGTTCGGCTCTATTGGCGCGCAAAATCGTGCCATCATTCGCGACCAGGTGGAGAGCCACGGCTGCATTCTCGAAGAAATCTTCCATATCGCTGCCGGGGAGCAGGACCGCACGGGGCCCTTCGACGTCCCTTTCATCGGCGAAGGATTTCGCGCCAGAAATGCTGGAGGGCAAAGCTCGTTGTTCCATGAAAGATTGAATTCCCCTAAACGCAGCTTAACACTCGATTTCACAAGAGGTTCCAATGGGCTGCACAATTCACCCGGCCATTAACGGCAGGTGTTATGCTGGAAGGCGTTCGCGGGCGCCGGACCAGCAAATCCGGCGACTCGATGATGCCGCTATTTTTCGAGCCGTCGCAGCACGCTTGCACGGCACCGCGACCTGACGCTTATCCAGACCTATGCGGAAAGCAGCCAGTCAAAGATCCGGTTCCCGGCTTGGCTTTTGCCGAGAAGCCGCCCGCTCCAAGGACATGCGCAACGGATGCTGCGGAGCGTTAATATTCTTCTGGACGCTAGTACAAGCCGCTACATATTTAACGATCGGGCAGCTGTCGGAGACCTTCTAGGCACACGACTGCCGACCAAAGGGATGATCCGCTGATTTCGGGATGGAGAAAGGCCGTGGAAGATCGCGCCGGCTCGCTGCCCAACGTAGCTGACTTCGTCATTCACAAGGTTCTGGATACGTTCGAATACTCCGACCGCGGCGCGGTGATCACGATGGTCGATCCGCAGGGCGCACGCATCCGTCTCCACGTCAACATCGTCACCGGGGAGTTGCTTTGCGAACACATTGCCGAAGCGCTGGAGCAGCGATACGGGAAATAGAACGCCTACTTCAACAGCGTCATCGTCCTGTCGACGGCGCGATGCAATAGTCGGCCCAATTGTCGATCAGGAAGTCGGCGATGAACGACGGCCGGTCAATCACCTTTTTCACATCGCGAACCGCCGAGTTGGGGCAGACGAAAATGTAGCTGGTGGGCAGCGTGACTTCGCCCTGGCCCGCATGGTAGAAAATTTCCCGAGCTCGGTGACGAACTCCGCCTTGCCCAAAGGCGATTTCAGGTGCTTACACTGATAATTGCCATTCGCCGTCGTAGCGTTGTTGGACAGGAATCCGACGGCGGCGCGACCCATGTCCGCTGATCGCGTGGGACGCTCAAATCCGATATAGCTGCTTTCGAGGCGTGCGAACCACTTTTTGATTAAATCTTCCAGTTCGCTGTCGATCAGATTCAGGACAAGGCGGTCTTCGTTAAACGGCATTGTGCGCTATTCCACCTTCGCACAAGAAGTGGCGAATATTCTTTTCGTTCTCAAGCTGTATTCGCCCAAGGTGACGCGGCGGCGGGGATTATATAGGGGCGCTTCAAGCGCAGCGAGCGCTCTCAATGCGGCTGACGCCGGCAAACTCGTATTCCAGTTCCCAAGCTCGAAGCGGACGGGGTTGGCCGCCAGTTGCCAATCTCGGCAGGCCAGTTCGAAGGCCTGCCGTTTTGCGCCTCGCGTCCGCAACCGCCAGACGGCTTGCGAGCCCAAGCCATGGTGCTGCCGACACCGCTCCTCGTCTGGCCGATCAAGGCAGCGGAAACTCATATGGGTCATTCTCATTCGATGATGCTAGCCGAGGGCGAGCCGCGTTGAATGCGGCAAGAACTTGAGCGCCTATCCGACGTAGCGCGGCTTCAACGCGCTCGGTGGGGTTGCTGACCCGTCGGTCTTTCGACTGGGAACCGGTCAGTCCGGCATCGAACTGCTGACGTTGGCTTAGCCCCAGAAGCGTTAATTATGCATCGCCTATTTCGAAAGCGGCGCTACCGCAGCTGCTCGCTCGAACTCTGTAATGGAGCGCGCAGGCGGCCGACCGTAGGCGTCCAGCAGAGCATTCCAGAATCGCAGCAGGAGCGCGCGCCGTTCATCCGGCGTCCAAATCTCCAGCTCTTCGTTCACGTCCACCCAAGGGCTCACAGCCGGGAAGCGTTGCGTTTGGTATTGGCCAGGCAAGACAGTCCCGGTCAGATCACCAGCGCCAAGTTTGATTCCGATCGGACCCTTGCCGCCCATCGCCCTGATGGCGGCGACGTCTCTTACTCACGGGGATTTCCTTCCCACGTCTCTTGGCAAGCAATGCATGGGAAAATGGGCTCTGTTCGTTCGATTGTCTTCCCTTTGCATGGTTATTGATTTTCCTCTCGCAGGAACATGATGCGGTCGCCGCTGGCGAAAGCTCTCGCGCCGCGTTCCACTTCCACTTGAAATATCTTCGTCGAGATCGCCTGCAGCGCGCATGCGCTCGCGTGCTGCCTGGTTGAGCGCGCGCACCTCGTCGTTTGTGTGGGTGAGAATGATCCGGCTTGCCTCAGGCTGCGTCTGCCTGTCGCGATCCCAGCGTTCGACCAGACCGCTGCGCGCGTCGTCCCGAGTCGCCGCCTGATGCACCATGCCTTGCGCCTCATAGGCGTCGATCGCTGCGCCGATCCTGCCGGTTGCCAAATCGCAGGTGGCATCACGCTGCCAGTCCTCGCGCTGCTTGCGCACTTGGCCGATTTCGACGCCGCAGTGACGTTCGTGGATCGAACGGAACGCAGCACCCGCCTCGATCGCCTGCAGTTGCTGTGGATCGCCGACCAACCATACGGGGCATAGCGCTACTCATCCAAAGTGGCCGAGACTCTCGGCTCGAGTTCTCCAACGCCTCTCGCGGCGCGGGCGCGGCCGGAGACCTCCCAACAAAGCGGCGCGGACGATTCCACGCCCGGCATTCACCCAACTTGGTGGCTGATTGAACGTTCCATTAGCGATGCTTGACTAAACCGCTGCCCGCTCCAGACTCCCTTTATGGCGAAGGGCAGCATCAAAGTCGGCGACGAGGTCGCCATCACCGCTAAGGTGCGGGGTCGCGTGACGGAGATCGCTTCAGCGTGACGATCCCCTCATACGACTTTCCCCACTCGATTATCGACCGAACGACAAAGATCACGCATGGCCAGGAGATCGAACTGACCGGCGACGTCACCCATGTCGACGAAGCGAAGGTCACGGTCAACCTGGGCATTCCCGTTACGGTCAACGCCGATACGGTAAGGCTGGTCATGCGCAACGTCCCGCCGAAGCGGAAGACGCCTCTGATGGACAAGGCGACATGACGAAGCTTTCGGAGCTCGGCCCATTCGAAGCTCACCTCAACGGAAGGATTTGCGAGCACGAAAGTGAGTATTTCTACCGCTGCCCCCGGTGCGGTCAGATGGTGGATGAGCGGGACGCGCGGCAGGTGGTCTGGCACTCTTTCTCGGAGCATCGGCGGCTGATCATCGATGGTGAGGCGCCTCACTTGCCATAAGCGACGAATTGTAGCTGGCAGCCGAAGCGTGCAGGCCAAAAAAACTGGCAACCGACGGCGGCCGTTTGAGGCGCCCCCATTCGAGCGCCTGCCGGCTGAACCTAGCCATCCTGCTCCTGCGGTAGGCCGTCGGTTAGATCGTAGAAATCGGACTTCGAGCCGACGAAAATATGCTTGGCAAGGCGCAGGCCGGTCGGTCGGTCAAGGGTTCCAGCAGCGACGAAGGTTTCGATGCCCGGAGCCGCCTTCCAGAATAGATTACCACCGCAGCGCGAGCAGAAGCCCCGCTCGACGTCATCTGACGACCGGTACCAACTGAGAGTCGACGACGCTTGCAGTCGGAGATCCTCCGAGCGACAGGCCGCCATAGCCGCGAAGTTGCCGCTTGTGCGGGCGCATTGGGTGCAGTGACAGGCTATAGGCTGTGCAAGCTCGCCCGCTATTTCGTAACGCACAGACCCGCATAGACAACGACCCGATGGCATGGAGACCTTACCCGCAGAGGAAGATATTGTTCCATGAAGTTGCAAGCTATTAGAGTCATGGGCTGAAGTAGCGGCCGAGTCTAAGGCGTCTTCTGAATCCGCTCGCGGCTACGGCGAAAGGCTTCAGATAATGTAAATCGCATACGCCGGTCGACCAGCTTGGGTTGCTAGTCAGCCAAATCGCTCCGCTCCAAAATGCGCACAAAGTAGCTGATCAGGCGGCGGGATCGCTGTCGCTCAGATCGGAAGAACCTTCGGCATTAGAGGATTGGTTGAGTTGGGCCATCTGCTTTGCCTGGGGCGCGCGCCGTCATGTTCTGTTCCTCGAAGGCAACCCGGCCACGTATCTCTGATTGTGCGGCGAAGCTTCCGATTGGCCGGCCGGTGACTAGCAGGATAGAAAACGACTTGGCCGACCAGACCCAAACAACGAGCTAATCAACTTAACCGCAGACATCGTCTCCGCATATGTCGGCAACAATCCCCTCCCCGTATCGGGGCTGCCCGACCTCATTGCTTCTCTCGATACATCCGGCATTCGCCAGCCAAGGCACCAGAGCAACCTGCGTTGGCGCCCACGGTCAATCCGAAGCGATCGGTGCTCCCCGACTACATCATCTGCCTCGAGGACGGGAAGAAGTTCAAATCGCTGAAGCGGCATCTTGCGTTGCACGGCCTGACGCCCGACGAGTACCGCGAGAAATGGGGCCTTGGCTTGTTACTATCCGATGGTAGCGCCAAATTATGCCGCGCAGCGGTCGGCACTGGCGAAGGCGAGCGGACTCGGTTCGCAAGCCTGGGGCCAAGCCAGAGGGATCGCCGGTAAAAAGCGCTCGGGCCGGTGATTGCACGCGTCGTCGTTGCGTGGGCGACTGCGGCGCATCCGGCCCGGTCTGCATCGACGAATTGAACACTGTTAGAAGCTGGAATCGCCGTTCCGCTACGCCCGCGTCAGGCACCCGCTGAAACGTTGCTGCTCCGCGCGGGTGTGTATCATTTTAGTACAATCCTCAATTTGTAGACTCCTGCGATGCATTGGCGGCTATTGGTTCTGGCCGTCATTTTGGAGGGAAAAGCCGCGCGGGAGGAATACCAATGACCATCCAAAAGGAAGACTATCGAACCAACAGAGCCGACTATGCCATCGCATCGATGCAAGGCCAATCGGCCGCTTTTGATGCTCGCCATGAGAGACGGGAAAGCAAGAAATCCCTGTGGCTGAGAGATCGGCGGCTCGCCAGATTGGCCGAAAATCCGTGTGAAACCGTGCCAGGATGAAGAGCCAGACGGCGCGGGAATTAGCGCGCTGGTTGTCGTTAGCCGGTGCCGTGTCTCGCCCCCGAGACCCATCGGCCAGGCCCGGCGTTTGCTGGCAGCTGCCAGCCTGCCGGGCCGCTCCTGCTGTCCTTTACTCATCGCGCCAGATCACCCGCTTCTCCCAC
The DNA here is from genome assembly GCF_006439595.1 of Mesorhizobium sp. B3-1-9. Taxonomy (NCBI): domain Bacteria; kingdom Pseudomonadati; phylum Pseudomonadota; class Alphaproteobacteria; order Hyphomicrobiales; family Phyllobacteriaceae; genus Mesorhizobium; species Mesorhizobium sp. B3-1-9. Next base: position 104,875 of record NZ_VFTJ01000011.1, read on the forward strand.
CGGATTTCGACAAGCCGCCGAAAGCGGATCGTGTGGGCCTGCTCGCCGGTCGCGTGAAATAGCTGCGCGCTCATCCACTCTCGGCCGCCGCACTTCTGACAGCGGGCTTTGCCCCTCACCTCGTCGATCGTGACGTTGCCGATGACCTCTCGCAACTCGATCGGCTTGTAGTAGCGCGTGATGTTGCAGCGGGCGCAGCGGATCCCCGCCACCTGCCCTGCGTCGTGGGCATGCGACAAGGTCCAGGGAGCACCTCTCGGCCACTTCTCGGGTTGCTCAGGCATAGGAGTGAAATGAGGAACGCAATCCTGTGTGGTCAAGGGATCCCTTGACATTTTGTTCTCTTTTCGTTCACTGTCTCTCAATTGCGACGAAAGGAGCCCGAGATGCTGCATAAACCGCTGCGCAAGCCGCCTCACATGCCAACTGGTGTCTCTATCGCAATGATGGACGACGGCATAACCAAGGTCGGGGTCTTAACGCTGCAGACGATCGGCGAGGATGTCGAAATTGCAATCAACCTTGAAGCCGTCGCCGTCATGACCAAGGCGCTTAACGCCTTGGCTCAGGAGCTACGCAAATAGAGGGCATTGGGCCGCCGCGTCGACGCAATTGCTTGCGGTTTCGCAACTCACGTTTTTCGGCCGCAGTCAGCTTATCCACTGTCAATATGCGTTACATATATTAGCAACTGCTTGACTAATACGCCGGCCGCCCCAGAATCCCAGAATGGCGAAGGGCTCTTTCAACATCGGCGACGAAGTCGCCATCACAGCGACGCTGCGCGGGCGTATGTGACCGAAGACCGGATCAGCGTGTCGACCCCAGCTACGACTTTCCCCATTCGGTAATGGACAGGACGTCGAAGGTGAAGCACGGCCAGCCAATCGAGCTGATAGGCGATGTCACCCGCGTCGATGAGGGCAAAGTGACAGTCAATCTCGGCCTTTATGCTTAGCGCAATGCAAGGGAGGGGCGGCCCGCCGTGATCGTTGCTCAGATGATAAACGACTTCGTCACGGTGCAGGTATCCGGGAGCCATTTGCGATAGGTGCATTGCCGAAGCCCTGCGTCTCAGCTCTCATGCGCATGCCGCCCAGACCACCGAGGCGTTGGGGACCACTTCGGATTTCACCCGACAGCGCGGGCGGTGCGCCAGATGCTGTAGCGAAAGGACAGTGACAGTCGCGCATCAGGATAAATAAGCGGGCCGTCCAATCCGGTGATCTGCAAAGCCCGTCGCAGCTAATAAGCGTAAGCGACCGGCTTTTCTGCGATGGGTGGTGAGCGGCTACACCCCGTAGAGATTGAGCACTTGCCGACTCAGATGCGCGGATTTGGTTGCAGACAAATCAAACGAAAAAGCCGCCGCTCGCTTGAGTTGACTAACACCCTTCGGTGGTTGTTTTCATCTGGCCCGGGGCTGCTGATTTCGCGCTGGTATCTTGCTGGCCCGGAGCCGCCTGTTTTGCGCTGCCGGTCTGTTGGCCAGGTGCACAATCCTTTGCCGAATTGGAATTGGTGCCGCTAGTGGTGGTGGAGTCGGTGCCTTGAGCGCTGGGCATTGTCGTCGTGTTTGAAGAAGATCCACTCGTGGTAGTGCTGTTGGTCTGGGCCAAGCCCAGCCCCGTGGACATGGCCATTATCGCTGATGCTAAAAGTATCTGCCTCATTGTTCTCATCTCCTTGGAAGCTGCAACGTCCCTTCTGTTGCATAACATCGAGACAAGCGGGCGGTTCCAGATCCGCAAGTGCCTGGGGACTGTCAATGCCGATTTTTCAGGAATTGCGCTTCGCGGAGCAAAGCGGTCCAGTCCGTCCCAATCAGATGTATTAGCTCAGCGGCCCGCTGCTCGGTGATCCCGGTCTCTTTTGCCAGCCTCTCGGCCAGCTGCCGCTTTGCAACGCGCGCTCGTATCGGTAGTGTCTCAGTTTGAAATTTTGACGTTGGTTAAAATTGTCGGGACCGTTGCGCGGTCGCCGCATTAACCGGGGAAGCGGTCGCTCCTTTCAGGGGTGTAGCCGCTTACGAAATCGCAGGAAGCCCGCCGCTCGACTGGGTAGCGGCGGGCTTTTCGTTCCCTGGATGTCCTGCAATCGTTCTTCCGTAGCGTCATCTAATCGACCTGCGGTTGTTAGGAGTTGTCCGCAGCACGCTTCTTACATGGACCGCGTGCCCGGCTTCGGCGCAACGGCGTCCATTTTCTCGCAAAGGTCTTCCATCGACCACAAAAGTGAACGTGCTTGCTATTTTCCCGGTGTTTCGCTGCTGCCTTCTTAACGATCTCGGCGCCGCTCTGGCGTCATGTTCTCGGCGCGCTTCTTTCCGCCCTTGGCACCTAGCGCCTTGGCGCGGGGTCTTTATGATGGGCGGCGCGTGTTTGCGCCGACTGGCAGCACTGCGGCCGCGGTGAAGCGGCAGCTGGCGGCCACGGAGAAGGCGTTATGATCGTCGTTCCGGCCGGCGTGAAAGTGCATCTGGCTTTGGGTCACACCGACATGCGCAAAGGCTCGATGGGCTCGCGACGCTGATCCAGGAACATCTGAAGAAGGAGCCGTTCTCGAGGCATCTGTTCGTGTTCCGCGGCAAGAATGCCTGGCTGCTGAAGATCCTGTTCTGGGATGTCACCGGTCTTTGTCTGTTCACCAAGCGCATGAACCACGGACAGTTCATGTGGCCGAGCCTGGCGGCTCGGTGACGCTGTCGCCGGCACAGCTGTCGGGTTGGCCGAACGTCTGCAATGTTTGGGAGTAGAGGCTGGGCATCCGGGAGAAGTCTAATACCGGCACTCACCCTGGCAGTCGAGATTGCGGATGCGGTAGCAGCAGCAAAAAAGCGGCAGCGAGCTTCCTTTGATGTGAAATCCAAGGCAGAAGAACTGGCGAGGACTCACCCCAACGCGGGGGCCAGCGTCGGTGATGTCACAGATACTCTCGAAGAGGAGAGCTTGGCCGCTGGCATCATACCGATATCTGAGCCGCGCCATTAGGCCGCGCTCAATCGAGCAGCATGCGTTCCTCTTTAGCGGCAGCCTCGATCGTTCTCGACGGCGCCCGCGTGTTTCGTTCGGGCTTTGCCGGAATGCGGCTCGTCGCTGAGAGGCATTTCTCTTCCTGGTAGAGCAGGTGTGGCGCGGGAGGCCCGGCCTGTCGGCGACCTTCCGCGCCACATGTCAGCTCTTGATTTCGATGCGCTTTGCCTGTGATTGCGCTTTCGCGGTCTTCGGCAGCCTCACCGTCAACACACCGTTTTTGAAGCGGGCGTCGACCTCGCCCTCCTCGACTTCGTAACCGAGGGGGATGCGCCGCTCGAAGCGGCCGTAGTAGCGCTCCGAGAACTGCCGGTCCCTGTCCTCCGTTTCGGAGCGCTTCTCGCCCTTCAGCGTCAGCACGCTGTCATCGAGCAGCACTTCGATGTCCCTTTCCTCCAGACCGGGAACCTCGGCCGTCACCTTGATCTCCTTCTCGCCGTCGGAAATCTCGACGCTCGGCCAGCCGCTGCCGAATGAAGATAGCGTACCGAAGGCCGGTAGCGCAGGGCCGAAGCCGCGAAAAGCGTCGTCGAACAGGCGGTTCACCTCGCGATGCAACGAGAGAAAGGGGTCGCGCTCGTCATCGCGAAACAAGCTCGGAAGCCGGCTATTTTCCCGTCTCCAAGGGATCAGATCACGTACACTCATTGTTGTTCTCCTTTCTGTTGATTGGATTTGACCAATCGTTTCGCGACGGCACCGGGCGAGGCCCGATGCCGCGCGCGCAAGACCATCAGCGAGCTCTCAGGCGACCTGCCTCTCAGCTTCGATCTTCCGGTTCGCCGCGACCTTCGGCATCGTCTTGTCGGATGCGATTTCGATCCTGCGCGGCTTCATCTCTTCGGGAATCTCGCGCTTGAGATCGATCGTCAGCAAACCATTGACGAGACCGGCGCCGACAACCTTGACGTGATCGGCCAGTTCAAAACGGCGTTGGAAGGCTCGGCCGGCAATGCCGCGATGCAGGTAATGGCTGTTGTCCTCGCCGACCTTCTGGCCAGACACCATGAGCATGTTCTGCTCCTGCGTGACGGTCAGTTCGTCTTGGCTGAATCCGGCGACCGCCATGGTGATGCGGTAGTCGTCCTCATCGGTCTTGGCGATGTCATAGGGCGGCCAGTTGTCGATCGGCTCGCCTCTGCTCGCAGCCTCGAGCGCGTTCAGCATGCGGTCGAAGCCGATGCTCGACCTGAACAGAGGGGTAAAGTCGAATGTCGTTCTCATAGCTACATCCTCCATTGAGCAATATAGATACGAGGAGCGCCAAGGATGCGGCGCTCCTTGACCTTCGCTGGCCCTTTCAGGCGCCAGCAAAATCGATCTGGGAATTCAATTCCACCGCGTCAAGAGGCAGAGCGGCAATCATCATGGCGCCCGAAGGCATCGCCGGGCCGATCGGGCTGCTGGCTGCCGATGGGGAGGTTCAACGGTTTTAACGCCGGCCATGCGGCAACCTTGACACGGCATGGGCGGCCAACCATCTCGACAAGGGGCGTTCGCCGATGGCGCCGCCCGATTGCTTGCTCGCAAAAAGACTGGAACAACAAACGGAGGAAGTGATGAACGACGTTCGGTTTCCCGAACCGGTCAAGCTCGAATTTCCCGCCACTTCGCGCAAGGTCGCCAGCAGCTTCGAGGCATTGGAATGCCTGGATCAGCAATGGCCTGAATGGGCGCAGGGACGCAGCTGGCGCGCCGCAGAGCGGGCCTGCCGCGACGCGCTGGATGGCTGGCGCAGCGGCCGTGAGGCTTATAACGCTTTCAAGAAAGCGGCGAAACGGGCCGGCCTGATACCGGCAGATGGCCATTCCGCGCTCCGCAAATGCCGTCCGAGGAGGACGACCGGAGGCTTGCGATCTGACGCCACGCTCAGTGGATGGCAATGATCACGTCGACGGCGCGCAATTCCGAAGGTTGGATGAGGCGATGGTGGGCGACTCGCACGGAATGCAGCGCGCCCACCAGTTCACGCTCCCAATAGCCCAGGAATTCTTGCAGCTCCGGAAACTCCGGCGCCAGGTCATATTCTTGCCAGACGTAGAGCTGCAGCAGGCTCGGGTGATCGGGAAGATGGTAATGGATCTCGGCGGTGGTCAGCCCGTAGCCAACCATCTGCAGTCGGAACTCCCTGCTGACCGCGTTGACCATATGCTTCTCCTTACGATTTCATGCGTCCAGTCGGTCAAACATGTGCCGATGATCGGTTGCCGGATATGGCGTCGCAGCCTCGACATCGAGTTTGCACAAGGCATCCATAATCTGGTCCAAGGTTACCGGCCGCTCGGTACCCGGCGGCTGACGCAGCGCTGGCATGGATTCCACAGCGCAGGCATCCGAAGCCCAGGACGACAGAATCGCCCGCTTTTCCTGACGATCGAGCGTCTCGTCCTTCAAGACCTCGTCAGGATGCTTGAAATGCCTGGCCGGCGCCAGCAGGCGATCGAGCGAATAGTCGGATGTTTCGGGGGCAAGAGAGGAAATTATCGGCGAAAACGTCTGGTGGTTCATCGATGTCCTCCGTCTGCAAAAACTCCTCGAATAGCGTTCGTGTTCCAGGCTGCCGTCCCATGGGCAGCAGCAGCGATAATTTTGTCTGCGAGTCGCGAAAATTCAAGCGGCAAAATCTCCCGTTCGAACGAAATAGCTGCACGATAACAGTCTGTTGGCACTCTCATATGCCGAGTGCCAATTTTTTTGCATAGGCCCCTTGAAACCCGAAAATCCCAAAACTAGCTCGATATGCGCGCGATGCCCGAGAGGGTCGCGTCGCCCCGCACCGGCCGATATTGCCGGTCCGGTGCGGGGGAACCTCAAAACCTGTTTGTCCTTGAAGGAGAACGACATGGCGTTCCGTCCATTGCATGACCGTATCCTGGTCCGCCGCATCGAAGCCGACGAAAAAACGGCGGGTGGCATCATCATCCCCGATACCGCCAAAGAAAAGCCGAGCGAAGGCGAAGTCATCGCCGTCGGCTCTGGCGTTCGTGACGACGGCGGCAAGCTGGTCGAACTCGACGTGAAGGTCGGCGACCGAATCCTGTTCGGAAAATGGTCCGGCACCGAGATCAAGCTGAACGGTGAGGACCTGCTCATCATGAAGGAGAGCGACGTGATGGGCGTGATCGAGCAGACTGCCACAATGAAGAAGGCCGCCTGAGGGCTATTTCAAACAGTCAACCAGTCAATGAAAGCTGCCTAAAGAGGAGTTATCCAATGGCTGCCAAAGAGGTGAAATTCCATACCGAAGCCCGCGAGAAGATGTTGCGGGGCGTCGACATTCTCGCCAACGCCGTGAAAGTGACGCTGGGACCAAAGGGCCGCAACGTCGTCATCGATAAATCGTTCGGCGCGCCGCGCATCACCAAGGACGGCGTCACCGTCGCCAAGGAGATCGAGCTCGAGGACAAGTTCGAGAATATGGGCGCGCAGATGGTGCGCGAAGTGGCATCGAAGACCAACGACATCGCCGGCGACGGCACGACCACGGCAACGGTTCTTGCGCAAGCGATCGTCAAGGAGGGGGCCAAAGCCGTGGCCTCGGGCATGAATCCCATGGACCTGAAGCGCGGCATCGACAAGGCCGTCGACGCAGTGGTCGCGGAGCTGAAGGCCAACGCCCGTAAGGTGACGAAGAACGACGAAATCGCGCAGGTCGGCACCATATCGGCCAATGGCGATGCCGAGATCGGCCGCTTCCTGGCTGAGGCCATGGAGAAGGTCGGCAATGAAGGCGTCATCACGGTCGAGGAAGCCAAGACCGCCGAGACCGAGCTCGAAGTCGTCGAAGGCATGCAGTTCGACCGCGGCTATCTCAGCCCCTACTTCATCAACAACCAGGACAAGATGCGCGTCGAGCTCGAGGAGCCCTACGTGCTCATTCATGAGAAGAAGCTCTCCAACCTGCAGGCCATGCTCCCGGTGCTTGAAGCGGTGGTGCAGTCAGGCAAGCCGCTGCTGATCATCGCCGAGGACGTCGAGGGCGAAGCGCTGGCCACGCTGGTCGTCAACAAGCTGCGCGGCGGTCTGAAGGTCGCGGCCGTCAAGGCTCCGGGCTTCGGCGACCGTCGCAAGGCCATGCTCGAGGACATCGCCATCCTCACCGGCGGCACCGCGATTTCGGAAGACCTCGGCATCAAGCTGGAGAATGTTACGATCCAGATGCTGGGCCGCGCCAAGAAGGTAGCGATCGAGAAGGAAAACACCACGATCGTCGACGGCGTCGGCCGCAAGGAAGAGATCCAGGGCCGCATCGCCCAGATCAAGGCGCAGATCGAGGAGACCACCTCGGACTACGACCGCGAGAAGCTGCAGGAGCGGTTGGCTAAGCTCGCCGGCGGCGTCGCGGTGATCCGCGTCGGCGGCTCGACCGAGGTCGAGGTCAAGGAACGCAAGGACCGTGTCGACGACGCGCTTCATGCGACCCGCGCGGCTGTCGAGGAAGGCGTGCTGCCCGGCGGCGGCGTCGCACTGCTCAGGGCTGCAAAGGCGCTCGATAACGTCCCTGTCGACAATGCCGACCAGAAGACCGGGGTCGAAATCGTTCGCCGCGCGATCGAAACCCCGGTGCGCCAGATCGCCGAGAACGCGGGAGCCGAGGGGTCGATCATCGTCGGCAAGCTGCGCGAGAAGGCGGAGTTCGGCTGGGGCTGGAATGCCCAGACCAACGAGTTCGGCGATCTCTATACGCAGGGCGTTATCGACCCGGCGAAGGTCGTGCGCACCGCACTGCAGGACGCCGCCTCGGTCGCGGGCCTGCTCGTCACCACGGAAGCCATGGTGGCCGAAAAGCCTAAGAAGGAAGCACCGGTCCCGGCGATGCCGGGCGGCGGCGGAATGGATTTCTGAGCGCCGGCGATGCTCGCTCCCCACGTGGGGAGCGAGCATCGCCAGATCGATTGGGGAGAATATCATGAATGTGATGACCGGCGAGGGAACCGTTCCGGCCCCGGCATGCTCGCCGAGCGAATTCCTTGCCTACGAAGAGGAATGCCGAACGGCGCTCAAGCCGCTGCTGACGGGCTTGCTGGACATGGCCGAATCTGCGGGCTGGAACCGGCGCACGGTGACGTCGACGCTGATCCTGTCGGCGCACGTGGCGCGGCATCGGGAGTGTCTGCGGAGAGCCGAACCTGATGCTCGGATCTCGCGTCTTGGCAGAATCCGGGCAGGGCGTCGAGTTGTCCTTGCGGACAGGCCCGTTGCTCGGCACGCCGCAGTCGCAACGCTATCGATAGAGGCTCAAGTCATGACAAACACGCGCTTTGAACAACCTGTCACAATCCTGGTCGGAATGGGTTTTCCGGTGACAATCGAGAACGCGATGGAAGCATGTTCCCTGCTTCAGGACTGGCCCGCCCCCGGCCGTAACGGGGCTCATGCGGTCGCGCTCAACGCCTGCAAAGCCGGCATTGCCGGTGAGGTCGATCCGGAGATCGTGCGGGCAACCCTGGTCGCCTTCGCACGTCGCAATGACATACTGGTGCCGAACACGCTGGTAGCGAAAACGATCTCACGGACCGCATCCACGGATCGGACCGCGTAGTCCACCAGCCGTCACGCAAAATCGCGCCTCGGGGGGCGCCGGCGAGCGCCACCGTCTTGCCGCCCCGCGAGGAAGAGAACCCCGCAATCCAATTTAAAGCGTCGACCAGTGGCGACGGCCTCGATTGGGCCACTCAAGTAGGTTCTCGACGGCTGCCTGGACTTTGTTGACCTCTTAGCAGACGCCATGCTGCCGGTCTTAACCGAGACCGGCGGCGAGAACCAAGGACGCCGTGGGTGCGCATCACTCATGCAAATCGAAGGCGACGAACCGGCCGAGCAAAACCGCCTCGAATATGATGAGTTCGGTGAGTTCGCAATCCTTCGAGGCCAAGTTCACGGGCTGCCGCGATAGTTGCTTTAATGGAAACCGTTTCGTCCAGAGGCGCGCTTAGGAGCGCTGCATGGACAAGCTCTTTAGCGGTGCTCGCCGGCCTATGAGCGATTTAACGTCCACCAGCCCAACTCCACTGTACCCCGAATGCTCAATCGTTGTGGCAAGGCTCGCGGGAAATCAACCAAAATCTGTGTGAAAAAGAGATGAGGGGCCAGTCTACCCGGCTGGCCCTCTAAGTCCGCAGCCTTTTCCAAGGAGGGGGACTCCCAGGCTGGCGGGCTGGTGGAGAGGATAGCGGCATTAGGCGGACGGTTATTGATTTATGATAAAATTGGTTGCGAGGAGACGTAACCACTGACCCTGACATCTGCTGATTGTGACGATTTGACAAGAGTGCGCCGGATCGAGATTGGCAATAGCTAAAACAGAAAATTCACATCTTGCAAAGGAACAGGGCCTGCACCGGCTAACACCGGCGCTATGCAGCTTGGGCACAGACGGTCCGGTTCATCCAGAAAGGTACCACTCTGCTGGCGATCCCCATCTTGGCGCAACGTCGTCGCTGGCCGTTACGAGAAGGTGGACGGCGAGGGCACCATCTAGCCGCCCTCGCCTATTGGAAGAGCAGTGATCGGGATCCGCGCAGCTCACCTCACGTTGCTCAGTTGGAATTCTTCGGTAAGCATTCGCTGGTTGGGATCGATCGGACCCAGGTTCTTCACGACCCTGAATCGACCGCTCTGTGCCTGTGCGATGTACATGTTCATCCGCACATGATGCTGGCCGGGAACCATCTCCGCCGGGCCCCCAGGTCCCTCACTGATCCGAGCGTGATCGAGCGCCCGGATAACCGCGTCGCGTTCGACGGTGGCGGCCTCATGAACGGCGGCCTCCCACATCTTGATCGCCCGGTAGTGACCAGTGCACCCGCTGCCCGCAGTCAAGGTAGCGCCACCGGGGAACCGCGCGCTGTAGCGCCGCAACAGTGCGCGACCGAACGGTTCGTCGAGTTCCTGGTAATAGTCGAGGCAGCTGTAGAGGCCCTCGATCTGGTCGGGCGGCACCAGGTTGAAGAAGTTCTCATCGAAGTAGGTACAGACGATCCGGCCGCCGCGTTTGCCGAAGCCGGCCTTGTGCAGTTCTTCGAGGAACGGTGTCAGCCCCGGCGGGACGATGGTGTTGAAAACCACGTCGGTGCCGCTCGCCATGATCTGCTGCACCGTCCGCCGGAAATCGACAGTGTCCAGCGGAAAATACTCCTCGCCGACGATCTCGCCGCCATTGGCGCGCACCACCTGGCTCGCGGCCTTGTTCAGCAAATGAGGCCAGATGTAATCGGCCGATGGCAGGTAGAATTTCCTGGCTCCCGTGGACTCCATGAGCCATGGGATCAGCGGCTCGACCTGCTGCGCGGGCACCGGGCCCGTGCAGAAGATCAAGGGATCGTTCTCCTGTCCCTCATACTGCTCGGTATAGATGTAAAGCGTCCTGCCCCGGGTGACCGCCTCGCTTTTGATGGCCAAGCGGGTCGAGCTGTATATGCCGCCGACGACCACATCGATCTTGTCGACGTCGATCAGCTTTGCGGTCCTTGCCTTGGCGGCGCCGTCGTTCGTCTCGCCATCCTCAATGACGAGCTCCACCGGCCGGCCGAGGAGGCCGCCCTTGGCGTTGATGTCGTCGACGAGCATGGTGGTGAGGTTCGCATTGGCGACGCCCATGAAAGACAACGGGCCGGTGAGTTCGGCGATAAGGCCGATCTTGATGGGTTTCGGATTCATGTCATTTCTCCGATTCTGGGTGTTGCGAGTTTTGGGGAATTCGGCTTCCGAGGTGTTTGCCGGGCGCGCCGCCGCCAGCCAGCAGGCGGCGCGCAGCGTGGACGTCAGGCCTCGTAGTGACCGAGCAGCAATGCCGCCTGCGGCTTGCCCACATGGCCGGCTTCCTGCAGGATCGCAGGCACCTCCGGATCCGACACGAAATTCTTCCAACCCTCGGCGTCCCAGTCGAAGATCGCCCAGACGCGGTCAGGTTCGCTCGGGTCGCGGAACACGGTTGCGCCGTTCGAGCCGTGCAGCCGGCGCTTGTCGGCGCCCTTGGTCGAAAAGATCCGGATGAAGTGGTCGACGTCCGCCACCTTGGTCGTTGCGAGAAGCATCTGATTTCCTCCTGTCGGTCGCGGCCACCATTGGTCCATCGACAGGATCACGATGCGCGCGCCGAAGCGGGCGCACATGGGGTGGATTCCCTATGCCCGCATTTCGCCCGGTCGGACAAGGCCGTGCTCGACCGCATAGAGCGCGGCACCGGCGCGGGTGGTCACGCCGACCTTGGAGTAGACGCTCTGGATGTGGTGGTCGGCGGTCTTGGGCGAGATATCGAGCTTGCGAGCCGTCTCCTTCGCCGTAAGGCCGGCGGCGATCAGGCGCAGCACCTCGATTTCGCGCCGCGTCATGCCGGCTAGCGCCTGCGGTAAGGCCCGGCGCGACCGCTGCCCGGCGAAGGACAACACCGCCTCGGCGGCGTCGGGGCAGATACAGCCGTCACGAACAGCTGCACGCAACTGCGTCGCCGCCGCCTCGCTGGACAGCGCCTTGCGGTGCGGACGTTCCTCCCGCGACGTCTGAAAGGCCTCGGCGGCGGCCAGGATCCTGGCCGCCGGAGACAGATCGGAGCCGCTGACCTTGCGGTGATATCCCGAACCGTCCAGGCGCTCGTGATGGCGCAGCACGAGCGCGCCCATCGCATCGCCGCCGTGGCCGAAGGAAGCCAACGCCCGCTCACCGTAATAAGCGTGCAGTTGCGCCGCGTCGCGCTCACGCACCGACAAAGGGCCGTTGCGCATCCAGGTCGCCACCGGCACCACCAGTTCGCCGATGTCATGGATGCAGCCCGACCAGCGCAGGGCGCGGACATCGGCAGTGGGCAACCCGATCCGCTGGCCCGCACCCGCGGCCAGTTCCGACACCATTCGCGAATGGCCCTGCGTAAAGGGCATGCGCATGTCGATCATGTCGGCGATGGCGAGGAACGCCTCGTCACAAGCCGCCTCATCCAGCGTCACCGGCGGATCGGGCTCCAGCGCCAAAATCGTCTCGCGATCGACTGTCGCACCGATATCCTTCATCAGCGCGGTCGCGTTGGCCGAGACGAGCCGGCCTAGACCCGCTTCGTATGGGCCATCGCCGCGACTGGCAACGGTTTCGGCCATCGCGTCGATACCGACAGCATCGCTGAGCGCAATCACATCCTGCGCCAATGTGATCAGGCGGACGGCCGGCAGAACATCCTCGCCGCTCAGCCCGCGCGGCAGGCCCTTGCCGTCCCAGCGTTCGTAGATCTGGCCAAGGTTGCGCCGGATGTCCTCGGACAGGCCAAGCCGCTCGCCGATACGCTGGGCGACCTCGCAATGCGCAGTCAGCACCGGGCGGGCCACGGCCAGCGCCTGCGCCATCGCAGCCTCGATCGCCCTGGCCTGCGCATCAGGCTCGAGATAGTAGTAGAACCGCTTGAAGGCCTGCACGAAGACCCTGCCCAATTCTGCACGGTTGCCCATGTCGAGAGCGACAAGATCCTGGCGCAGTGCGATTTCGTCACCGAAGGTGGCCGCCAGAAGGTCCGTATCCGCATTGCAGCCGACATAGCGCAGCATCGACTGGTGGTAGGCATTGCGCCGGTCCTGCTCGGAAACACCCGCAAGGTCCGCGATCCGCATTGCAAGCACGCAAGATTTCAGCGCGAAGTCGCGGGAATGGCCTGTCGCGAGGTCCGACGCATAAGCGAGGACCATCATGAAGTCCGCTCGGCGTATCGAGACTTCTGTCATCGCACACCCCAACCAGCACATATGCTATCCCGGCGCGCGCCGAATACCTAGGGCAAAAGTCGGAGGCCGGATGTGTATGCTATAAACATCCCGGCGACTCGACGGTAGCTGGTCGCGAATGCCTTGGGCGCCTCACCATTCGCGATGACGAGCGCTACTCCGCGGTATGGTGGCCAGCGCCCTCACAGGTTATGCCGGGCGGCGCTTCAGCATTGGCTTCTGCTCGTGCAGATCAGCGGTGCCGGGTGCATTGGAAGATCAATCATTCGACCTGTTGGTGAGTACAAGTTTTGGCCGTTCAAGCCTCATTGGGCGTAAGCCATCGACAGGCGAGCATCCTATCGACGGCTCGGCTCAAGACGCTCGCCGGTCGTTGGCCACAGGAAAGCTCGGTCTAAGCCTCCTCCTTCTTTGCTTTCGCAAAACCGCGGTCCGTTGCGATGAACCGTTCAAGCATCGGCGTGATCAAGCGCGATGGATCGGCAGACGGCCGCCCGGTCTCGCGCCCAAGGATCTCTGCGTATTTCACCAAATCGCGATGCAGGGGAGCCGGCAGTTCCACCGTAATCTTCACTGGCTTGTCGTCGGCGATCGTTGCGAGTTTCAACTTGGCCATGTCAACCTCCGTATGGTTCAAGGGCAAGGTCGCGGGTGACGAGGACGCGAACGGGAAACCCCGGCCGGATCGTGAGCGTCGGGGCGATAGCGAGTTGCCGCTGAACGACCTGCTGGCCTACCTGGCTGACGCTATCGGAAGCGCCGCTTCGCAGAGCCCGCACAATATCGCTGTCTTGATCAGAAGAACCGGCCTGCGCGCCAACGCTCAGAATGGTCGACAACGCCGCGGCCTTGAACAACTCGCCCCAGTGATAATCGACGTCGTCCTCTATGCCGGCATAGCCCTGTGCGTCCGCGCCAGGCTGCCGCTCCAGCACCATGGAGCGTCCGTCGGGAAAGATCAGCCTGTTCCAGACAAGCAGCACGCGGCGCTGCCCGGAACCAATTCCGCTATCGTACTGCCCAACAATACGAGTGCCTTGCGGGACAAGCAGCGAGCGGCCGGTGGGGCTGTCATAGACATTTTCGGTCACCTGAGCGCTGATCTGCCCGGGAAGGTCCGACCGGATACCCGTAATGAGCGCGGCCGGGATCACGGCACCGGCTTGAAGCACATAGGGTGACGCGGGAGGCGTGATGTGATCCGGGGCCACTGTACGCCGGTCAGCGGCGGCAGACAGGAAGGAAAGCTGGCGATCCTGCGCATTTGGCTGAGCATACTGACTGGCAAGATCGCTAACAGGAGGGACGGACGCTTCGGCGGTCTTGGGATCTCCTTGCGCTGTCTGGAAGAAGACGCGCGAGGTTCTGGCCGCTTCCTCTTCGGCTCGTCGGCGCTGCTCGGCTTCGTCAACCGCAGGGCTCGCGATTGAGGGGGGCACGACGGCCTGCCCCTTCTTCTGGGCATCGAGGATCGGCCTGCCGAGATCGCCAGGCAGCGGCGGCCCAAGGATCGGGCCGGCATAGTCGCGCGGCAGGCTTGCCAGTCCGTCCGCGGGCGGCCGATTGGAGGTAGGGTAGAGCTCCTCGCCCTGCTTGAATGTGTCGGCGTCCTGCAGAGCGTAAATCAGCGCGCCGCCGACACCGAGCGAGGCGACGAAGCCGATGCCTGCGAGCATCTTGCGCGACAGACGCGTCACACGCGGCGGGTCGGCGCGAAGCCGCATGGGTCCGACGTCCTTATCGTCCTCATTCATGGCTGCAGCGCTCCCCTGTGCATTGCGTTCGGCACCTTCGACGCGGCGCTGACGCTTGGCCTCCGCCACAATCCATGGTCTGTTCCTCCATCAATGCGCACGATCCTTACCGTCTGCTGCCGCTTGCCAGCGCCAAGACGCAGTTCGGCCGCACCAAAAAGGCGGTCGACGATCAGGACGTTTCGATAGACGCGGCTGTTGGTGATTTCAGCCTCGCCGTCCGGACCGATGACGAAAATCGGCGGCATCTCGCCTTGCACGATGCCGCGCGGAAACTCGATATAGACCCTGCGCCCATCATCGTAGGCGCTCACCGGCTTCCAGGGCGGGCTGTCCCCGGTGAGGCCGTAGCGATAGTTGCGCACTGTAACGTCCGGTATGACCGGCGTTGTGGCGATCGTCTGCGGGAGGTCCGCTTTCAGAGCCGGATAGGACCACGCAACGGCAGGCATGTAGGGCTTCGCGCCTGAGCGTAGCTCAAGCATATAGCTGCGCCGGTCCGTGGCGATGATAAGGTTCGTAGTGATGTCCGCCCGCGAGGGTTTCACCAGGACGTGGACGCGTCGGGCAATGCCGGACCCGCTTTCGGTGTCGCCGATGATCCAGCGTGCGGTATCACCGGCGGCGATCGGACCGTTTCCGGTCAGGCTCTCGCCCGGCTCGAGCGCGATGTCCGTTATCTGGCCAGGTGAGGCGTAGACCTGGTAGAGCGCTCCCTCGCTCCACGGGTAGATCTGAATCGCGTTGTAATAGCCCTCACGGCGCGGTTCCACGCGCGCCGCGGCGTTTGCGTTTTCGATTCGGGCGGTCGGCGTTTGCCCGACGGCGCCGCCCCGCGCGGGTGCCCAGCCTGGTGGCACGCGAAGAGGCTTCGGCCTTTGGTCGGTCGCGGCGGCCGGAGCCAGCGGCAAGGGTGGAACATAGGTATCGTAGCTGATCGTCGGCGGCTTTTTCGCAGGCGTGGCGCAACCCGCAAGCAGCGTCGTCCCCGACACCAGCATGGCCGACAGCAGATATCTTGGGAAAGTCGTGCCGGCAACAAGACGCGATGTCGGGCTCATTGGCTCATCTCCCGCGACCAGTTGATGGCGTTGACGTAAATACCGAGCGGATTGGCGCGAAGCCGTTCGGCGTCGCTTGGCATCTGAGTCACGATCGTCAGGATCGCGGTCCAGCGCTCGGTGCCTGAAAGCTGACCGTTTTCGTAGTGGTGCTCGATCCAGGCGACACGAAAGGAGCCCGGCGAGGCTCTGATGACCGAAGAAATGTCCACCGCGACCTGCTGCTTGCCGACCTTGGAGAAAGGATCCGCAGCGCGCGCATAGTCGTTGAGCGCCGCAGCACCCAGGTCGGTGGTCCAATCATAGGCGCGCAGCCAGTCCTGGCGCAGGATGATCGGGTCAGCGGGGATGGAGCGTACCTGCTCGATAAAGCGGGCGAGATGCCACGCGATCTGCGGATCGGTCGGCTTATAGTCGGCGGTTGCCGGCTCGATCGCTTGAGCCTGGCCGAGCTTATCGACCTGCACGACCCAGGGCACGACCGTGCCGCGGCCCGACTGCCAGACCAGTGAGGTGGCTAGCCCCGCCGACAGGATGAGCGACCCGAACGCCATGGCGCGCCAGTTGCGAGCCTGCACGCGTGCGGAGCCGATGCGTTCATCCCAGATCTGCTCAGCCTTTTGATAGGGAGTTTCCGGTCGAGGGCTCTTGCCGTAGTGGACGGCGGGGCGCCTAAAGGTGCTCATGGTTCATTCGCCTTCAGAAAGAGAAATCGAGGCTCCGCCGCCATGGCTGTCACCGGCGCGCACCGCGTGGGCGGCGGTCTGGGCGCCGTGGGCGAGGCGCTGGGAGCGATGCAAGCGTCTGGCCCATTCGGGCTGTCCTTGAGTGCTGGATGGCTTGCCCACGCCGGACGCGGTTGGCGCAGCGGCGCCGCCAATCGTTCCCATGGTCGACGAGCCGCCGGTGATTTCAGCGGCCGAACCGACGCCAGAGGCAAAGTTCGACTTAAGAGCTTGATCGGTGTTTGCAGCGGCGCGCTTGAGTGGAGAGATTGCCGCTGAAGCGCCAGCGCGCGCAATGCCGCCCAAGCCGGAGGCGATGCCTGTCACGCCAGACTGGCCGGCGGCGCCAAGCATATAGGCGGCCGAACCGCCGCCAGCGAGTGAGGTCCCGCCACGCACGGTTGAGGCCGCCCCCGCGAATGCGGCTGTTCCGCCTCGCGTCGCGAGGCTGGCTGCTCCGTAGCCTGCAACGGCGATGCCACCCGCGGCCAGGCCAGTCCCGACGGCCGCACCGGCGCCAAGCTGCGGTCCACCCGCGACGAGGCCGTTGGCGATGCCGGGACCGAAGATACCGAGACCAAGCAGCGACAGCGCTGCCAGCACGATCGCCATGGCCTGGTCGATGGTGGGGTTCTCGCCGCCGAAGCCTTGGGTGAATTCGCCGAAGAGCGTGGATCCGATGCCGATGACCACGGCAAGCACCAGAACCTTTATGCCGGACGAGATGACGTTGCCGAGCACGCGTTCGGCCATGAAGGCCGTCTTGCCGAAGAGGCCGAAGGGGATCAGCACGAAGCCGGCCAGCGTTGCCAGCTTGAACTCGATCAGCGTCACAAAGAGCTGCACCGCCAGGATGAAGAAGGCGAGCAGGACGAGCGCCCAGGCAAAGAGCAGGCAAGCGATCTGGATGAAGTTTTCAAAGAAGGAGACGTAGCCCATCAGACCGGAGATCGCCTCAAGCAATGGTCGTCCGGCGTCGAGGCCGGTTTGCGCCACCTTGCCCGGGTGCAGCAGATCCTGTGCCGAGAAGCCGGTTCCACTCGCCTTGAGACCAAGACCGGAGAAACTCTCGAAGATGATTTGGGCGAGGCTGTTCCAATTCGAAATCAGGTCGGCGAAGACACCGACAAAGAGCGTCTTCTTGACGAGCCGCGCGAGGATGTCGTCGTCGGCGCCCCAGCTCCAGAAGAGCGCGGCAAGCGTTACGTCAATAACGATTAGCGTGGTGGCGACGAAGGCGACCTCGCCGCCGAGCAGGCCGAAGCCGCTGTCGATATAACGGGTGAAGGTGGCCAGGAATTGGTCGATGACGCCGGTATTGCCCATGTCTACCGGGCCTCGTGCTGGCCAGCATCCGGCGACCGCGAAGTGGCCGGCTCGACGATCGAATTCCCCGACGGCTTTTCCAGACCGAGGAAGCGATCACGCTGTTCGGCCCACAGCCGCGCACATCCATCATCACGCAGGGCAGCCTCGCCGAGCGCCTGGCAGCGGCGCAGGCCATCGCGATGCGAATTCGGGACCGAGGCCGCCGGTGTGTGCTGACCCTCCCCCACCGGTTTGTGTTCCTTCCGGCTCATCTCGAGCGCCGTCGCCGTCATGGCGACGGCGACCAAGACGACGGCCACGACGCGAGCGAGGGTTTTGCCGTCCATGGCGATCGACCTCAGCGGTTGAACATCTGGACCGAGCCGGCCTGGTAGCCGGAGCCAGGCGCCAGAAAGCGGCGGCGTTGCTCACGCCCCTGATCGACCGCGGCAGCACGCTCGGCCTCGGTCAGCGCCTGGGCGCGACCATTGGCGGCTACCAGGGCGGTCAAGTCCGCAAGCTGCTGGCCCTGAAGCGCAAGCAACTGATTGCTGGCTTGCGTCGCCTGCAGCGCACCGGTCGCCGACTGGCTGGCGCCGACCAGCGCCGACATCTGCGCGCGGCCGGTGTCGATGTTTCCGACGACGCCCGCCTGGACGCGCATTGCGTCCTGGAGAGCTCCCACTGTGTTTTGCCAGCGCGAGCGCGCGTCCGTGACGAGTTGCTGGTCGGAAGCAGAGAGCGAGACGCTGCTGTATTGCTGCTGAAATGCCTTGTCGACCTGCTGGACGTCGAAGGCGATGTTCTGTGCTTCGCCGAGAAGCTGTTGCGTGCGCTGCACCGACTGTTGCAGTTGCTGCAGCGAGGACAAAGGCAGGCTCGCCAGGTTGCGCGCCTGGTTGATCAGCATCTGGGCCTGGTTCTGAAGCGAGGTGATCTGGTTCGTGATCTGCTGCAGCGAGCGCGCAGCCGTCAGGACATTCTGGGAGTAGTTCGATGGATCAAACACGATCAAGGCATGCGCTGGCAAAGTCATCATCGGCGAGATCGCGATCGGCGCGGCGAGCGTCGCCGCGACCAGAAGAAGGACGCGCCGGCGGCTTTGACGAACAGTCATGGTTTGGAATCCTTTTCAGGTTCGGGAACGGAGAGGTTGGGAATGAGGTCGGCGGCCCACCCGACGTCGCGGGCACGCAGCCACGCCGACAGGAAGCCGTCGCGGCCATGCTCGGCGATGATGCTGCCGATCAGGGCCTGATCGCTCTTCGAGGACGCGGCGCAAAGCGCGAGCCCGACCTCGGACAGGCCGAGCTCGAAGAGACGATTGCCGCGACGGGACTGGCAGTAATAATCGCGCTTGGGTGTGGCCCGGGCCAGAATCTCGATCTGGCGGTCGTTCAGGCCGAAGCGGCGATAAATGGCGGTAATTTGCGGCTCAATCGCGCGTTCATTGGGCAACAGCAGCCTGGTTGGACAGCTTTCGATGATCGCCGGCGCGATAGCCGAATTGTCGATGTCGGAGAGTGACTGGGTGGCGAAGACGACGCTGGCATTCTTCTTGCGGAGCGTCTTCAGCCACTCGCGCAACTGCCCGGCGAACGCGTCATCATCGAGGGCAAGCCAGCCCTCGTCGATGATGAGCAGTGTCGGACGACCGTCGAGCCGGTCGCCGATGCGATGAAACAGATAGGACAGGACGGCCGGCGCGGCCTGCGTGCCCACCAGACCTTCGATTTCGAACGCCTGCACGGATGCCTGGCCAAGGTGTTCGGCCTCTGCGTCGAGCAGCCGGCCGTTCGGGCCACCAACACAGTAGGGACGAAGCGCCTGTTTCAGGTCATTGGCTTGCAGAAGCACGCTGAGCCCGGTGATGGTGCGCTCCTCGACCGGAGCCGAGGCGAGCGAGGTCAGCGCCGCCCAGATATGCTCCTTTGCGTCCGGCGTGATCTGGATATCCTCGCGCGTCAGGATCGCGACGATCCAGTCAGCCGCCCAGGCGCGCTCGTACGTGTCATGAATGCGGGCGAGCGGCTGCAGCGAAACGGAAGCGTCCATGCCTTCGGTGAGATGACCCCCGAGATCGTGCCAGTCGCCGCCCATGGCGAGCGTCGCCGCGCGGATCGAGCCGCCGAAGTCGAAGGCGAAGACCTGAGCGTTGCGGTAGCGGCAGAATTGCAGCGCCATCAACGCCAGCAGCACCGACTTGCCGGCGCCGGTCGGGCCGACGACCAGCGTGTGACCGACGTCGCCGACATGAAGAACCAACCGGAACGGGGTCGAGCCTTCGGTCTTGCCGTAAAGCAAGGGAGGACTGACCAGATGCTCATCCCGTTCCGGCCCCGCCCACACGGCAGAGAGGGGGATCATGTGGGCGAGATTGAGCGTCGAGATAGGCGGCTGACGGACGTTGGCATAAGCATGCCCGGGTAACGAGCCGAGCCAGGCGTCGACGGCGTTGACGGTCTCGACGATCGCCGTGAAGTCGCGGCCCTGGATGATTTTCTCGACGAGCCGTAGTTTCTCGTCCGCGACGCGCGAATCGGAATCCCATATGGCGACGGTCGCGGTGACATAGGCCATGCCTGCCATGTCGGCGCCGAGCTCCTGCAACGCCGTGTCGGCGTCGGCCGCCTTGTTGGCGGCGTCGGTGTCGAGGAGTGCTGATGCCTCGTTGGTCATCACCTCCTTCAGGATCGAGGCGATGCTCTTGCGCTTGGCGAACCATTGCCGCCGTATCCTGGTCAAAAGGCGGACAGCGTCGACCTTGTCGAGCAGGATCGCGCGGGTCGACCAGCGGTACGGGAAGGCCAACTTATTGAGGTCATCAAGCAGGCCAGGTGTCGTGGCGGTCGGGAAGCCGACAATGGTGAGCACGCGAAGATGCTTGTCGCCGAGCCGCGGTTCGAGCCCACCGGCGAGCGGCTCGTCGGCTAGCAGCGCATCGAGATAGATTGGGGTCTCGGGGACGCGCACCGGATGGCGCTTGGTCGAAATGGTCGAATGCAGGTAGGTCAGCGTTTGGCCGTCATCGAGCCAGTGGCATTCAGGCATGAACCCGTCGACCAGGGACAGCACGCGCTCAGTCCGGTCGACGAAAGCGCGGACGATTTCGCCCGGATCCGCGCCGGCCTGGTCGCGACCCTCATAAAGCCAGCTCTCGGCGCGCTTGGCGTCTTCGGGCGGCGGCAGGAACAGGAATGTGAGAAAGTAGCTCGATACGAAGTGAACCCCTTCCTCGTCGAAGTCGGCTTTGCGCTCGGCATCGAGCAAGCCGGAGGCCGCATTGGGAAACTGGCTCTCGGGATAAGAAGCCGCTTCGTGCCGCTGCGCTTCGACGAAGATGCTCCAGCCCGAGCCGAGACGACGAAAGGCATTGTTGATGCGCGATGCCACCGCGACAAGTTCCGCCGCTACGGCGGAGTCGAGATCGGGTCCGCGAAACCTCGCGGTGCGCTGAAAGCTGCCATCCTTGTTGAGCACGACCCCGGGGGCGACGAGTGCCGCCCAAGGCAGAAAGTCGGCAAGGCGAGCAGCAGTCCGGCGGTATTCGGCAAGGCTCATCATAGCGGCGCCCTCAAACCGACAGATGCCCGGGCAGCCGCATGTGCCGGCGCCCGACTTCGAAAAAAAGCGGATCGCGCCTGGCAGCCCATGCCGCCGTAAAATGTCCGATTGCCCATATCAGAAGACCGGCCAGCCAGAGCCGCAGCCCAAGACCGACAGCGCCCGCCAGCGTGCCATTCAGGATCGCGATTGCGCGCGGCGCGCCCCCGAGCAGGATCTGCTCGGTCAGCGCCCGGTGCACGGGCACGGTCCACCCCGGCACTGTGTCGAGCTGTTCGAAAGTGGTTGTCATCAGATCAACGCTCCGCCGCCGAACGAGAAGAACGAAAGGAAAAAGCTTGACGCCGCGAACGCGATCGAAAGGCCGAAAACGATCTGGATCAGCCGCCTGAAGCCACCCGAACTGTCGCCGAAGGCCAGCGTCAGGCCGGTGACGATGATGATGATGACGGCGACGATCTTGGACACCGGTCCTTCGACCGACTGCAGGATCTTCTCGAGCGGCTGTTCCCACGGCATCGAGGAGCCCGACGCAAAGGCGCCCGGCGCGACCATGAGGTTGAGGGCAATGGCGGCACTGGCCGCCGCCAGGCTGGCGTGGCAGCGCGAAGAAAGGCGGATCATGAAATTTCTCCTGTGTTGATCGGTGTGGCTTCAGCAATGCGATAATCGCCATCGGGGCCCAGGCCCTCGACCCTGACCAGTTCGACAAGCCGTCGCGCGGCGCCGCGTCCGGCGAGCACGGCGACAAGGCCG
Organism: Mesorhizobium sp. B3-1-9; assembly: GCF_006439595.1. NCBI lineage: Bacteria > Pseudomonadati > Pseudomonadota > Alphaproteobacteria > Hyphomicrobiales > Phyllobacteriaceae > Mesorhizobium > Mesorhizobium sp. B3-1-9. Next base: position 126,779 of record NZ_VFTJ01000011.1, read on the forward strand.
ATCGTGTCGGCGATCAGCGCACGCGGGACAGTGACGACGGCCTCCTGAATCAGCTGCTCAAGTCGGCGCAGAGCGCCAATACCGGAGCCGGCATGAAGGGTGCCGATGCCACCGGGATGCCCGGTGCCCCATGCCTTCAAGAGGTCCAGCGCTTCGGCGCCGCGCACCTCGCCAATGGGAATGCGATCGGGCCGCAGGCGCAGCGAGGAACGAACCAGGTCGGAAAGCGTGGCGACGCCATCCTTGGTGCGCATCGCGACGAGGTTGGGGGCCGCGCACTGCAGTTCGCGGGTGTCCTCGATGATGACGACCCGGTCCGTCCCTTTCGCCACTTCGGCGAGCAGCGCGTTGGTGAGGGTCGTCTTGCCCGTCGACGTGCCGCCGGCAACGAGGATGTTTGCGCGGCCAGCAACCGCGGCGCGCAACATAGCGGCGTGGGCAGAAGTCATGATGCCCGCCGCGACATAGTCATCGAGCGTGAACACGGCGACCGCGGGCTTGCGGATCGCGAAAGCCGGCGCGGCGACCACGGGCGGCAGCAGGCCTTCGAAACGCTCACCGGTTTGCGGCAACTCGGCCGAGACGCGCGGGGAACGGGAATGGACCTCGGCGCCGACATGATGGGCGACCAGGCGCACAATCCGCTCGCCAGCGGCAGGCGCGAGCATTTCCCCCGTATCGGCCAAACCTTCCGAAAGCCGATCCACCCAGATCCGGCCGTCCGGGTTCAGCATGACCTCGACGATCGCGGGATCGTCTAGGAACCGGGCGATGGCGGGTCCGAGCGCGGTGCGCAGCATACGCGAGCTGCGCGCGCGTCCTTCGGTATCGTTGTGCGAGATAGCCATCCTGTCCCCGTTGGATCGGGAACTCGTCAAGCAGTTCCCGGTCGGGGATGAGCAAGAGAGGCCTGGAGCGGCCCGGTTCAACAGCTTTCGACTGCCGTCGTAGCGCAGCGAGCAAAAACCGGCGAACGGCGGCGCCGAGGTCAGGAATCTTTATGGCGGCGTATCGAGGCGTTCCAAGATCGGCAGAATATAAACTTTCGCAATACTATGTACATGTTTATTGACACATGACTCCCGCCGGGTTTATGAGAGGGCATCGATGACCTGGCCGAACGGGCGATCGTTCCTTTCAGGGCGCGGAGGATTGTCATGCGGTTCGGATTGGAGGGCTCGGTTTCGCGGCGCCAAACAGGCTTTTCCAAATATGCTCGAGGCGCCCCGACCGTCGCAACGCCGCGCCCCTTGACGGCAAAGGGCGGCGAAGCTTCATGAGCATGCTCGACATCTGGCTTGGGATCCTGCAAGGGCTGCGCATAACGGCAGCGGTCACAGCTTATGGCTTGGTCTTCGCAGTGCCCTTCGCGCTTATTTTCGGGGTCGCGCAGTTTCTGACCACCGGCTTGACGCGCTTTCTGGTCACGGCAGTAATCGAATTCTGGCGCAGTTCGGCGGTCGTCGTCCTGCTCTTCGTCTTTTACTACGTTCTGCCGGTCATGGGGGTCACTCTATCGGCAATGTCCGTCAGTGCATTGGTGCTCGGCCTCAATAGCGGCGGCTACGCCAGCCAAGCGGTGCGGGCCGGGCTCCAATCTCTTCCTGCCGGCCAACGCGAGGCTGGCATGGCGCTCGGCCTCTCGCGCCCGGCGATCCTGCTTCTGATCGAGCTGCCCCAGGCGTTGGTCGCCATGAGCCCCACATTCGTCAACAACCTCATTCAGCTCGTCAAGGCGACTTCCCTTGTCTCGTTGGTCACGTTGACGGACATGACCTTCCGCGCCAAGGAAATCTCGCAGACCGAGTACGACCCGGTCGCGATCTATTCGGCGCTGCTGCTAGCCTTCTTCGTCGTCTGTTATCCGATCGCGCTCGCCGGCCGCTGGCTCGAGGCACGGGTCAGTCCCGAAAGAGGAACGTCTCGTGGGATTTAACTTCGGCTTCGCGCTCGCCACCATCCCGACCATTATCGGTGCGATCGGGGCCACCCTGCTCGCCACGGTCTTGAGTTGCCTCGGTGCGTCGGCGCTTGGCTTCACTTTCGAAATGATCCGCCGCGGCGGGGGTGCGCCTGGCCTCGCCGTGCGCTTCCTGATCGACTTCATCCGCTCGACGCCGGTTCTGGCCTGGCTCTATTTCCTGTATTTCGTCATGCCCTTCTACGGGATCCGGCTTGGCGCCATGACGGTGGGCATATTGGGGCTCAGCCTATACTACAGCGGTTATCTGGCCGAGGTGTTCAAGGCGGGCATCGACGCTATTCCGAGGGGCCAGCAGGAAGCAGCCAGAGCCTTGTCGCTCACGCGCCGCGACACGGTCATCTTCGTCATCGCACCCCAAATGCTGCGCAACATCGCCGCGCCCCTGGGCAATTATCTGGTTTCGATCCTTAAGGCGACGCCTTATCTCGCGATCCTGGCGGTGCCGGAAATGCTCGGGCGCGCCTTCGATATCGCTTCCGAAACCTATCGCTACGCTGAGCCGCTGACCGTCGCCGGCGTTCTGTTTCTCGCCCTGGCGCTGATCGTTTCTTATGGAGTGAAGCGCATCGAGAAGTTCCTGCTTGCGAGCGGGCGTCGCTGATGCTCGACCGGCGCGCGCTTCCGACCTCGAGGCATGAATCCCTCCCCCTCGTGCGGATCGACGGCCTCAACAAGTGGTTCGGTGCGCTGCACGTTTTGAAAAACATAGATCTGACCTTACGGCCGGGTGCACGCGTCGTCGTTTGCGGACCGTCCGGGTCCGGCAAGTCGACATTGATTCGCTGCATCAACGGTCTTGAGCGTTTCCAAAAGGGGACGATAGAGTTTGAAGGGAGAAGTCTGGGAAAAAGCGATCGCGATGCCGCGACGGCGCGCCGGCTAACCGGCATGGTGTTCCAAAGCTTCAACCTCTTCCCTCACCTCACCGTGCTTGCGAACTGCACGCTGGCGCTGCGCCGGGTCCTCTTGAAATCGGCGCAGGAGGCCGAAGAGATCGCCATGCGGCATCTGACGGCGGTGCACATTCCCGAAAAGGCGCGGGCCTATCCGGCCCAGCTGTCGGGGGGCCAACAACAGCGGGCGGCGATCGCGCGCGCGCTCTGCCTCGATCCCCGCATCATGCTGTTCGATGAACCCACCTCGGCGCTCGACCCGGAAATGATCAAGGAAGTGCTCGACGTCATGATCGCGCTCGCGAAAACCGGCGTGACCATGGTTTGCGTGACGCATGAAATGGGCTTTGCACGCGAAGTCGCCGATGAGATCATTTTCATGGACGAAGGCAGCATCGTCGAGCATGCCTCTTCCAACGACTTTTTCTCTAGAGCCGCTCACCCGCGCACGCGGCTGTTCCTGGATACTATCCTGAGCCATTGAGAACAGATTGCGTATGCACCGGCGTGCCGGCAATGGACGTGCACGAACGCCAACAGGGCGATCGGCAGGTGCGGAATCCCCGAGCAGGTTACCAGTCCGGCGCGAACGCGTAGCCGGCCGAGCGGACGGTCCGGATCACATCGCTTCCCACGCATGCCCGAAGCCTTTTGCGCAACCTGGCAATATGAACGTCAACACCCCGTATATCGGTTGCGGCGGCGTGTTCAGGCCATGCGGTCGCGACCAGTTCCTCCCGGCTGAAGACCTTGCCAGGTTGCGCCAGAAGGCTGCGCAAAAGCTTGAACTCGATCGGCGGCATAGCGATCTCTTTTTGCTTGAAGAATGTCCGGTGGGTCTGTCGCTCCAGCCGGAAATCGCCCTGCACCAGATCGCCTGTCTTGGTTTCGCGCGCGAGCTTCGCAACACCTGCTTTGCCATGCAGCCAGGCCAGAAGCTGCTCGGGCGCAAAGGGCCGCGAAAATATCTCGTCGACGCCCGCCTTGATAAGGTCCAGGTGCAGTTTGCCGGAACGAGGCGCGACCAAACCTGCAAGAGGCGTTGCCCGTGTCGCTTCGGACGACTTCAGCGACAGGCATTGCTTGGCGATTGCGCGGTCGCCCGGCTGACAGTCCAGGATAACGGCAAGCGGCGTTTCGGCCTTGATGACGCGCGCAATCTCCTTGTCTGCCGTGATCAGGCGAGTTTCGAAGCCGGCTACTGAAAGGATATGCCCGAAAACCAGAAAGAAATCCGGGTCCTTCGAAGAGATCAGGACCAGCGGCGTCATGAGTCCATCAACCGAATGCGGTGCATCATAGGGCTGACTACCGCGCAAATGGGCGCGATGACAATATCCCCTGGCGGGCGACCCTCAGTTGCCGGTAGCAATCAGCCTAGATTTTATCCGCAAGTATGACGCCGGTGATGCCATAAGCGCGGCGCGTCTGCTCGATGGCCTCAGGCGTGACATCGATCAGCAGCGCGATGATATCGCCATCCGGATGCTCGAGCACGTTGCCGAGTTCGAAAAGCGTCCAGCCAAGCGCACGCAGGCGTTTCGGCCAGAATGTTTCGCACACCACGCTGATCTGTCGAATCCCGAGGCTTTGCGCTGTTTCAAGAAGGCCGCACAGCACGACGCCGGCGACTGGAGAAGAAGCTCCCTGAGTGCGAAGCGAAGGAATGATGAAGAAGCGGGTCCATTCGAAAATATCTGCCGCTCTCGGAGGCGTCCCGCCGGCCAGAACCGGGAAGACCTCGCTCATCAGATGCGGCTGCAGCGTCGGAACAAGACGGGAGCCGCCGACGATCTTGCCGTTGGTATCGAGCGCCAGAATATAAAGCGCATGCTCGTTGTCGAAGGCGTCGATCTCAATGTTGATGGGCCGGGCGACGGCGCGCCATCGTCTATGCTTGACGTAAATTTCGTACCGGATACGAAAATAGCGCTCCAGCACTTTTCTATACTGCTTCCTGTTTTCCCAGGTGACCAGATGAATACGGACCATGACGCCTCCAAAAGTGGAGGTCGTAGGAAAACACGCTTCGTGCCCGTATGACGGTATTCAGGTATTGCTAAATCTGGATTTCCTGTCGTCGCAGAGCTTTGACGATGGCATGCGAGACATTGGCTGCATCGAGCTTGCCTCGAATGTTGCGCTGATGGCTTTCGACTGTGTTCCTTGTGACGCCGAGGATGCAGGCGATGTCTTCGTTCGATTTGCCTTCGGCGCTCCACTCCAGGAGTTCGCGCTCACGCGGCGTCAAGGGCACGGCCGCAACGCCCTGGCCGGATTCTTCCAGCCCTGAGAGGCGTCGAAACGTATGTACGCAAAGCGTCTCGATGAATGGCACGACGCTCGGGGCTATTTCAATTCGATCGCCCGCTGCCGTGACGACGCCTGGGCCCGCCAACGGCACGTGGACGGGAACGCAGAGACCTTGGCCCATTCCGAAGTCCGCCGCTTCATCCATCACCAGCTTTGCGCGCGCAAAAAGCTTTGCGGGCGGAAGTTCGTGCCACAGGAATGGCTTCGACGAATGCCGGCACTGCGCGACGCAGGGATCATGCGAAAAGTAATCCTCTGCCATGTAGCGAAGGTACCATTCGGGCGGCCAACCATCGACCAGGATCTCTCGCCTCCAGTCGGTGTCGTGCGGCACGGGCAGGCCGGTGATCAGAAAATAACGCAGGCCATAACGCTCGATGGCAGAGCGGAACTCTTGGAGGATACCATCCACCGAGGACGCGGCATCGATCCTTGAGATCGCTGCAAACAACCCGACAAGACTATCCATCTCCATCGGCAGACCTCGACAAGCGTCAAGCCCCCTCCCAGCCAAGAACTTACGGTCACAAATGCGATATATTCAATGGGACTTGCGCCGAATGTACACTTCAGGAGTCAATTAGCGGTCGCAAAGATAAAGAACCTGAAAGCCGGATCAATATTACGTGAACAGACCGCGCTTCATTCTGCTGACTTTGGCGTCGTTTGCTTTTTCCCCCGGACTGCTCGCCGATTCGATGGAACGGCCGTGATTAACTCTTGCGGCTCGACATCCAAGGCCTTCGCCAGAATCTCGACTGTATCCAGCGTGGCGTTGCGCCGACCGGCCTCGACGCTGCTGATATAGGCTCGCGTGCGGCCCGAAACGAAAGACAACTGCTCCTGAGAAAGTTTTCTTTCTCTCCGAAGCCGCTGCACGTTCAGACCAAAAACGCCGCGAAGTTTCATCAAACAACGGATGCTACGACGCGCATTATGGTGCGACACACTATAGTGCACATTCCGCATTGACAGCGGTGCTGTTGGCTGTTTGAAACAACCAGCGAATTCATCGTTTCCTGACACAGGAATAGCCATGCCGAGCCGGCCGTTTCGCGACCTCGCGCACAACAGTTCCGTGCATTCCTCAGGCGAGATCAGCCGACCCGGAACGGAAGAAAGCCGGGTCCTGGAATTCGTCTGCATCCGCTGCGGTGCCCCCTACCCCGCCGATATCACCATCGACTCCAAGGGGTGCGCGCGGTGTCAGGAGACCGCACCCGCAAATCTTCGGCCGGTCTATACGGATCCTCCCCCTCATCCCTTGGAGGGCGCCACCCCCTCGCGCTCGCTATGGCGTTTTGCGCATATGCTGCCTTGCACAGGCGCGGATGCAGTGAGCCTTGGCGAGGGTTTGACACCGCTGCTTGCGGCGCCGCGCATTGGGGCGGTTCTCGGCGTGCCCAACCTCGCAATCAAGGACGAAGGCCGAAACCCGACCTGGTCGCATAAGGACCGCTTCTCGACCGTCGCGGTCAGCGTGGCGCGCGCACGTGGCGCGAAGTTCGTCGCGACCGCCTCCTCTGGCAACGCCGGCGCTTCGCTGGCGGCCTACGCTTCCAAAGCCGGGCTGAAGTGCGTTGTCACCACGTTCGCCGGGTCGGCCGGCGCGATGCTGGCGCAGATCCGAAAATATGGCGCGACGGTGCTGCCCCTGGTCAACAAAATGGACCGATGGTCCCTGCTGGAACAGGCGGCTGCCCGCTATGACTGGTTCATCGCCTCGCCCTATCACGGTCCGGTGGTGGGCAGCCATCCACTCGGCATCGAGGGCTACAAGACGATCGCCTACGAGATCGTCGAGCAATCGGATGGCAGGGCGCCGGACTGGTGCGTCCTGCCGGTCTGCTATGGCGATGCGTTGTCCGGCGTGTGGGCGGGCTTTTGCGAGTTGTACGCGCAAGGGACGATCACGCAGCTGCCCCGTCTCGTCGCCGCGGAGGTGCATGGGTCGTTGGCGGACGCGCTTGCCAGCGGCGCCGATGCCTTGAGTGAACGCAAGATGCTCTTCGACAGCCTTGCCGTATCGATCGGCACGCCGCGCAGCACCTTTCAGGCTCTGAAGGCTCTGCGCGAATCCGGCGGGCACGCCGTCCCCGTCGACAATCACGGCCTGATCGCGATGCAGGAACGCCTTGCGCGGGATGAAGGGATCTTTGCCGAACTGGCGTCGGTCACGCCGCTCATCGCAATATCGACGTTGAAGGCTCAAGGTATCATCGCAGCCACAGACCGCGTCGTGACCGTTGTGACCGCCAGCGGTCTCAAGGACCTCGATCGGTCCACCGGATCGAACGAACACGATCAGATCTTCCAGACGACGGACGACGCCTGGCACTGGCTGGACAAAGGCGGGCTGGATCTCGTCTCATAGATTCTCAACCGCACCAATAGCCGATGGCACCTCACTTGCTGTCTGCGTTTTCAGCACATCGTCGAGACTACGGCGCAGCCAAAGAAAGCGCGTCCATTGCGCCTCTGCGGCCGGTGCGATTGTCGTCAGCGTCCTCGGCTCGGACAAGTCCTTGCAGGGCCAGCCAGGCAGGGTCGAAAGCCAGTCGTCATTGTAGACAGTCTCGGCATGGCGATGGCCTTCGTCAGGCATGATGACCGCTACTTGCGCGTACGGCAGGGTCGTTGCAACCCATTGCGCCACCAACGCGGCGGCGCCGCTGGTCGGCCCCATGAATATACCGTGCTCGCGCAGCAAACGGTGCGCGCTCAGATACGCCGGATAGGCGCCAACCCAATGGATCTCGTCGACAAGCTCATGCCTGACGTTTTTCGGCAGAACGCTGTTGCCCAAGCCCCGCAGCATGCGTTTGCCGACGGGCTGCCCGAACAGAATGCTGCGATGGGTGTCGACGGCAAACACCGTCAGATGGGGAAAGACCGTTCGCAGAAAGGACGCGGTGCCGCATAGCGAACCGCCAGTGCCGACGCAGCCGACCAGGCAGTCAACCCTGCCCACCGCCCGGATGAACAGTTCAGCCAGCCGCGCGTAGGCGAGCCAATTTCCCGGACCGTCGTATTGGCGGGTCCAGAAGCCGTCCGGCTCCTTGGCCAGGATTTCCTGCAGGCGCTCAAGCCGGCCAGGCTGATTGCCGTCACCGCGCGGATCGTCAAGTGCAATGACCGTGGCGCCGATGCGCTCCAGCCGGGCTTTGTATTTGGCATCGATAAGCGTTGAAGCGGTGACGAGGGTAAGGCGATAGTCACGCGCCGCCGCGAGCAGCGCCACCGCCATGCCGAAGGTGCCGGACGTCGTCTCGACAATGTGGGACCCCGCCTTCAGTTCGCCATTCGACGCTGCCCTATCCAGGATGTAGCGGGCCGGCATCAGCTTCATCAATGGAAAAGCCGCCGCCACCAAATTTGGCGCCAGGCGAGCAAGGCGTGGGGTCTCAAGATCCCTGAAATAGTCAACTGCGAGGGTCACCATGTCCAGCCCTCCGCATTGACCAGATGGACCTCGACTTCCTTGAAGCCGGCGCGCCTTATCTGTTGCGCGACCAAAGCTGCCCGTCGCTTCAGATTCAATGCGAAAAGATCGAAAATCAGACCAAACAACGAGCCGCTATGGGCGACTTGCACCCCGCACGCTCCAGCCCGCCTGGCGATTTCGGCGATCTCGTCGAAACCCTCTTTCGGCAAGTGCCGTTGACTGATCAAGGCGCTGGCCGAGGCGGCACGTCCAAGAAGATTCGGATCCTGAAGGTAGACCGCCCGCGCCACCAGCGCCCGAAGCACGCCGAATTCCTGGATTTCGGCGCTGTCGTAACGCGCCGGCGGCAGCTGCAATGTGTCGACCGGGACGCCGCCACTCGCCTTGAACCCGACCAGTAGCAGCGGCGGCAGCGAGCCGCCGAAATTCTCGATCACCGTGCCCTCGCGTTGCGCGAACAGGACCGCATGCTCATCGAATGCGATCGCGTCGCTGGCGCGCTCGGCGGCAACGGCGAGACGCCCGATGCTCGAGGGGCGTAACTGGACCTTGTGGGCCGCGGCTACGGCGCGAATGGAAGCGACGACGTCCGCGGTCGATGAGCCGTAGCCGTGCCCCACGGGAATCGAGCTTTGAAGTGTCAGCACGCCACCGCCGGTTACCTTCAAGAAATCGAGCGTGAGCCGCGCGGCTGACGACGCCTTGACCTTATGATCAGGGTGGACAATGACCGCATCGCCGTCTGTTCTGGCAAAGGTGGCCTCGGACCTCAAACCGGCGACCGGCAGCGTGACGAGCCCGCGATGAAGGCGCCCGCCATCATCCTTGAAGACGCCCTGGATGAGTTCGCCGTGATGCGCTATCGCCGCTCCCGTCCCGATCGAAGACCGCAGCGTTTCACGGCTCATAAAATCGCCGGCGCCAGCCATTTTCAGTTCTCCCCCACGCTCTCTCGCAGCGGAGGAGGATGGCGCCGACGGCTGACACCCGCCCTCAAGGAATTCCGGTATTGACGACTTCCTGTCGAACGAGCCAGCCGGAGACGATGTGGGATCGATCGTCAGGCGGCGGAGCCGAGGTGCCTCAGCGGCCGGCCAACCGAAACCGCTTGCGCCGCGGCCATAATACCTTGCGCGTCGATCCCGTAATGCCGGTAGAGATCCGCGATCGTGCCGGTCTGGCCGAAATGCTCGACGCCCAAAGCGCGCGTACGGTGGCCATGGACCGACCCCAGCCAAGCGAGCGTCGCGGGGTGCCCGTCCAAGACCGTAACGATGGCGCAGGAAGCAGGAAGGCCGGCCAGAAGGCGCTCGACATGACTTGAGGCGCGCGGATGGCCGTATTGGCGCGCCCGGGCCGCGGCTGACCAGCCGGCGTTCAGCCGATCAGCCGAGGTCACGGCCAGAAGCCCGACATCGCGCCGATCGCCGGCCATCAAGCCCAGCGCCTGTACCGCTTCCGGCGCGACTGCCCCGGAGTAAGCTATCACCAGGTCGGCGTTCGGGCCGGGCGGGCGCAGCCAGTAGGCGCCATCGACGATGTCGCGCGCCAGCTTGCTTTCCATCGGGCGTGTCGGCTGCTCGATCGAGCGCGTCGAGAGCCTCAGGTAGACCGAACCCCCGGTTTGATCACGCAGCCAGGTATGGTCGTCAGGCTCGGCTTCGCCGGTACGCTGCATATACTCGAATGCCCAACGCAGGATGATTGCCAGTTCATCGACATAGGCCGGCTCGAACGTCGCGAGACCGTCCTGCGCCATGCCGATCAGCGGCGTGGCGACCGACTGATGCGCTCCGCCTTCGGGAGCCAGCGTCACGCCGGAGGGCGTCGCGGCCAGGATAAAGCGGGCGTCCTGGTAACAGGCATAATTGAGCGCATCGAGGCCCCGCTCGATGAAGGGGTCATAGAGGGTTCCGACCGGAAGCAGTCGCTCGCCGTGAAGCGAGTGCGACAGGCCGAGCGCCGAAAGCATCGTGAAAAGGTTCATCTCGGAGATGCCCAGCTCGATATGCTGCCCCGACGGCGCAAACGTCCAGTTGAAGGTGGAGGGGATGCGCTCCTCGCGGAAAATGTCCGCCTGATCGCCGCGCGCGAACAGACCCCGCTTGTTTACCCAGGCGCCGAGATTGGTCGAGACGGTGACGTCGGGGGATGTCGTGACGACACGGCTTGCAAAATCGCTGTCCGACTTTGCGATCTCGTGCATCAAAAGCCCGAAACCTTGTTGTGTCGACATGGACGGCTGAGCGCCGAAGCTGATGCGCGCTGGCACCGGAATAGCTGTGGCATTGTGACGACGCGGGGCTGCCTGCGCGAAAGGCGACGACGCGAGGAAGGATCGTATCGCAGCCTCGTCGTAGGCGAGGCCCTCGAACATGTCCCATTCGCGGCCCTCGCCCACTCCCATACCTTGGCGCAGGGCTTCGACTTGCGCCGGTGTCATCAATCCGGCGTGGTTGTCTTTGTGGCCGGCGAGCGGCAGGCCGAAGCCCTTGATCGTATAGGCGATGAAGCAGGTCGGGCGATCATGCCCGCGCGCTTCTTCGAAGGCATCGATGATGGTCTCAAGATCGTGGCCGCCGAGGTTTGCCATCAATACGGCAAGCTCATCGTCGCTGCGCTTCTCGATCAGGCGGCTGACCGGTCCCTGATCGCCCAGATCGTCCAGCAGGCGCCTGCGCCATGCAGCGCCGCCCTGGAAGGTCAGCGCGGAATAGAGCTGATTGGGACATGCGTCGATCCAGGCCCGCAGCTTTTCGCCGCCCTCCTCCTCGAAGGCGGCCTGTTGCAATGTCCCGTGTTTAAGGATCACCACATCCCAGCCGAAGTTGCGAAAGATGGTTTCGAAACGCTGCCACAGGCCTTCGCGCACCACCGCGTCCAGGCTCTGCCTGTTGTAGTCGACGATCCACCAGGTGTTGCGCAGGCCGTGCTTCCAGCCCTCGAGAAGCGCCTCGAAGATATTGCCTTCATCCATTTCGGCGTCGCCGAGCAGAGCGACCATCCGGCCTTCCGGCTGATCGGTCTTCCACCCTTTTGCGCTGACATAATCTTGGACCAGGGAGGAGAACAGGCTCTGCGCGACTCCCAGTCCAACCGACCCGGTCGAGAAATCGACATCGTCGATATCCTTGGTTCGGGACGGATAGGACTGCGCGCCGCGATAGCCACGAAAATTCTGCAGCTGCTCGAGCGTCTGCTTGCCGAACAAATACTGGATGGCATGGAAAACCGGGCTGGCATGCGGCTTGACGGCGACGCGGTCCTGCGGCCTCAGGATCTTGAAGTAGAGCGCCGTCATCAAGGTCGAGGCGGACGCCGAAGACGCCTGGTGGCCGCCGACCTTGAGGCCGTCCGTCGACTCGCGAAGATGGTTGGCGTGATGGATCATCCAGACGGCCAGCCAGAGGACCTTGCGCTCAAGCTCGGAAAGGATCGTCATCGTCGGCTCCTGTGAAATCGCGCCTCAACGATACCTGCGTCGATCTTCCGAATGTGGCTATTCTTGTACAAAGCGATCGATGATATTGGCTGATCCAGCCAATTACGGCCCACGGATGAGGGAAACATGCCAAATCCGGCGCTTGACGCAATCGACCTGAAGATCATCGCCGCGCTGCAGAAGAACGCCAAGGCGACTTCGAACGACCTCGCCGAAGCCGTCGGACTTTCGCCCTCCCCTTGCGCGCGGCGCGTCAGGCTCCTGGAGAACGCCGGCGTCATCAAGGGCTACACCGTGGTCGTCGACCAGAAGAAGCTCGGCCTGCCGATCAGCGCTTTCGCATCGATCAAGCTTGAAAGGCAACGCGAGGACGATCTGGACCGGTTCTCGCAAGCCGTGCTTCGCTGGCCGGAGGTGGTCGACTGTTATCTGATGACCGGCCAGCGCGACTACCTGATGCGCATCGTGGTGCGCGACCTCGAGGCCTATGAACGGTTCATCAAGGACAAGCTGACGCGGCTGGACAATATCGCTTCGATCGAAAGCAGTTTCGCCCTGGGCCAGGTCAAGCGCTCGGAAGTGCTGCCAATCTGATCGAGCGAGTATTCCGCGACGGCCATCGCGGCAGCAGCCGGTCTGCGTGGCCTTGCGCTGATCGAGGGCGGATGCGCCTCAAGATCGGCGGTCCCTGGCCGCATCCTCGATCAATCTCGCCAGCAACTGGCGGAATCGTTGGTCAGACTTATCGCCAATGCTTCCTATATCTTCCGCCACCATACCGGGCGCAGAAACCGACGCCTCCCCACTTATCGAAACGCTGACCTTGAAGGCCCTTGCGTGGTTTTTCTCCACTGCTCCACTCCCGTAGATTCGGAATTCAACAGACGGCGCAATGGCGCTATCCTCGGGGCGTGGGATGGGTTCTATATCGATGGTCACCTCTCCCGCCACGTCTGCCTTGGCCGCTTCCAACGACGCAACGACGACCTCCGTTAGCCAAGCTCTGGCTTGGGCGCCAAAGTCCACCTTTGGAGTATGCCCATCCGCGCTCTCGTCCTGCCGACGGTGAGCTTTCTTGCCCCGCTCAAGGGCCTCTTTGAACTTGGACATTTCTGGCCGCCTCCGACCTGTCATCGCATGAGATACGGCAGATCGGCCGCAGCTCTCCAATTTAAAGAACGCACACGATCCTCGGATGTTGCGCCTAGACGAAATTGGTGCTTTGGGCACGCATACCTGATGGCGCTCGTCAGGCTAGCTTACTGAGTGCAAGGCTGGACCCGGGTTCTGATGGCCTTTCGCAAGCGCACGTCGGCATCGAAGTGGGCGGAGGTCTTAAATGTGATTTGGGCCCCGTGGTTACTCGCCTTCGCTTCCAAGAAGGATGAACTAAGCGCCGCAAGTTAAGCGGCTTCTCACTACGCTGCCTTTCGAACAGCAGCCCTGAATGGATGGTCGATGGTGAAGGCGTCCGGCCGGATTCCCCGCTCGATCTGCGTCCATGTGACAGGATGGGCAATAGGAAAGCCGGGCCGCGCTCGTGGCGAGAACGTACCGACTGCAGTATTGCCGCGCCCGTTGCGAAGATAGTCGAGGAAGATGCGACCCCGTCGGGCTGCTGGATCGGCTGACAAGAGGTAACGGTCCGGCTTAGCATCGATGAGGCACTGGGCGAGCGATTTGGCCAGTTGCCGCGCCGTGTCGTGGGTCACACCCGAAGCCAGCGAAGCCGTCAGGTGAATGCCTTTGCCCCCGGTGACCTTCGGCCAGCTCCGCAACCCAGCCGCTTCCATGATGTCACGTAGCGACAGCGACGCCTCGATCACAGCATTCCATGGCACGCCTTCGCCAGGATCGAGGTCGAGCACGAGCTGGTCAGCATGCTCGATATCGTCAACCGTAGCGTTCCAAGGATGTAGCTCGACGGCATCCATTTCGACCAACCCAAGCAGCCCGTCGAGACCATCTACCCAGACCCGGACACCTTCGCCGCCTTCGCGTTTTTGCACCCGCAGCTGGTGCACCGACGCTGGTATGGGAGGCAGCGGTCCCTTGTGATAGAATGTGGCACCGAAGGCATGACGGACCAGCTTTAGCGGTCGTCGGCCCAGATGAACCAGCGCTCGGTCGGCCACTCGCCGCCAGTAGCCCGCAATCTCTTCCTTGGAAGGTGCAACAGCATCGGGTAACAGCTGGAGAATGTTCTCGCGAGGAACGCCATGTTGGCTCTCCAACCTGCGCTTGGAGGGCGACGGCGGCTTCGCCGGGATCACATGGAGATCCTCGCGCAACCCCTTGAACACCGCCTCGCGCAAGATGCCCCGGTCGGTCACGCCATTGAATTGCACCTCAGCTAGCATCTCCGGCCGCACCCAAGTTGCCTTGGGCTTTTTGATCGGTTCCGAAAGAGGCGATTTGCTGATGATTAGCGGATCAAGCCGCTCACGAACCCGCCGGGCTGCCTCCAGCGTATAGCCGCTCTGCGCCTTTCCCGCGTAAAGCAGCCGATCGCCCTCCCATCTGCCGATATACAAAGAAGCAATGCGGCGCGGCTGGGCTCCGAGCTTTTCAACGAATGCTACAATCGGGAACGTGTCGCTCTTTACGCACTTCACTTTGAGCCAGCTCGCTTGGACACCGGATCGGTAAGGAGAGTAAGCCTGCTTTGAGACGTTGCCCTCCAAGCCCATACGGCAGGCATGGTCGAACACGTCATTACCGCCAATTTCCAGATGTTCGGCATAGGTCAGCGTTGGAGCCGTTTCCTGCAAGAGTCTATGCAGAGCAGCTTTCCGCTCAATTAGCGGCTGCTGTCGAAGGTCTCGGCCGTTAAGGTGCAAAAGATCGAACGCAAAGAACATGAGCTTCGGCGAGTCCGGATTCCCCAGCTCTCGCTCGAGAGCTTGGAAATCCGGTAAGCCAGTCTTACCAAGGACGACTACTTCGCCATCGAGGATTGCGGATTTGACCGATAGATTCGCCGCCGCTTGGACGATACGCTTATATCGGTGTGACCAGTCATAGCCGCGGCGCGTGAAAGCACGTGCCGCGCCACCTTGGACGATAAGCTCAGTCCGGTAGCCATCGTATTTGATTTCGTGCAGCCAGTCCGTGTCGGCAGGAGCGTTCTCGACCAGCGTCGGTGACTGAAATTCGATGAAGGCGAGGTGACCGATCGATTTACGCATGCACTCGAACTCCTGAACCGGGATTCAAACCGGGCGGAGCAATCGGTTCCGAAGAGTTTAGCAAAATTGAATATGATCGCGGCCGCCGGCGCGGTCGGCTGCTTGCCTCTGAAGCTTTTAGAAACCTTGTAGCAATGATCGTGCGCTGAGCCTTATTCGCTCAAAGGTCAATCCAGCGGTGAGCCGCCAAAGAGGGCTCGAGTAGGAAGACCGAACGGTGAAAAGCGCGCCTGACCGAGAGTCTGCTGATCTGCATCGTCTGCGGGGTTGGGGCCCGGAAAATTGAAGACTCCAAATATTCGGCCCGGTCACCTCGCCTCCCATTGTTTGAGGGGCGGCAATATTTTGTACATATTTTGTATATCTATATTGACGCATTGGCTGCCCTCAACGTAGCGTTGAACGGCTGGGGCCGAACCCCTGCGCGCAACTCAATCTCATGGGAGGACTGCACGATGAAATTTCGAGCCCGATCGGCCGCCATTGGCCTGGCCTGCATCGTCTATGCCGCGATTGTTGGATCCGTGCTGCCGGCCACGGCGGAAACGACAAAGGAACGCATCTTGAGAGAGGGCAGGATTGTGATCGGTATCCACAACCGTTCGCCATGGGGCTACAAGAAGGAAGGAACCGGCGAGTTGCTCGGCTGGCATCCGGACCTGCTCAGAGCAGCGTTCGCCGATCTCGGCGTCAAGCAGATCGACTTCGAGGTCACCGAGTTCGGTGCGTTGATCCCTGGCTTGATGGCCGGGCGTTTCGATGCCGTGGCGTCCGGCTTGTCGATAACGCCGCCGCGATGCCAGCAGGTCGCCTTCGGCGCTCCCGATCTGAGGCAGGACGACGCGGCGATCGTACTCGCCGGCAACCCCAAGGCGATCCATAGCTATGCGGATCTTGCCAAGAAATCCGACACCATCATGGGCGGCGGCCGCGGCAGCAATGTCATCCAGAACGCCATCGCCGAGGGCGTCCCTCAGGATCGGATCCTGCAGTTTCCCGATGTCGAGACCAACATCGCGGCACTGCGCGCCGGCCGTATCGACGCCGCGGTATTTTCTTCCCCGACGGCAATCGGGCTGCTGGCCGGCAAAAAGAGCCCCGATCTGGAGCGCGCCAACCCATTCACGACCGACGAGAAGTCGATCAGCTACGTCGCGATCGCGTTCAGGAAGGATGATGGTGACCTGCGCGACCTTTACAACCAAGGGCTGGCCAAGGTGATGTCGAACGGCACGATTGCCACCATCATGGCGAAGTACGGATTTGGCCCTACCGAAAACGTGCCGCCAGGCTTGACGACCTCGCAATTATGCGGAGCCGCCAACTGACCGGGTCAGCAACGGGAAGCCCGGCCGATGCCCTCCTCGAACTAGTCAATCAACAGGACCTGGTGGCGCCGCGCGAGCTCGGGCGGCGCCTCCGCCCGCAGGCCGCCACATCACTATCGCTCAGGATCGCTGGATGGCGCGATGTCTTCGGGGATTTCTTGCCGCAAGCTCTGCCCCTTGGCCAGGCGCCTGCCAAGCGCGGAAAGGAAAGCTTCATAGCGCTCGCTTGCCTTGGCGCGCGCTGCCTGGGCCATCGGCTCAGGCAAGGCCGGAGTGGTGGCAAGCCAGAAGCGGACGAATACCGCATGGGTTTCAACTGAGATGCCGACGTCGCGCTCCAACCGCGCGATCCGGCGATCGATCCGGTCGAGACGTTTGGAGATCGCCGCCTCGCGTTGCGCTTCGGCATCCGGAGAGAGGAATGAGGCGATCGCCGCCTCAGCAATGAGCGACTGCGAGCGATCGCGCCGGGCGGCATACTCGACCAGCAAGGCCATCACGGCAGGATCGAGATAGACGGAAATCTGGACCTTTTTCTTTCTTGCCGTCACAACCTTCACAGCTCCATGCCGTCGTCCCGATCGAGCGCGATCTGACGCGCCACGCCCCGAACAAGGCGAGCCATGCGGCTGCTGCTCGCGGCGAGATCATCCGCCTCGTCAGGCGCTTCGATCTCGAATTCGTTGACGGGCGGCAGCTCCGCCGCAGCCGGCAGAAGTGGATCGAGCTCGGGCTGACGTCGCAATTCGGACTCGGTCGATTCGCCATGGACTTTCGCCACGGCAGTTGCGGCTGCCGCACCCGGTTGAGGAAGCGGCAACGGAATCGTCGTCCAATCGTCAGGCTCCGCCACGGCTCGACCCGTGATAGCCGGTGGCGGCATGATGCGCTCCCGCAACCGCGGGTCTTCGAAATAGCGCGCCTTCTTCGCCCGGATCGGCGGCGTCCCCGCCAGCATGACGATCTCGTCGCCTGCCGGCAGTTGCATGATCTCGCCGGGTGTCAGCAATGGCCGCGCCGTCTCCGAGCGCGAGACCATGAGATGACCGAGCCATGGCGAGAGCCGGTGACCGGCATAGTTCTTCATCGCCTTCAGCTCGGTTGCCGTACCAAGGGCGTCCGAGACGCGCTTGGCGGTGCGCTCGTCATTGGTCGCGAAGCTGACCCTTACATGACAGTTGTCCAGAATAGAGTTGTTCGGGCCGTAGGCCTTCTCGATCTGGTTGAGGGACTGCGCGATCAGGAAGCTTTTCAACCCATAGCCGGCCATGAAAGCGAGCGCGGATTCGAAGAAGTCGAGCCGTCCGAGCGCCGGGAACTCGTCCAGCATCAGAAGCAATCGATGCCGATCCGCCCTCGCCTGCAGATCCTCGGTCAGACGGCGGCCGATCTGGTTGAGGATGAGACGGATCAGCGGCTTGGTGCGGCTGATGTCGGAGGGTGGAACGACGAGATAGAGCGTCGCCGGACGAGGATCGGCGACCAGGTCGGCGATGCGCCAGCCGCATGCGCGCGTCACCTCCGCCACCACCGGATCGCGATAGAGCCCAAGGAAGGACATGGCGGTCGAGAGCACGCCGGAGCGTTCATTGTCCGACTTGTTCAACAACTCACGGGCTGCGCTGGCGATGACCGGGTGCGGACCACCCTCCCCAAGATGCGGAGTCGTCATCATCGCGGCCAGGGTTGATTCGATCGGCCGCTTCGGATCGGACAGGAATGCCGCGACGCCAGCAAGCGTCTTGTCCGGTCCGGCATAGAGCACATGCAGGATCGCGCCGACCAGCAGCGCGTGGCTCGTCTTTTCCCAATGATTGCGCCTTTCGAGTGAGCCTTCGGGGTCGACCAGGATGTCGGCGATGTTTTGCACATCGCGGACTTCCCATTCACCGCGGCGAACCTCGAGCAAAGGGTTGTATGCATCCGATCTTGCATTGGTCGGATCAAACAGCAGAACCCGGCCGTGGCGGGCGCGGAAGCCGGCGGTCAGACCCCAGTTCTCGCCCTTGATGTCATGGACGATTGCCGAGCCAGGCCAGGTCAGCAGCGACGGCACAACAAGCCCGACACCCTTTCCCGAACGCGTCGGCGCAAAGCAAAGCACATGCTCGGGCCCGTCGTGGCGCAGATAATGAGTTCCATAGCGCCCCAGCACCACGCCGTCGGGGGCAAGCAGGCCTGCCGCCTGCACCTCGCTTCTTTCGGCCCAGCGCGCGGAGCCATAGGTCGCGACCTCCCTCGCCTCGCGGGCACGCCATAGCGACATGCCGATCGCTACGGCGATCGCGATGAAGCCGCCCGAGGCGGCAATCAGACCGCCGCGCGCGAAGATGGCTGGTGCGTAGGCGTCGTAGAAATACCACCACCAGAAGATGGCGGGCGGATAATAGACTGGCATGCCGCCAATGACGAACCAAGGCGCTCCCAGCCGTTCCTGATAGCCCAGCTGCCAGGCGGACCATTGCGTCGAGGCCCAGATCGTGAAGAGCACGATCAAGATGACCACGACAATCTGTCCCCAAAGGACTTTCGTTCCCGACATTCGCTTCTCCTTGTGGCGAGAGGTCAGCAAGGTTGGCGCGAGATTCAACAGCGGGCTCACGCCGATCGCGTCGCGTCGTACTGTCGGCAAGGAAGACAGGGAATCGGGAAGCCCAAGAGCCCGGGGCGCGAGCGAGGGCGCCGTCCTCCTGGATTGCGGGATTTGAGCAGCAAACATCATACGCGATTGCGTATATCCGATCTCTATACGCATTTGCGTATACGGTAGATTTATACGCGATCACGTATATTGCCAAGTCATACGCGATCGCGTATATATGCTCAGGAGACTATCATGACCGAACAGATCGCTCGTAACGAAAAGCAACTCGGCGCCATTCTGCGTCGCGCCCGCAGGCAAGCCGACCTCACGCAAGAGACGCTTGGCAGCCGGATCCACCTGCGTCAGGCCACCGTGTCTCGCCTTGAAGCCGGCGAGCCGGCAGTGCAGCTCAGTACGTTGATGGCTGCGCTCTCCGCCCTCGACCTTGAACTCGTCGTTCGCCCGCGCAGCAAAAGCAGCGCGACCGAGATCGCGGACCTGTTCTGATGGCGCGGCGACCGGCTCACACGCCGCTCAATGTCTTCGTGAACGGTCGGCTGGTGGGCGTGCTGCGCAGGCAATCCACCGGCGCCGTGGACTTTCAATATGCCCGCGAATGGCTGGACTGGCACGGTACCTTCCCTGTCTCGCTTTCGCTTCCCTTGCGGGAGGACCGCTATATCGGCGCGCCTGTAGTCAATGTCTTCGACAACCTGCTTCCCGACAATGACGCCATCCGCAAGCGTATTGCTGAACGCGTCGGGGCGGATGGCACCGACGCCTACAGCATGCTTGCCGCCCTGGGCCATGACTGCGTCGGCGCATTGCAATTCCTGCCTGATGGCGTCGATCCCGGCAGTCCTGGTAGCAGCGACGGCAAGCCGGCCAGCAAAAAGGATATCGCCGGGATAATCGCAAACCTCGCGGTCGCCCCACTTGGCCTCGGCGAGGATGAAGATTTCCGCATCTCGATCGCGGGCGCCCAGGAAAAGACGGCGCTGCTACGCAAGGACGGACGCTGGTACAAGCCGGTCGGCACGGCGGCGACCACCCACATCCTGAAACCGCAGATCGGCAGGTTGCCGAATGGCATCGATCTCTCCAACAGCGTTGAGAACGAATATCTGTGCCTTAAGCTGATCGACGCGTTCGGCGTTCCCGCCGCCAGAACTGAGATCGCCGACTTCGGGGAGCGCCGTACGCTGATCGTCGAGCGGTTCGATCGGTTGTGGGCCAGGGATGGCCGTCTCATGCGCCTACCACAGGAGGATATGTGTCAAGCACTGTCGGTCCCGCCGACACGCAAGTACCAGTCAGAGGGCGGTCCCCGCATGCCGTCGATTATCGAGCTTCTTAAGGGCAGTGACCGGCCCGAAGACGACATCTCGCTGTTTTTGCGTGCTTGCATAATATTCTGGCTCATTGGCGCGACCGACGGCCACGCCAAGAATTTCAGCATTTTTCTCGGGCCCGGCGGGCGGTTTCGGATGACGCCGCTCTATGACGTGCTGACCGCGCAGCCCAGCCTTGATGCTGGCCAGATCCCTCGCAAGAAATTCAAGCTGGCGATGTCTGCCGGCAAAGGCCGGCATTATTCCATACATGAAATTGTGCCCCGCCATTTCATGCAGACCGCCGACGTTTCCGGCGTGGGGACGTCCCTGATGCGCAAGGTCCTCGAAGACATCTCCGAAAATGCCGAGAGGCGGACCGAGGCCGTGATTTCTTCGTTGCCACGTCACTTTCCCGCGCAGCTCGTCGAGTCGGTCAGATCGGCGATAATCAGGCGCGCGATCATCCTCGCCGAGACACGCTGATCAAGCTCAGAGGGCGGCCGGACAAGAATTCTGGGCTGCCCGACCGCACATTCGATATCGACATCCCCTGCGGCGCAGCTAAGACTGCCTCTTCTCGGACCCACGGCATCGCTAACTTCCGAAATCTTGGCGCAGCTTCGCCCCTTTCGCCAGGCCGTCTCGCACCGTCATGAAGGCCTGGTAGCGTTCGCCCGCCTCCTGCGCGCGCAGGCGCATAAGTGGACGGGCAAGCCGGCGCGATCGACCAGCGCGGCCCGAGGTGCGGCCGAACGCCAAGTCTCCATGCCGCGATTGTGTCGCCGTCGAAGTCGTCAACACCACGCTCAGGAAAACCGTGGGGATCTGCTGCCGACGGATTTGGCGGCCGACATGGCAGGATCCATTCTTTCAGCTGCTAGAGACCTAGCCCGCGCTTGCGGGCAAAGCTCCAATCGACACCGCCGTCGCCGCGAGTGCTGCCGCTGACATGCTGGCCAAGATGCTTTTCGAGCGAAGGCGTCCAGGGCACGAGCTGGAACCCGAGGCCATCATCGATCATCGCGAATCGGCCGGACGCAACCGCTAAGCGCTGGCTGTAGGTGCCGGACACGGATTCGCCGGTTGCCGCACGGTTGAACGAGCGGCCGGTCTGGGTCGCGATCCTGCCGCCCAGCGCCTCGAGCTCCCTTCGGCGCAGCGTGTCGATCAAGTTTCCGGCAAAAACGGTCCCGCCCGGCCGCCGCTCAGCCAGCCCTAGTCCGATCAGATGCTCGACGCGCCGATCGAGCGCCTGGCGCACCTCGGCGCCGAAGCCGCCGTCGGAAAGAGCCGCCGCAGGACGGGCAAGCGCCTGCCGGTCGAGCCAGGTTGCCCCCTCAGCAACCACCTGTCTGTCGACATCGAGGTCGGAGCGCACGGGAAGCGCCAGCCGCGGGCGTCCCTGAGCGTCCTCGAATTTGCGCAGTTCGACGATCGCACCCGGCGCACCGTCGCCCGCCGCCTCGAGATCGGCGAGCCGCACGTGATGGCAACGACCGTCGACGCCATCGATGATTGCATAGGCACTGCCGCTCAGTTCGTCATCCAGTCCGCGCTCGATCAGACGGCCGCTAATCGTCTCGCCGATGGTCTCTGCGGCCAGCACATAGCTGGCGCTCGCGCGTTCGATGCCGCGGGCTGAGAATGCGTGATGCAGGCGTTTGATGATATCGGCGCGCTCACCCATCTGGCGCAGCGTCGCCTCGGCTCTCTCGCTGAGGATCCATTGGCCAGGACCGAGTTGCTCGGCCAGGCCGAGCGTTTCCAGCCTGCGCAGCCGCCCGATCTTTGGCGCGATGAATTCGTCAGGCTGGCGATCGGCACGCGGTGCTAGATCGATGACGCCGTTGTCGCGTGCGTCGCGGAGCAACTGGCGGTCCAGCCCGGTCCACCGCTCGGCCTCGACCTGGCGCTCGACATGCCGGCGGACCTCAAGATCCGACCGGGGGCCAAGGTCCTGCGTGACGAGCTCGCTGGCGCGATCGCGCATGCCACGGCTGATGTAGTCGCGCGAGATCACGAGGTCCTGGCCGTCGTCGGCCCGGCCGCGCAGGATGACGTGGACATGCGGATTGTCGGTGTTCCAATGATCGACCGCGATCCAGTCGAGCGTCGGGCCGAGATCCTTCTGCATGCGCCACATGAGATCACGGGTGAAGGATTTCAGGTCGGCCATCTCGACGGCATCCTCGGGCGAAACGATGAAGCGGAAATGATGCCGGTCGTCCTTGCAGCGATCGACGAAATCCGAGGTCGACGCATCGTCGACCTCCGGTCCGAACATGCGGGCTCTCGCGTCGTCGCGTGTGACCCCCTCGCGCCGCAGATAATTGAGGTGGGTCGCCAGCGGCGCGCCGCGTTTCGAATGGCGAACCACGCGGGTTTTGATCATGCAGATGCGGGAGCGGGCGGTGAGGAAGCGATTGGCTTGAAGGCTCGCTGCCCTGCCCCGCCCGAACCGCGAACTGTTGCCTGTCCCGATCCGGCCTGAGCGCGATACGCCGCCGCCAGCCTTTTGCGCCGCCGCAAGCGCCTGGGCGATGAAGGGCCGCGACGATTGGGCTCGCGTCGAGCGAATGCGGCCTGGACGGATGCGGAACTCGTGCTCATCGGACACGGCACCGGCCCTCACCTTGCCATAAGTACGGCAAATACAATGATTTGCCTGTTCTCAGCACATTGCGCCGTGGCGCTGCAATGTGCGGGAAGCGGCAAAACACCCAGCAAATGCAACCAACCGACCGCAGCACAATGTGCGCCCTTTTATCTTGCCATCCGTCGGTTGTTGCCTCGTGCCCTATGTGCCTCAAAGGCCGCGACGTCCAAAGAGATGCCGCGGGGCGATTTGACGGACACTTCGTCATCGCTGCGATGTCCGGACGTCGGACCCAGTGAACAGTTGCCGCGGCTGCGAACTGGCCGCGAAGAGTTCGCGCACCAACGGAGACGATGCGACCTCGACGGAAGCGTGTTCTCCGGACGAAAGACCGGAACCGGCCAGGGACCCGGACCGCACTATGAACAGCGGCGCGGCCTTCCACGTGACGGCCTTGCTATGGCTGGCGGTGAGCGCGCCGGTCGCATCACCGCCGCCCGACAAAGGGCGAAGCTTTGCAACATAGGCGCGGGTTTCGGCCGGCAGCGGCCGGCCCCTCAAGGAGGCTTCGTAGCGCCCCGGTCCCGCATTGTAGGCGGCGAGAAAACCCGGTGAACCGTATCGATCATAGAGCTCGCGAAGATAGGCGGTGCCGGCAAGGATGTTGTCGTGCGGATCATAGGGATCGCTGCCCAGTTGGTGACGAAGGCGCAGCTCGGCCCAGGTTTCGGGCATGATCTGCATCAGACCCACCGCACCCTTTCGCGAAACGGCACGTGGGTCGCGGGCGCTCTCGAGGTGCATGACTGCCCGTATCCAGAGCTGAGGAACGCGGAAGCGATGCGACGCCTCGGCGATGTGGGCGGCATATGCATCGTCGGCGGATTTGTGGGAGACCGGCGCGGATTGTGCGGCCGCCCCCGTGATCGCGTGGCAGAGGATCAGCGTGCCAGCGACAAGCCAACGTGCTTGCCTCCGACCAGGCAAGCAACTGACGGGTCGGCTTTCGTCCGCATATCTCGGCGCCGATAGCCCACTCATCGAGCACGCTCCGGCCGCCATTTCGGCCGGATCCAGCGCAGCGACCAGGAACCGTCGTCGGATCGGAAGAGACCGGCGCGAAAGCGTCGACCAAACAGCGGATCCTCCAGTCGACAAGACAGATAGTCGCCAGCCGTCTGCCCGGTTTCCTTCCAGGCCGCGCCGACCTCGGGGCCGCTGCCATCGCCGATGTGGATGCGAAAATCCGGCGCATTGCCGTTCGACGTCCTGATCGGGACAAGCACAAGCTCGGCATCCACGAGCAGTGTTCGAATGCGTCCGGAGTAACCGGATTCTGTTTCCTGGAAGACGCCGATCTCGGCCATTGGACTATCTCCTTCCTGTTGTTGGATGTGCTGAATTTCAGTTCGCGGGAGCGAGCCAGGTGTAGTGGCCATCGCCCCTCTCGTCTGTCCAAAGCGGCAGCGCGCGTCCGACGATCGAGCTCGCCGGGAACGCGCCGAAATAGCGGCCGTCGAGACTGTCCTGGACCTTCCGGTTCATGACGAAGATTTCGGCGGCGGCGATAGTGCGGCAGCCCTGCCAGTCAGGCAGCGCGCGTCCGTTACGATCGCGCTCCAGTGCGGTGCCGATCGCGATCCCGTCGACCATGATGACGCCGGCAACGCGACAAACTTCCTGTCCAGGAAGCCCTTCAATGCGCTTCAGCATTGGCACACCAAGCGGAAGGTAGCCGCGCTCGGCGGCGAACCGAGCGACGGTCTCTGGCGGTTCGATGACGGCGAGCGCGCCAGCCGCCGGAGCGGCCATTTTCCGGATCGCATAGAGCCCGAGGGGCGCGCTGGCCGACGCGTTCCATAGCAGCAGCGGCGGCATTTCCACGGCAGCCGGAGCGGCCGTCGCGACGACGGCCGCAAGCGTCGCGGCCATGCAAGCGGCGCGGCTCATGATGTCGCTCGCTTGCGCAACAGAAAGGCCCGGTGCTGCTCGAGCGAATAGGCACACGGCGTTCCGCCGGCAACCATTCGGTTGTGGGTCTGACGCCAGTACTCAGGGGCGGCGTCGACCGGATCGAGGCCGATCGCCTCGATCGCATCGATAAGTTGGAGAACCCGCTCAACCTTGTCCCAGCCTGCAATCTTGAGCAGGATCTCGCCGCCTGGCCGGATGTAAGGCAGCGTCTGGTAAGGTTCAGCGGGCAAGACGGCGCGCACGACGTCTATCCTCGAAACGATGGTGCCAAAGTCACTTGCCGCCCAGCGGAGGAACGCAAAGACACTGCCCGGCGCAAATCCGACGACGCGGCGCCGCTTGTCGATGATCGTCTCGTGCGCAGGGCATCCGAAGCGGATGCGGTGCTCGATCCGCTTCTCGATCCAGATCAGCTCGACCGTCGTGAGGCCGCCACGCGGCGTCGGTTGGGAAGACGGCATCATGTGTCGTCTCCCTCGCGCCGGCCAACGCACCTCCGCTTCTGCTCCCCGCCGCCAGTCCGTGGCTTCTCCGCAAGACTGTTAGATTGGGAGTTAGACTCTAAGTTAGGAGCGCGATTTCCCGTTTCGGGCCCGTCGCTTAGAGCCGATCGCGGTTCCCGAAAGCACGAGGAGGCGGTTCCCGATGGCACGATGGTTCGGGTTCCTGATGGCACGACGCTGTCCACAGGCCCCGGCGCCGGTTCGAAAGCCAACAACACGCGGCCGCTGGCTTCGACCTCCGTGAACAGAAGATACCCGGGGAGCGGTTGGCGCCGCACGATGTCACGCAGTTCGAAGGCGAAGCGCTTGAGCGGCGAGAGGCTGCCGGACTTCCGATGCAGGTGTCGGATGTCGAAACGCCAGCCGGCGCGCTGGCGCCCGCCATGCTTGCGTACCAGCCGATAGAGCCAACGCTCCAGGCCGCCCGTCAGCCCGAAATAGGCGCGGTCGATGGTCAGGATCAGCGCATCCTCCATGACGGCGCGATAGAACCAATCCGGCAGGATCAATTCGACGCCGAGCGGGCGGCCGTTTCGACCGCAGCGCTCCTGCCATTCATTGATCCACGAGAAACGATGGCGCCGGCCCTCCGCGGGTTGGCGGATGGAGGTGACGACGCTTGTCGACTGCAGGCGATCGAGTGCCGCCTTGAGGCGCAGGTAATCTCGCTTCGAGACACCGCGGCCGATGAAGGTAAGCATCTCGTAT
>NZ_VFTJ01000012.1:0-149639 GCF_006439595.1 Mesorhizobium sp. B3-1-9
CAAAGAGGGCAGACTTAGAAGCAAACTTCTTCGTCGCCAGCGGCGCACCGCCCTCGTTCGTGGGCCGTATATAGTCGGACCTCCCTCGACGCGTCAACACCGATTTCGAACTTTTTTGAATTTTTTGCGACGAATTTTCCGGCCGCCATTTTCGATAGCCGACTGCCCTTGCGGCAGCCTTGGGTCATCCACAACGAGGCCCTATTGCCGCCGCATTGAGGCGTGAAACCAGCCCATATGAGGAAGGCGCGCGCGTATGTGTGAGGCGCCGCCACGACAGACGACAAGAGCGCCGTGCGCAGAACGCATGATTGGGGATATCGGCCCCGGCATGCCGTTTCGTTGACTTCAACCGCCGTGACAGGCAAATGTCATGGCCGCAACGATAGCGACAAGCCGTTCGCCCGGGGAAGAAGCAGCCTTTCTGGATGCCAGACACGGAAGATGTCATAGCCGAACTCGGCAACGAGCCGCCGCTGATCGCGGACGGCCGCAGCGGTCCGCCGGACCGCCGCGAGGTCTCGGCACGCTGGCTGTCGGGCACGTTCCTTACCGGCGTTACATCGAGCGTTCTGATGGGCGTGGCGTTGTTCGCCGCCCTTGACGGGCGCCAGCAATTGGCGACCCCGCCGGAAATCGCCGAACTCATCGGTCTTGCCAGCGGCGGCGATGATTCCGGCGAGCAGGCAAAGACGGCCAGGCTGGTCGCGCCGCGCCAGATCGCCCGCGCAAAGGACCGGCGGCGCATGGAAGTGTCGATGGTCACCAAGGTCGGTGACCGCGACGTTATCCACACCATGCCCTTCGTGCAGATCAAGATGGCTTTGGCCGCCGGCCACACCACCAACCGCCCCTACCCGCCGTTCGACCCGATGCAGGTGTTCGGCGACGACAGCGACGACAATGCGCAGCCGGCAACGGCCACCGCGGTCGCCGGGCAGATCTACGGCGCCAAGGTCGAAAGCGAGATGAGCCTGAAGACGGTCGATTTCCCGATCGAGACGGCTTCCTTCGACGAAAAGAGCGATCTTTCCGCCGACGAGGTTGAAAAGGTGGTGCGGGACGCCGGCAACGGCTTGAGCGACGGCGCCGTCCAGGTGGCCGCGCTGCACTATATCGATCCGCAGCGATTCGGCGATGCATTCGCCGAATCGATGGCCGGCTCCTATGACGTGAAGATCACGCAGGAAAATGTTTCGGTGGCGCCGCGCGCCACGCCCGACGATCAGACGCCGGCCTTCGCCGAGGAAATCATACCCTTCACCAAGGATACCGATATCGCCGAGGCCTATGCCGATTCGGGCTACACCGGCGACGACGCCATCGGCATGGCGGAGGCGATCGGCAAGCTCTTGAACGCCCCGGCGCTGAAGGCCGGAACGGTGCTGCGCGTTGGCCTCGAGGTGCGCGGCGACATAGCCAAGGTCGTGCGCACCAGCGTCTACGACAAGACGACGCACATCGTCACCATAGCGCTCGACGACCGTGGCCAGTATGTGCCGGCGCAGGAGCCGGAGGCCAATCCCGAGCTTTTGACGGCGTTCGACGATTCGCAGCCCATTGTGGTGCGCGGCAACCTGCCAAATGTCTATGACGGCATCTACCGCGCCGCCTATTCCTACGGCATGTCGAAAGCGATGACGCAGAAGCTGATCAAGCTTCTCGCCTCCGACGTCGACTTCCAGTCGCGGATTTCACCGGCCGACCGCCTCGAGGTCCTGTTCTCGCAGCCTGATGGCGACGACCAGACCTCCGACGATTCCGAGCTTCTTTATGTATCGGCGACCTTCGGCGGCCAGACGCGCAATTTCTACCGCTTCCAGATGCAGGACGGCGGCACCGACTATTTCGACGAAAATGGTTCGAGCGCCGAGCAGTTCCTGCTGCGCAATCCGCTGCCCGCCGGCAAATTCCGTTCCGGCTTCGGCGCGCGCCGGCACCCGATTCTGGGCTATGTGCGCATGCATACCGGCGTCGACTGGGCAGCGCCCATCGGCACGCCGATCATCGCCGCCGGCAACGGCGTCGTCGAAAAGGTCGGTTGGGCCGGCGGCTACGGCAAGCAGATCATCATCCGCCACGCCAATGGCTACGAGACCTCCTACAATCACCAGAGCGCTTTCGCCAAAGGCATCGAGCCGGGAGTGCGCGTGCGCCAGGGCCAGACGATCGGCTATCTCGGCCAGACCGGCCTCGCCACCGGCCCGCATCTTCACTACGAGCTGATCGTCAACGGCACCAAGGTCGACCCGATGCGTGTGCGTCTGCCGGTCGGCAAGGTGCTGAAGGGCGACGATCTCGTTGCCTTCAAGCGCGAGCGCGAGCGCATCGACGATCTCCTGAAGCAGGAAGACGGCAACTCGCTGAAGGTTGCCAGCGCCAAGACTGATTCGCAGCTTCCGAACTAGGGCGTGGACTCATAAGCGCGTCGCCAAATGGCGCGTAGCCAAATCCGAATGGCTGCGAGGCTTGATGAACGCAACGCAGTTGGCCGCGAGTTTGTCATATCGCGTGGCGACCCGCCGACATTGCTTGATCCGGTTGAAGAACCGCTCGACCAGATTGCGTGCCCGGTAAAGATAGGGGCCAAAGCAGATGGGGTTCTTTGCGGTTGCGTTTTGGTGGAATGTTGGCCATGCCCCGCGCTCCCCGGCAAATTCTCTGATCCAATCTGCATCGTCTCCACGATCAGCGAGCAACAGAGCCCCTGATTTCAGATCAGATAGCAGCTCGGTGACGAGCCGGTTATCATGAGCCTCACCGGTCGTCGGTTCGAGGCGAACGGGCAATCCGCTAGTATCGACGCACTTAGCCCTTTGTGGCGGGTACAGGCGGCACCGGCAGAATGATTTCGGAGGCAACCTTCCAGTCCTTCCCGACGCGAAGCCAATTGATGATCATTAGAAACGGTCTGGCTGTTCCGTCCTGCCCCGCATAAGAGACCGCGATGTTCATCGGCACATAGGACTCTGCGACGTCGCGCGTCAGGCCGACAACCTTGAGCTTCGAATAGTCCGGCTCGAGCACGACCGGACCGGAGCTACCGATATCATGCAGCTTTTGATCAACCGCCTCGTTGCCCCAAAAGCCGGCCCAGTTTCCCTCGGACTGGATCGCGCTCTTAGCCACCAATAAAGTCGAGGGCGATTGCCAGAACATCCCATGCAGAGCCTTGAAATCGTGGTTGTTGGCCAATTCCATCAGCCTGCCAAACCTCGATTTTATCGCACTGAGGGTCGCAGCATCCAGCGGCTCTTTCCTGACGGCGGGAGCTGCTGCGACGGCTCCGATAGAAAAAGCTGAGGCAGCGAGGGCGACAAGAAGTGTCTTGTACATGCGGGAATTTCCCTTCCAACGTCTGGCTCGCGTCATGATAACGCCCTTCGCGTTCCGCGATTGATATGACTTACCCGCTCGCGCATTCGCGCAGCAAGGCTATGATTTTCGCATCGAGAGCTCGAGCGACGGCAAGAGCTTCCGAACTGCCATAATGCAGCAGATAACCCTCCATTTTGTCATAAGAGACGTGCACCCCGTCGGTACGCTCATC
Organism: Mesorhizobium sp. B3-1-9; assembly: GCF_006439595.1. Classification (NCBI taxonomy): domain Bacteria; kingdom Pseudomonadati; phylum Pseudomonadota; class Alphaproteobacteria; order Hyphomicrobiales; family Phyllobacteriaceae; genus Mesorhizobium; species Mesorhizobium sp. B3-1-9. Next base: position 3,551 of record NZ_VFTJ01000012.1, read on the forward strand.
GATAAGCACCGTGACTGGAGCGTAGGATCCAGCCTCGGGCACGTGCTTGACCATTTCTTTCATGATGAGTGGATTGCCGACCACAAACCGCATGATGTTAGGCGTCTTGGATTCGGTTTCGCGACGCAGAATATCGCCCAGGTCGAATTGCGCGAAGAGCATAAGGTCCGTTCGGCCGAGGCTGCGTTGTACAACGCGCTCCAAATCCGGGAAGGAATTGGTCGCTCTCGTCTCTTTGAAAAATTCGACTATGTCAGGCTGTCCGACCGCGGACTTGAAGGCGGCCACAACAACGTCGAATGGTTTTGAGCTCGTGAGGCTGAAACGTTCCACCTCGACTTTGGCGATTGTCATTTTATCCTCTGTAACAACTCTCATTGATAAGGCTGCGTCTGATGGCGTCTGAACCCGCCTGGATCATGCAGTCGCGGGCTGCGCTTCTAGGAAGGTCCGGACGTGGCTGACGAACATCCCGTGGTGCTGAAACAGGGAGCCGTGCCCTGAATCGGGATAGAGGATTAGCTGAGCGTTGCTGAGTTGCTTGAACATTGCGTAGGCGTTGCTCGCGGGCAGCATGGTGTCGCGGCTGCCGCTGACCACAAGAGTGGGCTGGCGGATGGCGCGCAGAACGGCGTGCCCGGGATCAGGCGTGGCGCACCAGGTGATCAGAGCCTTGGCCTGCGGATCGGTGACCGCGCTGCCGTTATCGGTGTCCCGATCGTCCTGACGCACCTTCGTCCTCTTCAGAAAAGCCAAGCCGGAGGACTGGCTGGCGGGTGAGTTCGTGAAGAACAGCGGCAGACGGGGGTCCGGCGCATCGGTTTGGGAAAACGCGTCCTGCAGAACCGCTAACAGGTGTTCCTCTCCGCCTTTCGGCGCAGTACCGACGAGTATGAGCTTGCGGACCAGTTGTCCGTGCTCGGCGGCGATCTGCTGAGCGACGCAGCCGCCGAGAGAAAAGCCGAGCAGGTCCACTTCGAAGAGACCGAGCAAGTCGATGAAATCGACAGCGTCTCGCGCCATCGCCGCGACGTTGTCGGGCGTTTGACCGGTCGAGCGGCCGACCCCTGCATTGTCAAACGCGATCACGGGGCGATCGGCGGCCAGAGCGTTGACGACGGCGGGATCCCACGCATCGATGTTGCCCGAGAAGTGCTGCAGAAGAATCAGCGGAGTTCCGGTCGCGGGGCCGAGACGGCGATAAGCGAAGCGGATTCCGTTGCCTTCGATGTAACGGGTCGGCGCCGTTTCGAGTGTGGCGGCGTCCTGGCCTGTGATGTCGAGTTGAGTCATGTCATCCTCCGGATGCTTGGCATAAAATGATCGAGTGAGGGATCGTCGTAGCGCAGCGACCGAGGCCTTCTCCAGGATGTCGCCGGCGCTTCGCCGCGTTTGCGCCATCGCGGTCCGAGGCGTTCCAGATTCCTCTGAGCGAGCGTGCACGCTCCCGGCGCGGAAGCGCCGGGAGCGGTATCGTCACTTCGCGAGCGTTGCCTTTGCGATGACCTCGGCGACTTCCTTCGCATGGACGACGAGCGAGGCATGGCTGCCGGCGACTTCCGTCATCTGAGCCTTCATCCTGGCTGCGAACGACTTCTGAGCCTCGGGCGCGATGACCTTGTCCTTCGTCGTGATGACATCGAACGTCGGCTTGTCACGCCAGGCTGCAATGGTCACGGGAGCCTCGAACGCAGCGAGACTCAATGGTATCTGCGCGTTGGCCAGGTGCTCGGCGATCTCGGGCGGAAGATCAGCCGCGACCGCCGATGGAAACACCTTCGGGTCAATGTACAAATTGCCCTTCGCGTCGGGATGGATCGCGTTGCCGCCTTCAGTCGGCGGGCCGGCTTTTGACAGCGATGCCAGGGATTCGCCGACATCGGGCGCGAAGGCGGAGACGTAGACCAGCGCCGAAATCTTGGGATCGTCGCCGGCTTGCGTGATCACCACGCCGCCCCAGGAGTGGCCGACCAGAACGGTCTTGCCGGCCTGCTTCGCGAGCGCCTGTTTGGTGGCATCGACGTCGGCGTTGAGCGAGGTGAGCGGATTTTCGACAAGCGTGACGTTGTAGCCTTTTTTCGTGAGGATATCGGCGACGGGCTGCCAGCTCGTCTGGTCCACGAAAGCACCGTGCACGAGCACGATGTTGTGGGCTGCTCCCTTGGGCAGTTCGGCAGAATTGGCTGAGCCGACCAATGTCGATCCGGCCAGGAGTGCGGCGGCTGAGAAGAGGATATTTCGCATTGAATGGTCCTTTGCGTATCGGACGGAATGAGGTCCGTAGGGGAATGGGCAGGCGTTTCCACAAGGTCGCGGTTCTTCCATCTGCCGTTGGCGAGATGGTTGCCGCACGTGACGTCGGCCCGCCGCGGCATGAAGTAATCTGCAGGCATTCCGGACGGTAGGGATCAATCGTCCGCATGTTGTGTCCGATCGTCCACCGGTCTAATCTGGGCGGCATGGATATCCTCGCCCAGGTGCTCGATCGTGTTCGTCTCGGCGGGACGCTGCTGTATCACTTCGAGCTGGGCCATCCCTGGAATCTGGAGCTGCCGGCGCGCCCTTACGCGTTGTTTCACTATCTCAGCCGGGGCTCGGCGACGCTTGCGCTCGAACAGGGAGAGGAAATCCAGATGACCGAGGGCGATTTCGTCGTCATCACACGCGGCGAGCCCCATGTGTTCTATTCGGATCGCCGGGCCGAGCCTTTGCGGATCGTGGATATCGATCGAGCGTCGTCGCGGTTTGGCGTCATTCGTCACGGCAGCCGCGCAAAGCCGCTCTCGACCATGATCTGCGGTAATTTCACGGTATCCCGGCCGATGTTCGGCAGCGTGCTGGAGCTGCTTCCGCCTGTGCTCCTGCTGAAGCCGACGGCGGACGGTGGCTGGCTCGAAGCCATCCTGCGCCGCATGGTCAGCGAATCCGCGCTCGAGCGTCCCGGCCAACGCGTCGCGCTTTCACGACTGACGGAAGTGCTCTTTGTCGAGGCGCTCCGAAGCTGGATCGCGTCCCTCGGTCCCGGACAAGGCGGCTGGCTCGGGGCTATATCTGATCGGCATATCGGACCGGCGCTCAAACTGATTCACGAAAGCCCGGAGCGGCCCTGGACCCTGAGCGACCTGGGCCGTCGCGTCGGGCTCGGCCGCTCGGCATTTGCGGCGCGTTTTACGAAGCTCGTCGGCCAGTCCATGCAACGTTATGTGATCGAACGCCGGATGGCGGAGGCGGCGTTCCTACTAGAAACCAGCGATGAGTCCATCGCACGGATTGCGAACCGGGTCGGCTACGAGACAGCGGCGGCGTTTTCGAAGCTGTTTCATCGATATAACGAACAGTCTCCAGGCCGTTACCGGGCCGCTCGACGCGCCCACGGAGGCCGCGCGCGGTCGGACGAAGTACAAGTATCCGATTGACCTCGAACAAGCGCCTTCGCCATGTCTGCAACTTGCCGATATTGTTGCAAAAGTCGAAAATTGAACGACCCTGAAAATCTCGCGAAAGTCGATTGTTGGACCTGCCCGCTGCTGCATCGCTTTTCAAGGCTACGACGAAGATCCGTGAGCGATTTTAGGTGAAACGATACGGTCCCCCATATCGTCGCGCCCAAAAGGCATCAGCGGCTCTGGGATTTTTCCTTCGCCACCAAAAAGACTTTTGCAACAATATCTGCCCTTAGCGGCTCTTCGTCTCAGATGCTGTGATGACAGTCGGATAGCGGATATGGGTCAAGCCGCGCTCGCGAGCCTCGATTTTATGAGTACACACCCTAATCCGCTGCCTGCTGGGGCCAGGGCGATGCCTGCCCGGATGCGGTGAACCAGGCGATGACCGACGACAAAAGGCAAAGCAGCGCGGTGACCGCGGCGACCACTGCAAAAGCCCAATCGCTTGCCGCAATCCTCGCCGCATCGACATTGGCAGCGAGCCCGGACGCCGGCGGTTCGCCAAAGCCGGGAATTCCGGAGGCGCCGCCGGTCATCCGCGCATAGACGATTGCAGCCAGCGATCCCATCGCCGCCACCGCGATCAGGCCGCCAACGCGAGAGACGGCATTGTTGATGCCGGACGCCGCACCCGTGTCCTTGTCCTCGACCGATGTCATGACTGCCGTCGACAGCGGCGACACGACCAGCGCCATGCCGAGCCCCATCAGCCCCATCAGCGGAAAGATGCCGGTCCAGAAATTATGGATCCCGGCATAGGTGAGCAGCGCGAGGCCGCCAAAGCCGATGGCCACGACAAGGCTGCCGCCGGCGATCGGCAGGCGCGGCCCGATCCGGTCCGACCATTGCCCGACCGGTCCTGACAGCAACGCGATCAATACCGATAGCGGCAGGAAGATGAAACCGGCCTCGGCCGAACTCAGCCCCCAGCCGGCGATCAGCAGCATCGGCAGGTAGAACAGATTGGCCGACAGCGCGAAATAAAGGAAGAACGTCGCCAGATTGGCGCCGGCGAAAGCCTTGATGCCAAACAGGCTGAGATCGATCATCGGCTCGCGCTGCCAGCGCTCATAAAGGACGAAGACGACAAGCAGGACCGCCCCGGCGACGATCGCCGGGACCGGTATCAGTCCGCCACCCTCGGCGTTCATCGCCGTCAGCCCGTAGGCCAGCGCTCCGAAAGCGAGCGTCGCCAGCCCGGCGCCGCCGAGATCGAGGCTGCGCTTTTCGGTCGGCTGGTCGGCCGGGACCTTGGCCAAAAGCAGATAGATGGAAACCAGCCCGAGCGGCAGGTTGATGGCGAAGATCGCACGCCAGATGCCGTTGCCGAAGGCCGACAGCACAAAGCCGCCCAGCACCGGGCCAAGCGCCGTCGTCAGCGCCGAGGCCGCCGCCCAGATGCCGATCGCCCGGCCGCGCTCCTTTTTCGGATAGGATTTGGCGATGATGGCAAGGCTGCCCGGCACCATGATCGCCGCACCGATGCCCTGGATGGCGCGGAAGGCGATCAGCACGGTGGGATTGGGCGCCAGGGCGCAGGCAAGCGACGCGGCGACGAACAGCGCGATCCCAGTCACGAAGGCACGCCGCAGACCAAACCGGTCGCCGGCGGCGCCTCCCGCCAGAATCAGCGCCGAAAGCGTCAGCGCATAGGCGTTGGAGATCCACTGCGCCTGCGCCAGGCTGGCGCCGAGATCGACGCGTAACGCGGGCATTGCAATCGCCAGGACCGAACCGTCGATGAAGCCGAGCGCCGAAGCCAGGATCGCCGCGATCAGCACATACCGACGCCGAGATTGCGGACAGAACGTGCCGTTCTGAGCGGATCCGGTCAGCGGGATAGCGGCAGCTTCGCCTGGAGATTTCATGACAGTCTGCTTAAACCTCCAATGCTTCCGCAACAACCGGCCAGCACCTTGCAGTGTTTGAACCCAGTTTCGAGCTGGCCGGATGGGCAGGGTGACATCTGCCCGGATGCAAACGGCACATGGCATGTTAACGTTCCGCAGAGAGCCGCCAGGCAAAGGGGACGCCCGCATGAAACGACCGCTTGAACCGTCGGCCGAATCGCGCGGACGCATCGTCGGCATCACCGACGGCGTCTTCGCCATCGCGCTTACGCTCATCGTGCTGGAGATCAGGGTGCCATCGCATGAGGCGGTCCATTCCGAAGGCGAATTGCTTTCGGCAATCCTGGCGCTGGCGCCGCGCTTCCTGACCTACGCGCTGAGCTTTTTGACGCTGACCATCTTCTGGTTCGGCCAGCAGGCGCAGCATGGGCTGATCGCAAAGTCGGACCGGCGGCTGGCGACGCTGAACCTCTGCTTTCTAGCCTTCATCGCGCTATTGCCGTTCTCCACCGACCTTCTGGCCGATTTCCTCGAATTCAGGCTTGCGGTGCTTGTCTACTGGCTGAACCTGCTGATGCTCGGCCTCACCTTGCTTGCCAGCTGGCGTTACGCCGAGAAAAACGGCTTCCTGGCCGAAGGCGTCGATGCGCAAACGACGCGTACTGTCTACCTGCGCATCGTCAAGGCGCAGATCCTATGGGCGATCAGCGCGGCGCTCTGTCTCATCAGCCCGCTGCTCAGCGTCGGCTTCATCCTGGTTGTGCAGCTCGTCTACGCCACCGCGCCACGCAGCTCACTGCTGCGCCACATAGTCGGCTGAAGAGCCGCCGACGAATTCGACGGTCACACCAGGCGACACCAATTTGGCAAGCTCTCGCGCATCCCAATTGGTCAGGCGCACGCAGCCATGGCTCTCGGTCTTGCCGATCTTGGAGGGATCGGGCGTGCCGTGGATGCCGTAGGTCGGCTTGTCGAGCGCGATCCACACCGAGCCGACCGGACCGTTCGGCCCCGGCGGGATCGTGAGAATCTTGTCGTTCTGGCCCTGCTTGAAATTGATGTTCGGGTTGTAGGTGTAGTTCGGATCGAGCGCGACGCGCGAGACGGCGTGAATGCCGGTCGGCGAGGGCGTATCGGCCGAGCCGATGGTCGCCGGATAGGCCGCGACCAGCTTGCCGCCCGCATCATAGGCGTAGACTTCCTTCTTGGTCTTGTCGGCGACAATGCGCGCCACCGGCGTCGACACCAGCTTGCCGAAATTGGCGACCTTGATCATCGTGCCGGGGCGATTGAAGTCGACCCCTTTGTTGATCGACTTCAGATAGGTCTCGTCCATGTGGAAGCGCTCGGCCAGCGCCTCGGTGACCGAGGTGTAGCACATGCAGTCGAGCCTGGCCTTCTGGCTGTAGTCCTCGGGGATCGAGGCGAGATAGTGGCCGGCCGCATCCTCCGGCGTGATCGTGTAGGAGGCAAAGGCGTCGCCGCCGGACTGGGCAAGCGCCGCCTGGATGCCGACTTCATCGGTCGATTTCAAACTGGTGCCGTTGATCTCGTTGTAGGCGGCCAGTGCCTTGTCGACATTCGAGCCGAAGCGCCCGTCGATCACGCCCGGCGAGGCGCCGCCGCGGTCGAGCAGCACCTGCAGCGCGGCGACGTCTTGGCGCACCCCGAGCGACAGCGATGGATCGACGGTGGCCTTGCCGCCGGTGTCCGGCGACGGCTGGGCGTCGGGATTGGTCTGCAGCACTTCGCCCTGGCCCGGCTGCTCCGGGTCGATCGACGCCTCGTTCAGCGGCTGGCGCTTGATGGTGTTGGACTTCGGCGCCTCCGGATAGGTGGTCGCATAGCCTTCATCGTTGTTGGGCGCCGGCGGATAGGCATCGACGGAATTGTCGTCGTTGGGGTCGTACTCATCGACCGGTGGCGGGATGACGCGGCCGTTCTCCTCCAGCTGCCGGCGGCGGAAGCGGGCCATGTCCTCGGGATTGTCGAGATAGTAGCGGTCGTCCTCCTCGGCCGGCGCGCGGCCGAGTTCCTGCATGCGCATCTGCCGGCGAAGCGCTCGGCGATCGAGCCTGCTGCCTGGCGGCTGGATGGCGATGACCTTGCCGGTATCTGCATCGACCAGGACGCGGTTGCCCCTGGCGTCGTAGTAGATGTCGATATTGCCTTCCTGAGCCAGCATCAGCGCGCCGCGCTCGGTCGGGCGCGCGCTCTGCGCGCCATCCACGCTCGGCGTGGCGAACGCACTGGAAGACACCAGCCCGGCCGCGAGTGCCGAAAGGGAAAAGATCAAGCGCAGCATGCGGGTCAAGCTCTCCGGTCGACTGGGCTTCTGGCGGGCGAACCCTTCGCCAGCAAACCAGTTACCCAAGTTAAGGTTCCAACATGAACCGGGCATGAAGATGGCGGTTTTCCGGTGCCTTGAGGAATATCAGCTTATGCGTGTCGCGCAAAAGTGTGCAGCGGTTTTGCGATAACGACATGCATGAAAACAAAGCCTTAAAAGCGCGTCGCCTGAATCCGCTTCAGCGCGACGCGCTTTAGCCTTTGGCAAGCCCCAATTCGTTACGTGCCTGTTTGGTCAGCTTGAGGACGACCAGGCGATGGCTCTCGCGCAGATAGTCCTCGAGCGCCGCATCATCCATGCTTTGGCTTGTCTGACGCTGGATCCATTTCATGCCGCGCGAGGCAAGGTAAGGCGCCGGCCGGCAGCCCGGCTGATCCTTCAGCACGTCATAGGCCATCTCGGAACATTTGAAGGTGACGAAAAGCTGGCCGCCCTCGTTCCAGCCGCCAATGGCAAACACCTTGCCGCCGACCTTCCAGACATGGGCCCCGCCCCACTGGACCACATGCGTCGCAGCGGGCAGCGAGGCGCAGAAGCCGTTATAGTCGTCGAGCTTCATCAAGTTCTTCCCAGCCATTCGAATCGGCAGCCGATTATGCGCGGTCGCCGGGAATAACAAAGCGCGCCGCACCAGTCCGATGCGACGCGCCCTTTCGTTTCAACTTGCCCGGGGTCAGGCGGCGGCTTCCGTCGCCACCACCGTCGGCTTCGAGCGGAAGTTCAACCGGTCGGAACCCGCGGTGACCTTGACGGTCGAACCGTCGAGGATCTCGCCGAGCAGGATCTTCTCCGCCAGCGGGTCCTGCAGCTCCTTCTGCATCACCCGCTTCAGCGGCCTGGCGCCATATGCCGGATCGTAGCCCTTCGAGGCCAGCCACTCGATCGCGTCGTGATCGAGCGACAGCACGATCTTGCGGTCGACGAGCAGGTTCTCCAGCCGCTTGAGCTGGATCTCGACGATGCAGTCCATGTCCTGCCGGCGCAGGCGGTGGAACAGGATCACCTCGTCGACGCGGTTGAGGAACTCCGGCCTGAACGAGGCCTTCACCACGGCCATCACCTCGTCGCGCACGGCATCGACATCCTGGTCGTCGCTGAGATTGACCAGATATTCGGCGCCGAGGTTGGACGTCATGATGATCAGCGTGTTGCGGAAGTCGACCGTGCGGCCCTGGCCATCGGTCAGCCTTCCGTCGTCGAGCACCTGCAGCAGCACGTTGAACACGTCCGGATGCGCCTTCTCGATCTCATCGAACAGCACGACCTGATACGGCCGGCGCCGCACCGCTTCGGTCAGCGCGCCGCCTTCCTCATAGCCGACATAGCCGGGAGGCGCGCCGATCAGCCGGGCGACGGAGTGCTTTTCCATGAACTCCGACATGTCGATGCGCACCAGCGCCGTCTCGTCGTCGAACAGGAAGCTGGCCAGCGCCTTGGTGAGCTCGGTCTTGCCGACACCGGTCGGTCCGAGGAACATGAACGAGCCGATCGGCCGGTTCGGATCCTGCAGCCCGGCGCGGGCGCGGCGCACGGCCTTGGACACCGCCTGCACGGCTTCGCCCTGGCCCACGACGCGCTTGCCGATCTCGTCTTCCATGCGCAAGAGCTTCTCGCGCTGCCCTTCCAGCATCTTGTCGACCGGAATGCCGGTCCAGCGCGACACGACATGCGCGACATGGTCGGGTGTGACCACCTCTTCCACCATGCCGGTCTTGCCGTCCTGCGACTCGGCTTCCTTGAGCTTCTTCTCGAGCTCCGGGATCTTGCCATAGGCAAGCTCGCCGGCGCGCTGGAACTCGCCCTTGCGCTGCGCGATCGCCAGTTCATTGCGCGTCTCGTCGAGCTGCTTCTTCAGGTCGGCGGCAAGGCCAAGCTTCTGCTTCTCGGCCTGCCACTTCGTGGTCAGTTCGCTCGATTCCTCCTCGAGGTCGGCGAGTTCCTTCTCCAGCCGGGCAAGCCGATCCTTCGAAGCCTCGTCCTTCTCGACCTTCAGCGCCTCGCGCTCGATCTTGAGCTGCATGATGCGGCGGTCGATCTCGTCCAGCGCCTCGGGCTTGGAATCGACCTGCATGCGCAGCCTGGACGCCGCCTCGTCGACTAGGTCGATTGCCTTGTCCGGCAGGAAGCGGTCGGCGATGTAGCGGTTGGAAAGCGTCGCCGCCGATACAAGCGCGGAATCGGAGATGCGCACCTTGTGGTGCTGCTCGTACTTCTCCTTCAGGCCGCGCAGGATCGAAACCGTGTCTTCCACCGTCGGCTCATCGACGAAGACGGGCTGGAAACGCCGGGCAAGCGCGGCATCCTTTTCGACATGCTTGCGGTATTCGTCGAGCGTGGTCGCGCCGACGCAGTGCAGTTCGCCGCGCGCCAGCGCGGGCTTCAACAGGTTCGACGCGTCCATCGCGCCATCCGCCTTGCCGGCGCCGACCAGCGTGTGCATCTCGTCGATGAACAGGATGATGTTGCCGTTGGCCGAGGTGACCTCGTTGAGCACGGCCTTCAGCCGCTCCTCGAACTCGCCGCGATATTTGGCGCCGGCAATCAGCGCGCCCATGTCGAGCGCCATCAACTGCTTGTCCTTCAGCGATTCCGGCACGTCGCCATTGACGATGCGCAGCGCCAGGCCCTCGGCGATCGCGGTCTTGCCGACGCCCGGCTCGCCGATCAGTACGGGGTTGTTCTTGGTGCGCCGCGACAGCACCTGGATGGTGCGTCGGATCTCGTCGTCGCGGCCGATGACCGGATCGAGCTTGCCGGCGCGGGCGTCGGCGGTCAGGTCGCGCGCGTATTTCTTCAGCGCGTCATAGCTCTGCTCAGCGCTGGCCGAGTCGGCTGTGCGACCCTTGCGGATATCGTTGATGACCTGGTTAAGCGCCTGCGCGGTGACGCCCGCCTTGGACAGGATGTCGGCGGTCTTGGCCGACTTCTCCATGACCAGCGCTTGCAGCAGCCGCTCGACGGTGACGAAGCTGTCGCCGGCCTTCTTGGCGAGGTCCTCGGCGGTCGAAAACACCTTGGCAAGAGGCTGGGCGAGGTAGAGCTGGCCATTGCCGCCCTCGACCTTGGGCATGGCTTCGAGCGCCGCCTCGACGCCGAGCTTGACGTCGCGGACATTGCCGCCGGCGCGCTCGATCAGGGATGCGGCAAGGCCCTCGTCGTCGTCGACGAGCACCTTGAGCATATGTTCGGGCGTGAATTGCTGATGGTTGCGCGAGAGCGCCATGGTCTGCGCGGACTGGATGAAGCCGCGCACGCGCTCCGAGTATTTCTCAAGATTCATTCTCTGTCTCCTTCCATCACCGGCCCACTTTGCGGCACCGGATCAGATTGCGGTGACGGGCCCGCCCATAAGAGCCGAACCCTGTTTCCTGGCGAGATATGGTGCGCGGGCGGCAGGCTCTCAAGACGTCTGGCTAGCGCAATTCCAGGAAAAGTGTGATGCGGTTTTCCGTTCGGAATTGCGTAAAGCAAAAAGAGAGAGCAGTTCGCCGTTTTCGTGAAACGGCGAAACGCTCTATCGGCACGCCATATTATTCCATCGCCCGCAAAAACAAAAACGGCGGAGAATGCTCTCCGCCGTTTGCAATATCTGAAATGGCCTCTGGATCAGTTGTTCGCGTCGGCGGCAACGGGCTCGCCTGCTTCGCTGGCAACCGGCGCCGGCTCACCGGCGGCAGGCTCGCTCGCCGGCCTTGCCTCTTCGGCCGGCCTGGCGCTGGCCTCATCGCCATTGTTCATGGCGCTATGCGCTTCGGCTGACTTTTCGGCGCTCGAGCTTTCGGGGCTCGCGCCTTCTGGCTGACCGCCCTGCTCGCCACTGCTCGCCTGGTCGGCATAACTGCCGCGCGGGCGGCGCGGGCGCCGCGGCCGGCGACCGCCGCCGATGTCCATGGCGGCTTCGTTGAGCTCGGCCTGGGCGGCAAGGGCTGCCGGCGAAAAGCTGTCGAACTGCGGCGCCTGCTCGGCCTGTGAACCAGCCTCGCCGGCTGCCTCAGGCTGCGCCTCATTGCGGCGGTTCTGGTCGAACTGCTGGCCGCCCTGCTCGCCGCGCTGGCCGTTTTCGCCGCGCTGGCCGTTCTGGCCAAAGCCGCCGTTGCGGCGGTCGCGATTGCGGTCGCGGCCATTGTTGTCGCGCTGCCCCCCATCCCGCTGGCCACTGTCGCGGCGATTGTTGTTGTCGCGGCCGCTTTCCTGGTTGTAGGCGAGTTCCGCCGGCGTGCCTTCGATCACCGGCTGCGGTCCGGAGCCGTTCGCTGCGGCCGGCGCCTCGGCGCCATTGCCGCCGTTATTGTCGAACTCTTCGCGATCCTCGTCGAGATCGTCATCGAAGTCGTCGCGGTTCTGCTGGACATTCTGGATCGGCATCTGCGCCTGCGCGGCGGCAATGATGCGATTGTAGTGCTCGGCGTGCTGGAGATAGTTCTCCGCCATCACCCTGTCGCCGGAGCTTTGCGCGTCACGGGCGAGCGTGGCGTATTTCTCGGCGATCTGCTGAGCCGATCCGCGGATCTTCACGTCCGGGCCGTTGCTCTCGTAAGTGCGGGTCAGGGGATTCGGCCCCTTGCGGTTGTTGTTGTTGTTGCCACCGCCGCCATTGTTGTTGCGACCGCGCATGCGCCTGTTCTGCTGTTGTGGCCTCATTAGACTCTCTTCATAGTGAATTTTCGAAAAACTGTTCACGAACGGAGGCGCTCATGCGGCCAGCCGTTTCGTTTCTTCACCGGCGTTCGCCCGCATCAATTGCGTTGGCGCCACGTGCCATCCTGTTCCGGTTACATCACTTGCCAGATGATTCCCGCACGAAGCTTGGGCGTCGTTTGCGCAAGAAGGCAGCTATTTCCAAGGAAAACCGAATCGCTGGGAGCACTGCCTGCTTCGTCTCATCCGGTTGAGCCGGACCCTAACTGCATTCCCCGGTGTTGCCAAGCGGTTTTTTCGCACTGCATCAGGGCTTTCAACGCTCGAACACCAGAACTCTGTCATTGCCGCCGAGGTCGCGATGTGTGCCGGTTAACACATAGCCGGCTGCCGCGAATATTCCGCTGACCTTGTTTTTCTGCGTGTAGCCGATCTCGACCGCTACCTTGCCTTGCGCTTCCAGAAATGCAGCCGCTTCGGCGGCGATGACCCTGTAAGGGTCCAAACCGTCCGTGCCGCCATCAAGGGCCGGGCGCGGGTCGAAATCGCGGACCTCGTCCTGCAGATTTCCAATGTCTCCGCTGGGTATATAGGGAGGGTTCGAGGCAATTACATGGTAACGGCCCAAAACTTTTTCGAACCAGTTGGAATGCAAGGCTTTGAAGCGCTCGCCGAACCCCAGGTCCCGGGCGTTTCCGGCCGCGGTCGCCAATGCATCGGGCGAAATATCGACGCCTGTCGCAGTCGCGGCCGGAACGGCGCCGAGCAGCGCCAGCGCGATGGCGCCGGTGCCCGTGCCGAGATCGAGAATACGGCATTCCCCGAGCCTTTCGGCCGTTGCCCGGACGAAGGGCAGAACGGCGTCGACCAGCGTCTCGGTGTCCGGCCGGGGCTCCAGCGTCTCCGGCGAAAGCGACAGGCGCAAACCGTAGAATTCCCGGTAGCCGAGGATACGGTGTACCGGCTCGCCTGCGATGCGACGCCTGAGGGCCGCTTCGATGGCCGAAAGCGCCGCGGAACCCACCTTTTGCTCCGCTTCGGCAATGGCCTGGGTGCGGGTCGTGCCGGAGAAATGCTCGACGATCAGCCGGGAATCGAGCGCCGGATCGGCAATGCCGGCGGCGGCCAGGCGCCCGCGCGCCACCCTGAGCAGCGGCCCGAGCGCCGCGGGCAGTTGGTCAGCCATCGAGGCTCATATCGGCAAGCAGCTTCGACTGATGGTCGGCGATCAGCGCGTCGACCACCTCGTCGAGCTCGCCCATCATCACCCGGTCGAGCTTGTAGAGCGTGAGGTTGATGCGGTGGTCGGTGACGCGCCCTTGCGGGAAATTATAGGTGCGGATGCGCTCCGACCGGTCGCCCGAGCCGACCTGCGACTTTCGCGACGACGAGCGTTCCTCGTCGGCCCGGCTGCGCTCCAGGTCGTAGAGCCGCGCGCGCAGGATCTGCATGGCGCGTGCCCGGTTCTGGTGTTGCGACTTTTCCGCCTGCACCACCATGATGCCGGTCGGCAAATGAGTGATGCGAACCGCCGAATCGGTGGTGTTGACGTGCTGGCCGCCCGAACCCGAGGCCCGCATCGTGTCGATGCGGATATCCTCGGCCCGGATCTCGATATCGACCTCCTCGGCCTCCGGCAGCACCGCCACCGTAGCCGCCGAGGTGTGGATGCGTCCGCCGGCCTCGGTTTCCGGGACACGCTGGACGCGGTGCACGCCGGATTCGAACTTCAGATGCGCGAACACGCCCTTGCCCGACACCGAGGCGATGATTTCCTTATAGCCGCCGACCTCGCCGTCGCTCGCCGACACCGTCTCGAAGCGCCAGCCGCGTGAGGCGGCATAACGCTCATACATGCGGAACAGATCGCCGGCGAACAAGGCCGCCTCGTCGCCGCCGGTGCCGGCGCGGATTTCGAGGATGGCGTTCCTCTCGTCGGCCGCATCCTTGGGCAGAAGCAGGATCTGGATGTCCTTCTGCAGCGCTTCGATGCGGCTCTCGACTTCCGGCAGGTCCGCCTCGGCCAGCGCGCGCATGTCGGCATCGGTCGCCTTGTCGGCAAGCATCGACTCGAGGTCCGTCTGCTCCTGCTCGGCGGCGCGCAATGCCCGGATCTTGCCCACCATCTCCTGGATGTCGGCATATTCGGAGGCCATCTTGACGTATTGATCGGCGGCGGGCCCGGCCGACATCTGCGCCTCGAGCATGTCGAAACGCTTGACGACTTGATCCATACGGTCGCGGGGCAGGTTGATCATGGTCTTGGAACTTCAATGAAATTCACGTCAGGGCGAGTCGAAAATAGCGAGTTTCGAGAACCGGAGCGGAATGTACATTTAGGTACATGAGCACCGGCCTGCGCCGGCCATAGCCTTAATTCAACTGCCACGCCACTCATGAATGCTTCGGCCGGCGAAGGCCCGGAAGCGCGGAAAATCGCCATTTGCAGACCGCCCTCGCGTGAATCTAGAGCGGAATCGAACGATCGTCGGCAAAGGCCTGTAGCAGCGCCCGCATCGGCGTCCCTTGGGCGGGCGCCATCAGATTGTCCCTGAAGAAGGCCTGCAGTTCCTGCAGCGGAAGTTCGGTCAGCATCGCTTTGACCGGGCCGATCGAGGCCGGCGACATCGAGATCGAGCGGAAGCCGAGGCCGATCAGCGCCATCGCCGAGATCGGCTTGCCGGCCAGCTCGCCGCAAAGCGTCACCGGCGTGTGATTGCGGGCGCCGGCATCGGCGATCGTCTTCAGCACCCGCAGGAACGGCGCCGAAAGCGTGTCGAAGCGGTCGGCAAGCTGCGTATTGCCGCGGTCGACCGCCATGACGAACTGGAAGAGGTCGTTGGAGCCGACCGAGACGAAATCCACCGCCTTCATCAATTCGTCGAGCTGGAACAGGAGCGAGGGCACTTCCAGCATCGCGCCGAGCTTGAGGCTGGTGGGCAGGTGGTGCGCGAAGCGCGACAAATGCCGGACCTCGCGGTCGATGATCTCGCGCGCCTGCGCGACTTCCGACAGCTCGGTGACCATGGGCAGCATCAGCTTCAGCTCGCGGCCACCGCTGGCTTTGAGCAGCGCCCGGATCTGCGTCCTGAGCAGGCCGGGACGATCGAGCGTCAGCCGGATCGCCCGCCAGCCCAGCGCCGGGTTCTCTTCCTGGATCGCGCCCTTGAAGTAAGGCAGCACCTTGTCGCCGCCGATGTCGATGGTGCGGAAAGTGACGGGTTTGCCGCGCGCGGCGTCGAGCACATCGCGATAGAGCCGCTCCTGAGCCTCGGCGCGCGGGAAGGTCGAGGCAACCATGAACTGCAGCTCGGTGCGGAACAGGCCGATGCCGGCGGCGCCCGATTCGGTGAGCTGCGGCAGGTCGACGGCAAGGCCCGCATTCATCAGGAGATCGACCGGAATCCCATCCCTGGTCAGCGACGGCTTCTTGCGCAGCTCGCGGTAAACTTCCTGCCGTCGGGCCCGGAACCGGACCTTTTCGGCATAGGCGGCTTCCAGGTCGGATTGCGGCCTGAGATGGATGGTGCCTTCCTCGCCGTCGACGATGATGGCGTCGCCGTTTTCCGCCATGGAAACGGCGCCCTTCACCTGTCCGGCGACCGGAATGCCCATGGCGCGCGCGACGATCACGACATGGCTGGTGGCGGCGCCGTCCTCGAGCACCAGGCCGCGCAGCTTGTCGCGCGGATAGTCGAGCAGTTCGGCCGCGCCCATCGAGCGGGCGACGATGATGGCGTCCTTGGGCAGCGCGGCCGCGACATCCTCCGGCCCGCGCCCCATCAGCTGGCGCAACAGCCGGTTGGCGAGATCGTCGAAATCGCTCATCCGCTCGCGCAGATAGGGATCGGTCATGTGCAGCATGCGCGCGCGCATGTCGCTTTGCACCTTTTCGACCGCGGCTTCCGCCGTCAGGCCGTTGCGGATCGCCTCTTCCAGCCGACGCACCCAACCACTGTCATTGGCGAACATGCGGTAGGCTTCGAGCACCTCGCGGTGCTCGCCCTCGAAGGCGACCTCGCGCCGCTCCAGCATGTCGTCGATGGAGAG
This sequence comes from Mesorhizobium sp. B3-1-9, assembly GCF_006439595.1. NCBI lineage: Bacteria > Pseudomonadati > Pseudomonadota > Alphaproteobacteria > Hyphomicrobiales > Phyllobacteriaceae > Mesorhizobium > Mesorhizobium sp. B3-1-9. The sequence goes on from NZ_VFTJ01000012.1 coordinate 19,885, forward strand.
GCGCAGCGAGCCGAGCGAGGACTGCAGCCGGCGCACCTCCTCCTCGCTGTCCTCGTTGAACAGGTTGGTGACGACGATGCGCGGCTCGTGCAGCACGACATGGCCGAGACCGACGCCATCGTTGAAGGAGACGCCGGTGAAGCTCGCCGGGCGGCGTAGGTCGAGCTCCAGCCCCGGCTTGGTGAGGCGGGCAAGATCGCCGGTGGCGATCATCTCGGCGATCACCATCGCCGTCGTTTCAAGCGCTTCGACCTCGTCGTCGCGATAGTGGCGCATGGTCTTGTTCTGCACCACCAGCACGCCCAGCGTGCGCCCTGCCCTCAGCACCGGCACGCCGAGGAAGGAATTGTAGATCTCTTCGCCCGTCTCCGGCAGGTAGGCGAAGGCCGGATGTTCCTGCGCGTTGGAGAGATTGAGCGGCCGCGCGCTGGCGGCGATCGTGCCGACCAGGCCCTGTCCGAGCCTGAGCTGCGCCAGGTGGACGGCGTTCGGGTTCAGACCTTCGGTGGCGTAGAGTTCGAGCACCGAGTCGGCGCGCAGCACATAGAGCGAGCAGACTTCGGCGACCATGTTGGAAGCGATGTCGCGCACGATGCGGTCGAGCCGCTCCTGCGGCTCCAGCGGCTCTTGCATGAGCTCGCGAAGCCGTTTGAGCAGAACGCGCGGGCCACTGGCCGTATCACGCATCGCGGCTTGTTCTCCAATGGCCATCTCGCCCGCCGCAGTTTCTCCTGCGGCCGGCGTTCACGCAACAACTGACTCAGTTCTTGCTATTGCTTATCCAGACCGTAGACGGAATGCAAAGTGCGAACCGCCAGTTCCGTATAGGGACCGTCGATCAGTATCGAAATTTTGATCTCGGACGTGGTGATGGCGCGGATATTGATCGCCTTGTCGGCCAGCGCCTTGAAGGCGGTGGCGGCGACGCCGGCGTGGCTCCTCATACCGATGCCGATGACCGAAACCTTCGACATGCCGGCTTCCGACTGCACGACGTCGTAGCCGACTTCGGGCTTCAGCTTCTCCAGCACGCCAAGCGCCTTGTCGACGTCGCCGGACGGCACGGTGAAGGTCATGTCGGTGAATTTGCCGTCCTCGGAAATGTTCTGGACGATCATGTCGACATTGATGTTGGCCTCGGCCAGCGGGCCGAAGATGCCGGCGGCGACGCCTGGACGGTCGCCGACGCGGCGCAACGAAATCTGCGCTTCGTCCTTGGCGTAGGCAATTCCGGTGACGACCTGCTGTTCCACGATCTCTTCCTCGTCGCAAATGAGCGTTCCGGGCGGATTGAGCAAATCCCCCATTCCGGGCGCATCGGGATCGTCGAAGGACGACCGCACGAAAGTACGCACCCTGTGTACCATGGCAAGCTCGACCGAGCGCACCTGCAGCACCTTGGCGCCGAGCGAAGCCATTTCGAGCATTTCCTCGAACGAAATCTTGGCGAGACGCCGGGCTTTCGGCTCGATGCGAGGGTCGGTCGTGTAGACGCCGTCGACGTCGGTATAGATGTCGCATCGGTCGGCCTTGACCGCCGCGGCGATCGCCACTGCGCTGGTGTCGGAGCCGCCGCGGCCGAGCGTCGCGATGCGATTGTCCGGGCCAATGCCCTGGAAACCGGCGATGACCGCCACCTGGCCCTCGCCGAAGCGCTTGATCAGGAAGGCGCCGTCGATGTCGAGGATGCGCGCCGCGCCATGGGCATTATCGGTCTTGATCGGGATCTGCCAGCCCTGCCAGGATCGTGCATGAATGTCCATGTTCTGCAACGTGATCGCCAACAGGCCGGCCGTGACCTGCTCGCCCGAAGCGACAACGGCGTCATATTCGCGCGCGTCGTGCATGGGCGAGGCTTCGCGGGTCCAGCCGACCAGCTCGTTGGTCTTGCCGGCCATGGCCGAGACCACCACGGCGACGTCGTGACCGGCATCGACCTCGCGTTTGACATGGCGCGCCACATTGCGGATGCGGGCGATGTCGGCGACCGAGGTTCCGCCGAATTTCATCACGATACGCGCCATGGAAGCGAAATGCCTTTGACTCAAGCCGGCCCAAGGCCGGAACGGGAGGAAACGCCAGGGTGACCAAGCGCGGAAATGCGCGGCCTCCTTAGCCAAAACAGCAAGGCTTCGCAAGCGAGCGCGCTTATAGCCGGCCCGGCACCACTCATGCTGACGGATTCCTGTCGCCGGTCATGCCACAAGACTGCCGAAACGGCCCGTTGGAGATTCTCATGTCCGAGACCCTGGAAATCGTCACCTTCCGCCTAAAGCCCGGCACCGAAGCCGGCTTTGTCTCCAACAATGGGGTCATGACGGATTGGCTTGCCGGCAGCCGGGCTTCCTAAGCCGGCAGCTCGGCAGCTGCGAGGATGGAAGCTGGGTGGACGTCGTGCGCTGGCAGAGCCTGGAACAGGCCCGGGCGGCGGCGGACCGCATCATGGCCGAGATCGGCGGCAGCGAGGCGGTTCTGGCGATCGACCCGGCCAGCGTCGACATCAGGCACGCGGCGGTCGCGCTGTCGAAAATCTAATGCATGTCGCGCAAAAGTGTGCAGCGGTTTTGCGATAACGACATGCATGAAAACAAAGCCTTAAAAGCGCGTCGCCTGAATCCGCTTCAGCGCGACGCGCTTTAGCCGGCCGAGGATGCGCAACGCAGCGCGATGGCCTTCCAAAGGTCTGGATAGTCGACAATGAAGCCGGACGGCGAGACGTCCAGCACCTGGTCGTAGCCGAATTTCGGCGCGGCATAGGCGTAGCGGCTGTCGCCGAGGCGACGGTAGGTCTGGTCCAGACGTTCAAGCCTTAGCTCCGGAAAGGCCAGATAGGCCGCCGGGGCAGGCGCCGCAGCGCCGACGGCAAGGTCGAAGCGGCGGATCGCCAGCAGGTTCGTTGCCGGCGTGAAGCCGAGGTCGACATCGACAAGCCCGGCAACCTCCGCCTGCTCCGCGCCATTCAGCGTCCATCGGCCGTCGGCCAGCCGTTCGACCTCGTAGCGCAAGGTTTGCGTGCCGAGAAAGCCGTCGACACTTGCGAAACGCGTGCGCCAGCCGGCATCGCAATCCGCCGCATAGGCAAGGCTGCAGGGCTGGCCGTCATGGAGGAAGAGGGCATGCCCCTTGAGCCGCCAACCGCTCTGGGTCGCACAAAGCAGGCAGGCATCGTGGCCTTCAAGGTCGAGACGGCGCCAGAGGATCGACGAGTGAGGTCGCATGATCGCGCTCCTTTTCGAACAGTCTATGCCGTCCCATTCGCGCGAAGCCACAATCCCGTTTCACCATCGGTCCGACCAAGCTGCCACGTGCTGACAGCACGAGAGCTTGGCGGCAGCTGAAAAACCTGCCTTGACATTCCCTCCCGCGCCCGACTTCCTAACGTCAGCGCCGCGCGTCCTTTGGGACGCAGGACATTGTAGCACTTTGACTTTGTGCATGATCCTTTCCGAAATCGATTCCAATTTTCGGGGTCATGCGCTGGAGACCCGCCTATGCCAGAGCCCCGCCGATCGACCATCGATGCCGGAGAAGTCGAGCGCTTCTCCGCCCTTGCCGCCGAATGGTGGAATCCGAACGGCAAGTTCCGTCCGCTGCACAAGTTCAACCCGGTGCGGCTTGCCTATATCCGCGACCAGGTGGCGGCGCGTTTCGGCCGCGATCCGCGCGCGGCGCGGCCTTTCGATGGCCTGCGCTTCCTCGATATCGGCTGCGGCGGCGGGCTTTTGTGCGAGCCGATGGCCAGGCTTGGCGCCGAAGTGGTCGGCGCCGATGCTTCCGCGACCAACATCGAAGTGGCGAAGCTGCATGCGGCGGAGGCCGGCGTCAGCGTCGACTACCGCGCCACCACGGCCGAGGCGCTAGCCGATGCCGGCGAGGTCTTCGATGTCATCCTGAACATGGAAGTGGTCGAGCATGTCGCCGATGTCGACCTGTTCGTCGCCAAATGCGGGCAGATGGTCCGCCCCGGCGGCATCATGTTCGTCGCCACCATCAACCGCACGCTGAAAGCGCTTGGCCTTGCCATCATCGGCGCCGAATATGTGTTGCGCTGGCTGCCGCGCGGCACGCATCAGTTCGGCAAGCTGGTGCGGCCGGAGGAACTGGCAAAGGCGCTGGGCGCGGCCGGTCTCACGGTGATCGACCGCACCGGCGTCATCTATCACCCGCTGGCCGACCGCTGGCAGCGCTCGAAGGACATGGACGTCAACTACATGGTGCTGGCCGAGAAAGCCTCGGTCTGATCAATGGGTTCTCAGGCTTCCAACGGCCGATAACCACCGCGCCAATAGATCAGGGCCTGTCCGGCATCCTGCGTCCTCACCGCCTCGACCGAACCGATGACGATCGAATGCGTGCCGCGATCGATCATCTCGTCGAGGCTGCAGTCGAAAGCGGCCACCGCGTCGCACAGCAGCGACGCGCCCGTCTTCAACGTCGTCCATTCGGCGCCCCCGTAACGATCCTTGCCCTTGATGCCGCCGAAGCCGGAGAAGCGCTCGGCAACCTGCTGGTGCTGGGGCCCGAGCGAGTTGACGCCGAAATGCCGGTAGCGCTCGATGATCGGCCAGGTCGATGAGGAGCGGTTGACGCAGGCGATCACCTTCGGCGGCTCGGCCGACAGCGACACCACGGAAATGACCACGAGGCCGGTACGGTCGTCGCCGACGCCGGCGGTGATGACGCTGACATTGCCGACGATGAGTCGCATGGCGGCGCGGAAATCAGCGACGCTGACCGGACCTTCTGGCGTGGACTGACCTTCTGCCGTGGACATTGCCATCTCCTTGTCTAAGCCGCCGACTGCATCGCGGCCGGCGCGACGCGAATGCCTCTTTCTTCGAGAATAGGCAGGACCGTGTCGCGGAAATAGGGGAATTCCTCGACATAATCGACGAAGGACAAGGTCGAGCCGCGGAAGCCGGCATGGTGCAGTTGGGTGATGCCGTCGGCCACCTGCTCGGGCGTGCCGGTCAGCGGAAAACCGCCATGGCCCGCCGCCATGCGGTCGCGGATGAGCGCCAGAAGGTCGTGCGGGAAGGATTGCGCGTGGGCGAATTGCAGCCGCACCAGATTGTCCACCGCCGCCCAATCGGCATTGGCGCGGCCGGAATGCTCGAGATAGTCGTTGGCTTCCTTTTCCGTCGGCCGGCACACGACATGGGCGAAGGTCAGCACATCGACGTCCCTGCCCGCCGCTTTGCCCTGCTCCTTCAGCGCCGCGAGCTCGTCCTTCGAGCGCGAGAGGTCGATCGCCGGCGTGAACAGGAAATCGGCGTTGCGGACGGCAAATTTCCGCCCCTCTTCCGAGCCGGCCGCGTTGAGGATCGGCAACGGCGATGACGGACGCGGATCGCCGAGCACGTTCCTGAGCTTGAACCAGGTTCCGTCCCAGTCGAAGGCCTCCGTGCGGCTCCACAGGGCGCGCACGATGTCGAACCATTCCTGAGCGTAGCCGTAGCGGGTGGTGTGGTCGTCGGGCAGCGTCAGCCCAAGTGCCTCGTATTCCGGCTTGTTCCAGCCGGCGACGATGTTGAGGCCGATGCGGCCGCGGCTGATCTGGTCGATGGTGGCCAGTTGCTTGGCGACGACGACAGGATGGTTCGCCGCCGTATGGGTCGTGGCAAAGACGGTGATGTTGCGGGTGAGCGCCAGCAGCCCCGCTGCCCAGGTGATCGTCTCAAGCACGTTGCCATGAAAATTGGTTTCGCCGCCGTAACCGATCCAGCGCGCGATCGGCAGCATGAAGTCGATGCCGGCTTCATCGAGAAGGCGGGCGAGCTTGAGATTGTTGTCCCAGGAATTGTCCCAGCGCTCGGCGACCTTGGTGACGGTCATGCCGCCGGAACAGTTGGACGCGAAGGTGCCGAGAAAGAAAGGCTGTGTGCCAGGCGCGAACTTGTCGAGCATGCTCATGACGATGTTCTCCTCATATTTTTGATTATAATTTATGATAGAAAGTCTATCATAAATTCATGTGGACGCAATCGCGTGGATCGGCGCATCCTCGCGGCAAGGGAGAGGCTGATGAACGAGCGTCGCAAATCGCTGGAAACACAGGAAGAACTGCTCGACCGCGGCTGGCATCTGGCGCGCACGCCGCTCGAGATCGACGTCACCGAGGTCGAATATGCGCTGATGCGCTCCTACGAGGCGTTCGGCCACTGGCAGGCGGAGTGCCTCGCCACCGTGATCGAGTTTTCGGCCAGCGGGCCGGAAAACGCGCTGCTCCACATCATCAGGATGAACGACCGGCCCAAAAGCGTCCGCGACCTCGCCCAGATGACCAATCGCGACGACATTCCCAACATCCAGTACAGCCTGCGCAAGCTGTTGAAGGGCGGGCTGATCACGCGCACCGGCAGCGGCAGGGCCGGCGTAACCTACGAGGTGACGCCGCTGGGGCATCAGGTGACGGAACGCTATGCCGATATCCGTTCGGTGCTGCTCATCGAAGCGGTGAAGCGCATTCCCGAGATGGCCGAAAAGCTCGGGGACGTCGCGCGCACGCTGGAGTTGATGACGGGCATCTATGAGCAGGCGGCGCGCGCCGCCGCCACCCATCGCCGCCGCCACCCGCAGCCGGAATCCTCCGGCAAGGAGCATTAGCTCCGGGACGACACCGGCTCGACCCGAACCGGCGCTGGCGCGCCGGCTTGGCTTTGTGCCTTGGTCGTGATGAAAACCCCGGCGGTGATGATGGCGGCGCCCAGCCAGGTCAGAAGCTGGTAATGCTCACCGAGGAAGAGCGTGCCGGCGAACAATCCAACGGCCGCCGCCACATAGCCGATCTGGCTGAGATAGACCGGCCCGCCGACCGCCTGCAGGCGGAAGAAGAAGGCAAACATCGCCGAGGCCGACACAACCTGACCGACGACGACGAGGGGCACGGCGCCGAGCGGGGCGAAGGCATGCGTGCCCAGAAGGCCGAGGATGCCAATGAGAAGCAGCGTGGCCGAGGCCAGGTGGCTGCCGACGGCAAGCTCGATCGGGCCGGTGTCTTGCGGCCAGTCGACGGTGCGGTAGATGTTGCCGGCGGCAAGGCTGACCGGGATGAGCAGTCCAATCGCCACCCAGAAATAGTCGGCTGGCTGGCCTGCCTCGCCGCGTGTGAGAGCCACCATCGCCGCGCCAACGAAGCCGACGGCGATGCCGATGACGCCGAGCAGGTTGGGGCGCCTGACACCGAGCAGGATCGAGAACACCAGCGTGATCACCGGCGACAGGGTGAACATGATGCCGGTGTAGCCGGCGCCGAGATGCGGGATGGCCGAGAACATCAAAAGATTGGGGACGGCATAGGAAATCGCCGCGGTGACGAAGAAATAGCGCAGCTTGTGCGGCGTCAGCCGGATGCGCTCGCCGCGCAACAGAAGCGCCAAGAGCAGCACGCCGCCGGCGCCCAGCGAAATGACGAAGGCCCAGACCATGGCCGGTACCTCGGCCGCGGTGGCGAGCTTGCCGAACGGCAGCGTCATGCCGAGCAGGCCGCCCGTCACGACCAGAAGCCAGATCGCTGAATCCCAGAGAAATCTCATCGGTTCGTCCTGTCGCTGCGAGACCGCTTGGCGGCCAGTTCTTGTTGCAGTAAGATAACGCAAAGATTCTTTGTGTCAAGATACTTTACGGTGAGCAATATGGATCGAGCGGGCAGGGCCATGGAACAGTGGCGACGGGAACGACCGGATCTCGATGTGTCGCCGATGGGCGTCATCGGGCGGCTCAACGAGGCCTCGGCGCTCATTGCGCGCGACCGGCTCGCGCCGGTATTCGCCCGCTTCGGGCTGCAGTCCGGCGAATTCGACGTGTTGGCGACGCTGCGCCGTTCCGGCGCGCCCTATGCGCTGACACCGACCGAGCTTTACGAGGCGACGATGGTGACGTCGGGCGCCATGACCGCCCGCCTCGACCGCCTGGAAAAGGCCGGTCTGACCCGGCGCGCGCCGCACCCCAGCGACCGGCGCGGTGTGGTGGTGCAGCTTACCGCAAAGGGCCTTGCGCTGATCGATGAGGCTGTCACCGCGCATGTGGCAAACGAACATAAGGTGCTTTCTGGCCTGACACCGGCCGAACGGGAAACGCTCTCTCTTCTGCTTGAAAAGCTGATCGAAAGTGTAACCTAGTCAATCCGTTCGTCTAGCTGCCGCAAGAGCCGACGCCTTGGCCGGAAAGCAAACTTCAGTTGCGGGGATCGCGTGATCTCGCAGTGTCCTGCCGTTTCAATCTTCGCAAGTGCAGCCAGCGATGAAGAGAAATGACTCGATCGTTGAGCCAACGCGGCCCGCCAAGATAAAGAAGAGCCTTTCGTTTGCCCTCGTAGTAGCGTTCAGCCATCGCTGCATCGGACAAGTTAGAAAGGGTATTTAACTTCACCTCTGCCCTTTGGCCAATATCCGCCCCGCGCGGCAACTTCTTGGCAAAAGCCATTTCCCGACGGATGCAAACCTGCTCCACTCTGGCGCGCAGCTCTTCTTTGTAGCCGATACCGCAACGCCCAAGACGCGCATGCGTCGCTTCATGCACGATGGTTGATGCAATTCGTTCCGGTGTCGTCCCCTCGTTGAGAACAAAGCGCTCGTCCAGTTCGCAAGTCGAGGTGGCTTGCCGATAGCGCGCTACCCAGCCTGCAATGGTTAATACCCAAATTCGATTGAGGTCATGGCGCATCCGTTTATAGCGAACGGGGTCGAAGTCGCTAATAAGCTTAAGTGCCGCAGCAACCTTGTTGATCTTTTCATCGCCGATATAAACGATCAGCAAACCATCGATCGAGCGCTTGTCGTGCAGCTTGAGCGAAAGCCAATTCAAAAAGCGTTCAACCATGTCTGAGCCCCGCAGTGGCTTAGACTTCTCCATCCGGGCGACACTCAGTTCCGGTCGTCCGGAAAGCTCGGGATCGGCATGAACTCGACGCCGTCCTCGGCGAGGCTCTGCGCCTCTTCGGGGGTCGCTTCGCCGTAGATGCCGCGCGGATCGGCCTCGCCGAAATGGATCTTGCGCGCTTCCTCTGCGAATTTGTCGCCGACATAGTCGGCATTCTCGCGCACCTTCTCGGCCAGCGCCTTGAGCTGCGCCAACGCCTGCTTCTGCGCCTCGCCCATGGCCAAGGCCACCTTCTCCTGTTTGCAGGATGTGGAGACGGCGGGCGCCATCAACGCCTTCTCGACCTTGTGCGAGCCGCAGCTCGGGCAATCGACGAAGCCGCGCTTCTTCTGGGTGTCGAAATCGTCATTGCTGCGGAACCACGCTTCGAACTCGTGCTCGTGTTCGCAGATCAGGGAGAAACGGATCAAGAGGCGGCACCCCTGAGACGCGGCGCTTCCCTTGTTCCGGCTTTGACGGCGAAGTCCCGCGCGTTCTTCAGATTGGGGATCTTGCGGCGCGCGGCCAGCGACTGCGCCGGATCGATCTCGGCGACGATCACACCGGGCTCGTTATGCGCGGCCTCGGCGATGATGCGCCCCCACGGATCGACGATCAGCGAATGGCCATAGGTCTCGCGCCCGTCCTCATGCAGGCCGCCCTGCGCGGCAGCGATGACATAGGCGCCGTTCTCGATGGCGCGGGCGCGCAGCAGCACATGCCAGTGCGCTTCGCCGGTCTGGCGCGTGAAGGCGGCCGGCACCGTCAGCACTTCGGCCCCGGCCATCGCCTCGGCGCGGAACAGCTGCGGAAAGCGCAGGTCGTAGCAGACGGCAAAGCCAAGCTTCGTCCCTTCGATGTCGGTCACGGCCGCTTCCGTCCCTGGCTCGTAGGACGCGGATTCGCGCCAGCTCTCGCCATTGTCGAGATCGACGTCGAACATATGGATCTTGTCATAGCCGGCAATCACGGCGCCGTCTGGCGAAAACAGGAAAGCGCGGTTGGCGAGCTTCCCGTCGGCGCGGCGAATGGCCGTCGAGCCGATATGCAGGTGAATGCCGAGCTCCTTCGCCAACCTGCGCGCGGTCGCGACGACGATGTCCTTATCCTCCGCGGTAAAAGCGGCCGCGCCGGCTTCCTTGTCGCGCACCAGCGCCCCGGTCATTTCCGGCGTCTGGACGTAGGTGGCGCCCTGGCCGGCGGCCTGGCGGACCAGGATCTCCATGTCGGCGGCGTTGCGTTCCGGGCTCGTGCCCGAACGCATCTGCACGGCGGCGGCCTTGAAACTACCCATGGTCATCTCCCGTTGGCGAGCATCGCGTCCAGCCGGCCCCGCGACTCCAGATCGTGGAGGTCGTCGCAACCGCCGACATGCGTGTCGCCGATGAAAATCTGCGGAAAGGTGGCTCGCCCATGCGCTTTGGAAATCATTTCCTGGCGCAGCTCCGGCGAGAACGAGGCGTCGTGCTCGGTATAGGCTACCCCCTTGCGGTCGAGCAACCGCTTGGCGGCGTTGCAGTAGCCGCACATCATGCGGGTGTAGATCGTCACATCAGCCATTGGCCGGCAGTCCTCATGCATGCCGTCCAGTGAGGTACGAAAGCGACATGCGGCAAACAACAAATTAAAACCTATATAGTCGCGGACTCATCGGGCCGAAAGTCCCCAGGCAGGACGCGGGCGAAAGTGAGGATGTCGACGGCTCCGGCGCCGCCCCTCTTCAGCGCCTTGGCGACCGCCCGCACCGTTGCGCCGGTGGTGTAAACATCGTCGACCACGAGCACCCGGCGCCCGGCTATCTCGATTTCCCCTTCCGGCGGGACGCGAAAGGCGGCGCGCACATTCTCCTCGCGCTCGTGCCGTTCGAGGCCGACCTGCTGGCGCGTCAGCTTCACGCGCCTGATCGCGGATGGCGAAAAGGGCAGCCCGCCGAGCTTTGCAACGGCCCGTCCGAGCTCCGCCGACTGGTTGAACTGGCGCCGGAAGAAGCGTCGCCAGTGCAACGGCACCGGCACGACCAGGTCGGCCTCCGCGGCCAACTCCGCGCCGGCGCGCATCATCCAGTTCGCCATCCACGGCGCGAGGTCGGTTCGATCCTGATATTTCAGCCCCTGCACCATCTGCCGCGCGACGCCTGAATAGACGACGGCCGCCCGCGCCCGCTCGAAGGGCGGAGGATCGGCGATCGCCTCGGCGGACAGAAACCCCTCGCCCATGTCGTGGGTGAAGGGCGTGCCCATCACCGGGCACCAGGGCTTCTCCAGCAGCCTCAGCTTCGGCCAGCAGGCGCCGCACAGCACGCCAGGCTGCGACACATGGCGACGGCAGCCGGCGCAAACCGGCGGAAACAACAGGCGCGCCGGCCAGGCCAGTGCCTGCCGGGCCATATCCTGGACCGCTATGGTCTTGATCTTGTGCACCGGATCGGCCACGTGATTGGAACCCAGCGCACCTTAACACCAGTCTGGCACGCGCCGACAACAGGAAGCTTTTCGTTGCAGCCCTTGATCGACACCGAGCTCTGGCTCGCGCGCAAGCGCAGGGCTCTCGCCCGCCCCGTCGAAGGCGCCGATTTCCTGATGCGGCGCGCCGCGGAAGACCTTGCCGACCGGCTGGGTGCGGTCGAACGCCGCTTCGGCAAGGCGGCCGCGCTGTTCTGTCAGACGTCGGCGGCGGCGGACGTGCTCGCCGGCAGCGGCAAGGTCGGCGAGGTCGTACGCGTCGAGATGGACGAAGCGCTTCTGGCCGGCGGCCCCGGCCTGGTGGCGCCGCCGGAGACCGTGCCGTTCGAGGAAGGCAGCCTCGACCTCGCCGTCTCCCTGCTCTCGTTGCACGCCGTGAACGACATTCCCGGCGTGCTGGCGCAAATCCGCCGGGCGCTGAGACCGGACGGGCTGTTCCTCGGCGCTCTTACCGGCGCGGGCACATTGGCGGAACTACGCGAAAGCATGCTTGCGGCCGAGACGGAGCTTTACGGCGGCGCGAGCCCGCGCATCCTTCCTTTCACCGACGTGCGCGACGCGGGCGCGCTGCTGCAGCGCGCCGGCCTGGCATTGCCGGTCGCCGATGTCGAAACGGTCGCGGTGCGCTACGATACGCTGTTCGATCTCGCGGCCGATCTCCGCGCCATGGGCGAAACCAACGTGCTCATCGATCGCAGCCGCCGGTCGGCCGGCAGACGCCTGTTTGCCCGCGCGGCCGAAATCTATGCCGAGCGATTCTCGGATCCGGACGGCCGTATCCGCGCAAGTTTTTCGATTGTTTGGATGTCCGGCTGGGCGCCAGACGCCTCGCAACAAAAACCGCTCAGACCTGGGTCGGCCAAGGTCTCGCTAAAGGCTGTCCTGGAGAACCCGCCTAAGACTTGAGCGCACCCGTCGTCAGTGAGCGAAGGCGTTGGCCAGCTTGCTGTTGTTGTCGGTGAACAGCCATACGAGCCCATCGGCCGCCTGTTTGACCCCGGCGATGATGGCGAGCGACAACACCACGACGATCAGGCCATATTCGACGGCCGTGGCGCCCGTTTCATCTTCAATGAATTGCTGCAGCAGGTTTTTCATGATCATCGATCCCTCATGCAGAAACTCTAATGTCTTACCCGTTAAGAAAGGTTAACGGCAAAAGCTTAACAGCGAGTGAAACGCCGCCGTGCCGCGAAATCATTAACCAAGTCAGCACTCGCCGCTGCGGCTGCCGTCATTGCGGATGACACAGATTGAACTGGGCAAAGGCTGCAGCACGCTGCGGCGCAGCGTATATGTATTGGGACGATGACCGATCGATCCGGTCGCCGTCATGTCGAGCCCGCCAGGGAAGCCGTCGCGAGCGCTCTGCGGCCGGGTCTGGCTGTCCAGGAAAGGCGTTGCGATCAGCGCCAGCGCCACCGCGGCCGAGCCGAAGAGAAGCGTGATCCGCAGGATGCCCATGCCGGCGTCCACCGCGCGGAAGCCGCGGTCGGGCCGGATCGAGTCCCAGTCTCTTTCGAGGCTCATGCCGTGTTTCCCAGTCATCGACGATATCGCCGCGCGAAACGGCCTCGTGCAATTTTTCACATCGAGATAAATCTTCCATTAACGCTGGCTAAAGCAGCTCCCGGGAAACGTGCGGAAACATTCACCGTCTCCGGGAAACGGTAAGCTGTCGCAAGGGCGAACCGCGAAACTACAGAAGGTCGATGAGGAACTGGATCAGCGGCGCGTCGGCCGGCGGCATCGGATAGTCGCGCATCTGCCGGGGCCTGACCCATTTGAGTCCCTGCCCTTCTTTGGGCTGCGCGATCCCGCGGAAGCGGCGGCAGACATAAAGCGGCATCAGGAGATGGAAATCGTCATAGGAGTGGCTGGCGAAGGTGAGCGGCGCCAGGCACGGGATCTCCGTCTCGATGCCGAGCTCCTCATGCAATTCGCGCACCAGGCATTCCTCCGGCGTCTCGCCGGGCTCGACCTTGCCGCCTGGAAACTCCCACAGGCCGGCAAGCTGCTTTCCTTCCGGACGCTGCGCCAGGAGCACGCGCCGGTCGGTGTCGACCAGCGCGCAGGCGGCGACCAACAGCAGACGCTTTCCGGTTGGCTTGCTCTCGCTCATGCGCCCGGCGGCCGTCGATAATGGTAGCGATAGACTTCCTCGAAGCCGAGCGACCGGTAGAGCGAGAGCGCCGGCCCGTTGCTGGCCTCGACCTGCAGCCAGGCTTCGCGCGCGCCGCGCAGCCGGGCCCATTTCAGCGCCGACAGGATGAGATTGCGGCCATGGCCCTTCTTGCGCGCCGATTCTTCGGTGGCGACCTCGAACAGACCCGCGAGATCGCCGTCATGCACGCAGATCAGCGTCGCCACCGGCTCGTTGCCCTCCTCGAGCGCGAACAGCCCCGCTTCCGGCTGGATCGCGCCGATGACCTCGGACAGGCCGGGCCGCAGCGAGGCGTCCGAGCCGCTCGTCCTCAGCGACGCGCCGATGAAGCGGCTGATGTCCTTGAGCGGAATCTGGTCCATGGCCGCGCCGAGCCCGACCTCCTTCAGCGGCAGCCGCATGACCAGGGATTCGTCGAACCTGTTCCAGCCGGCCTTGTCGAGATGCGTGGACAGAACCAGTCCCGACAGCGGCGACATGCGAAAGGTCAGCGGCCGGCCATAGGCGTCGAAGCGCCGCGCGGCGCGGCCGATGCGCTCTTCGATGGCGTGCGTGTCGCCCGGATCGAGCGGATTGACCGAGTTCAGGCGCTTGGCGGGGTGTCCTGCCGTGAGCCGTACCACCCAGGTCCCGTCATAATGGACGGCCGCCGCCGGCCAGGCGCGAAAGCCCGCCGCCTCGTAGCGGCGCACGACCGCCAGCACGCTTGCCGGATGCCCGGACACCGGCGCCATCAGCTCCGGTAATCGCCATTGATGGCGACATATTCCTTGGTGAGGTCGCAGGTCCACACCGTCGCCTTGCCGCGGCCGATGCCGAGATCGGCGCGAATGCGGATGTCGTCGCGCTTCATATAGGCCGAGGTCGCTTCCTCCGAATAGCTCGGATCGCGTTCGCCCTCATGCGCGAGCCGATTGTCGCCGAACCAGATCGACAGCCGGTCGCGGTCGGCCGGTTCGCCGGCCTTGCCGACCGCCATGACGACGCGGCCCCAATTGGCGTCCTCGCCGGCGACGGCCGTCTTGACCAGCGGCGAATTGGCGATCGAAAGCGCGATGCGCTTGGCCGAGCGGGCGGACTTCGCGCCGGTGACCGTGACCTCGACCTGCTTGCGCGCGCCCTCGCCGTCGCGCACCACCTGCAGCGCCAGCGACTTCAGCACCTTGCCGAGCGCCCGGCGGAAGGCGCCAAGCCGCGCATCCTTGGGATCGCTGATCGCCGGCGCGCCGCGGGCGGCGGCCTTGCCGGTGGCGAAGATGAGCAGCGTGTCGCTGGTCGAGGTGTCGCTGTCGACGGTCACCGCATTGAAGGTCTTGGCCGTGCCGCGCGAAAGCAGGTCCTGCAGTGCGGGGGCGGCGATCGGCGCGTCGGTGGCGATGAAGGAAAGCATCGTCGCCATGTCGGGCGCGATCATGCCGGCGCCCTTGGCGATGCCGTTGATGGTGACGTCGGCGTCGCCGAGCTTGACCGTCGCAGTCGCCACCTTCGGATAGGTGTCCGTGGTCATGATCGCCTTGGCCGCCTCGGTCCACAGATCCGGCTTGCCGTCCTTGACCAGGCCGGCGAGCAGATGGCTGAATTTGGTGGTGTCGAGCGGCTCGCCGATGACGCCGGTCGAGGCCAGGAAAACCTGGCTCTGCGAGCATCCGGCGGCCTTCGCCGCCGCCTCGCCGGTCAGCGCGGTCGAAGCCTTGCCCTTCTTGCCGGTGAAGGCGTTGGCGTTGCCGGAATTGACCACCAGGACGCGCGCCTTGCCGTCAGGCAGGTTCTGACGGCAGAAGTCGACCGGCGCCGACGGGCATTTCGACCTGGTGAACACGCCGGCGACAGCCGTGCCCGGATCGAAGACCATGGCCAAGAGGTCGGTTCTGTTCTTGTATTTGATGCCGGCTTCGGCGGTCGCGATGCGCACACCCTCGATGACCGGCATCTTCGGATACTTCTTCGGTGCGAGCGGCGAAATCGTAGCGGACATCGGAACCCCGGAGCGGCAAGAACGCGAAAGGAAGGCCGGTTTGCCCGATAGCGCGCGTCGGCGCAAGGGGCGTTCTGGCCGCGCCTTCCCGGCCTGGCCGGCGGCTTGGCAGTTGGAAACGCGTCGTTTCGTTTCGTCGCCGAAGCCAATATGATCGGCGCCAGATTCACCGGCTAAGGAAGACCTCGATGGACGAAGCCGCCGCTCGCGGGCGCAAGTCGATCGGCGCGAAACGCAATCCCGAGAGCGCCGATGCCATCGTCAAGGCCGCCGAGGCGGTGTTGCGCGAAGCGGGCTATGCCGGCTTCTCGATCGAGGCCGTCGCCCGGCGGGCGCGGGCGGGAAAGCCGACCATCTATCGCTGGTGGCCGAGCAAGGCGGCGCTGCTGATCGAGGTCTACCAGCGGCAGAAGCGCGTCGAGACGCCCGACACCGGGAACATCGAGGACGATCTGGCCGGCTTCCTTCAGAACCTGTTCGCGCATTGGCGCGACACCCCGTCGGGCAACATCTTCCGCTCGCTGATCGCGGAGGCGCAGTCGGACGAGACTGCCGCGGCCGCCCTTGCAGAATATTCAAAGGGGCGCCGCAGCCATACCGGTCGGATGATCGAGCGCGCCAAGGCGCGGGGCGAGGTGGCGGCCGATATCGATGCCGGGATCGTCGCCGATCTGATCGCTTCCTTCGCCTGGCGGCATCTTCTGGCCGGACGGCTCGACGAGGACGACGCGCTGATCCGCGCCGCCATACGCTACATCACGCGGGGTATAATGAACGCTTGACCCCCGAAAGCGAAAGGGCGCCCGAAGGCGCCCTCAGACTGCTGACAAACCTCTGGCATTTGCCGGGGGTTTTTGATTCACTGGGTCATGTTGAAGCGACCCGCCCCTGAACAGACCGCGCTCGAGATGGTGACGTTGGATCAGCTGGTTCCGACTGACCACCTGTTGCGCAAGATTGATCGCGCGATCGACTTTTCCTTCATCCACGATCTAACGGCGCCGCTCTACTGCGCCGACAATGGCCGACCGCCGCTGGATCCGACCTTGATGTTCAAGGCGCTGTTCATCGGCTACCTGTTCGGGGTGCGCTCGGAACGGCAGCTGGTGCGCGAGATCGAGGTCAACGTCGCCTACCGCTGGTTCCTGCGGCTGAAGCTGACGGACAAGGTGTTCGACGCCTCGACGCTGTCTCAGAACCGTCGGCGTCGCTACCAGGACGAGACGATCGCGCAAGGCATCTTCGACAGGATCGTCGAGCAGGCGATCCGTGCGGGGCTGGTGGACGGCACGGTGCTCTATAGCGACAGCACGCATTTGAAGGCCAACGCCAACAAGGGCAAATACGACCTTGCCATGGTCGCCAAGTCGCGGGCCGACTACTGGGGCGATCTCGACCGGGCCATCGATGCCGAACGGGCGCTGCATGGCCAGAAGCCGCTGAAGCAGAAGCAGCGCAAGCCGCCGGTGAAAGAGACCAAAGTCTCGCGCGCCGATCCGGAGGCCGGCTACATGGTGCGCGAGGGCAAGCCGAAGGGCTTCTTCTATCTCGATCACCGCACGGTGGATGGCCGTTGCGGCATCATCACCGACACGTTCGCGACGCCAGCCAACGTGCATGACTCGATTGTCTATCTTGGCCGGCTCGACCGCCAGGTGGAGCGCTTCGGCTTCAATGTGGCGGCTGCGGGGCTGGATGCCGGCTACGCCACGCCGGGGATCGCCAAAGGGCTGGAGGACAGGAAGATCAGGGGCGTTGTCGGCTATCGCAACCCGACCCCGCCGAAACCCGGCAAGATGAGGAAGAGCGACTTCGTCTACGAAACACAACTGAACGGCTATCGTTGCCCGCAAGGCCAATTGCTCACCTACGCCACCACCGATCGCGCCGGCTACCGCCAGTACAAGAGCGATCCCACCATCTGCCGCGACTGCCCGCTTCTGGCCTCCTGCACCTCAAACGCCAAGGCCGAGCGCACCATCACCCGCCACGTCTGGCAGGATGCCCGCGAGCGTGTCGATGCCAACCGCTCGACAGCTTGGGGCAAGGCCATCTATCGGCGCCGCAAGGAGACGGTCGAGCGATCGTTCGCCGATGCAAAGCAGCTCTTCGGCCACCGCTACGCCCGCTTCCGAGGGCGAACACGCGTCGCCTGCCAGTGCCTGATGGCAGCCGCCGCCCAGAACATGAAAAAAATCGCAATCAGCCTCTGGCCAACCCTCAAACCAAGCCCCGCATGAGGCTCGGCGCCTCCTGTCAAAATCTCCTGACACGAACTTCTCAAAACTCTTCAATTACATAAAACAAAACCCCGCCGAAAATCGACGGGGTTCGTCAGCAGTCTGAGGGCGCCCGAAGGCGCCCTTTTAGAATTATCCAGCCGCAAGCGGATTACTTGCCGGCTTCCAGCGTGTCGATGTCCTTCTTGAGCTTCTCGTCCGGGATCTCGACCTTGGCGGCCGCGCGCAGCTCCTTGACCATGGCGAAATACTTGTCGCGGATCACCGCCTGCTTGGCCTGGTCCTTGACGTCGTCGAAGGCCGGCGGCTGCTTGGCGCGCTTGTCCTCGACCTTGATGACGTGCCAGCCGAACTGCGACTGCACCGGCTCCTTCGAATATTTGCCGACGTCGAGCGCGAAGGCCGCCTTGTCGAACTCCGGCACCATCTGCCCCGGGCCGAACCAGCCGAGGTCGCCGCCGCTGGTCTTGCCGCTCGGATCGCTGGTGTGTTCGTTGGCGAGCTTCTGGAAGTCGGCGCCGCCGTCGAGCTGCTTGATGATCGCCTCGGCCTCTTCCTTCGTCTTCACGAGGATGTGACGGGCGTGGATTTCGTTGACCGGCGGCGTGTTGGCGATCTCCTGGTCGTAGCGGGCGCGCACTTCGGCGTCCGTCACCTTGTCGACCACTTCCTTCTCGACCACCTCGCCATGCAGGGCGCGAGCCTGCAGGAACGCCATGCGGCGCTGGAAGTCGGCGTCCTTGTCGAGGCCGCTGTCGACCGCCTTCTTGGCCATGACGCGGATTTCGATCGCGGCCGAAAGGGCAGCCGCGCGGCGCTGTTCGGGCGGCATCTGCGCGAACTGTTGCGACAGTTCGCCTTCGGCGAGTTGAAGATCGGCCTCGGTCAGCTTCTCGCCATTGACGGTGGCGACCACGGCATTGGGATCGACCGGAGCCGCCGCCGGCGCTGTGGCGTCCTGGGCGGGCTTGGTCTCCTGCGCCATCAGCGGCGACAGGCTAAGAGCCGAGAGCCCGAAGACCAGACCGAGGCTGGCGAGCGAGGCGCGGCGGAACGACAGGGACATCAAGATAACTCCAATGGGGATTGCCAATAAGGACCGCGTGAGCGGAAGGGTTCCAAATCAGTCGGATTGTGGCGGAATTTGGCGCTGCCCATAGGGCTAACGCGGCGTTGACATCGATTGAGCCCCCTCTTATCTGTCCATCGACTTGGCGTCCAGAACCGTTTTCCGGGCGCTTTTTGCGTTTGTCCGCATTCACGCGGATTTGATGGGCCCGCCAGGCGCCTGTCGCAAACGGCTAAATTGCTATCGAAAGGACCATTGGATGGTCAGTCTCGGCGGTCTCGCCCGTAAGGTTTTCGGTTCTTCCAACGACCGCCGTGTCAAGTCGACCCGGCCCAGGGTCGAAGCCATCAACGCCATGGAAAACGAGATGCGGGCGCTTTCCGACGCCGAGCTCTCGGGCTGCACTGAAAAATTCCGCCAGGATCTCGCCAACGGCGCCGCGCTCGACGACCTGCTGGTTCCAGCCTTCGCCACGGTGCGCGAGGCGGCCCGCCGCGTGCTTGGCATGCGTCCCTTTGACGTACAATTGATCGGCGGCATGGTGCTTCACAATGGCGGCATCGCCGAGATGCGCACCGGCGAGGGCAAGACGCTGGTCGCCACTCTGCCGGTCTATCTCAATGCGCTTGCCGGCCAGGGCGTCCATGTCGTCACCGTCAACGACTATCTCGCCACCCGCGACGCCGAATGGATGGGCCGCGTCTATAAATTCCTCGGCCTGACCGTCGGCATCATCGTCCACGGCCTTTCCGACGACGAGCGCCGCGAGGCTTACGCCTCCGACGTCACCTATGCCACCAACAACGAGCTCGGTTTCGACTATCTGCGCGACAACATGAAGTATGAGCGCTCGCAGATGGTGCAGCGCGGCCATGCCTACGCCATCGTCGACGAAGTCGATTCCATCCTGGTCGACGAAGCGCGCACGCCGCTGATCATTTCCGGTCCGCTCGAGGACCGCTCGGAAATGTACAACACCATCGACGCCTTCATGCTGAAGCTCGGCCCGGCCGACTACGAGGTCGACGAGAAGCAGAAGACGACGATCTTCACCGAGGACGGCACCGAAAAGCTGGAAAACATGCTGCGCGACGCCGGCCTGTTGAAAGGCGAGTCGCTCTACGACGTCGAGAACGTCGCCATCGTCCATCACGTCAACAACGCGCTGAAGGCGCATCTTCTGTTCCAGAAGGACCGCGACTACATCGTGCGCAACGGCGAGATCGTCATCATCGACGAGTTTACCGGCCGCATGATGCCGGGCCGCCGCTACTCGGAAGGCCTGCATCAGGCGCTCGAGGCCAAGGAGCATGTGCAGATCCAGCCGGAGAACCAGACGCTGGCCTCCGTCACCTTCCAGAACTATTTCCGCCTCTACAAGAAGCTTGCCGGCATGACCGGCACGGCGCTGACCGAGGCCGAGGAATTCGGCAACATCTATGGCCTCGAGGTCACCGAGATCCCGACCAACCTGCCGGTCATCCGCAAGGATGAGGACGACGAGGTCTACCGTACAGTCGAAGAGAAATACAAGGCGATCGTCAAGGAAATCCGGGAGGCCAGCGCCAAAGGCCAGCCAACGCTGGTCGGCACCACCTCGATCGAAAAATCCGAGCAGTTGGCCGAACGCCTGCGCAAGGATGGCTTCAAGGACTTCGAAGTCCTGAACGCGCGCCACCACGAGCGCGAGGCGGCTATCGTCGCCCAGGCCGGCAAGCCCGGCGCCATCACCATCGCCACCAACATGGCCGGCCGCGGCACCGACATCAAGCTCGGCGGCAACGCCGAGATGCGCATCGCCGAAGAGCTTGGCGACATGCCGCCCGGACCCGAGCGCGAGGCTCGGGAAAAAGAGATTAACGACGACGTCGAGCGCCTGAAGGAAAAGGCGCTGGCCGCCGGCGGCCTTTACGTTCTGGCCACCGAACGCCACGAATCGCGCCGCATCGACAACCAGCTTAGAGGTCGTTCAGGAAGACAGGGCGATCCCGGCCGGTCAAAATTCTTCCTGTCGCTGCAGGACGACCTGATGCGCATCTTCGGCTCCGAGCGCATGGATGGCATGCTGCAGAAGCTCGGCCTCAAGGAAGACGAGGCGATCATCCATCCCTGGATCAACAAGGCGCTGGAGAAGGCGCAGAAGAAGGTCGAGGCGCGCAACTTCGACATCCGCAAGAACCTGTTGAAATATGACGACGTCTCGAACGACCAGCGCAAGGTGGTGTTCGAGCAGCGTATCGAGCTGATGGACGGCGAAGGCCTGTCGGAGACGATCGCCGAGATGCGCGAGGGCGTCATCGAGGAGATCGTCGCCAAGAACATTCCCGAAAACGCCTATGCCGAGCAGTGGAACGTCGCCGGCCTCAAGGAGGAAGCGGCGCAGTATCTCAACCTCGACCTGCCGATCGAGGAATGGGTCAAGGAAGAGGGCATCGCCGAGGACGACATCCGCGAGCGCATCGCGGCCGCGGCCGACGCCGCCGCCAAGGAGCGCGCCGATCGCTTTGGCCCCGACGTGATGAACTATGTCGAACGTTCGGTGGTGCTGCAGACGCTCGACCATCTGTGGCGCGAGCACATCGTCAATCTCGACCACCTGCGTTCGGTCGTCGGCTTCCGCGGTTACGCCCAGCGCGACCCGCTGCAGGAATACAAGGGCGAGGCCTTCGAGCTGTTCCAGGGCATGCTCGGCAACCTGCGCCAGGCCGTCACCGCGCAGCTGATGCGCGTCGAGCTGGTGCGCCAGGCGGCGGATGCGCCGCCGCCCGAGGCCCCCGAGATGTTCGGCAGCCATATCGACGGCTCCACCGGCGAGGATGATTTCCAGGGCGGCGAGACCGCGCTTCTGATGCGTCAGGATACCAGCGCCGTCGTCGCGCCGGAAAACCGCGACCCGAAGAACCCCGCGAGCTGGGGCAAGGTCGGCCGCAACGAGCTCTGCCCCTGCGGCTCCGGCAAGAAGTACAAGCACTGCCACGGCACGTTCGCCTGAGCAGGTCTTCAGTCCCGGCTTTCGCCGGGACTTTTCAACGGATATGATCCCAGTCCCAGACAACTTTCGCAAGGGGCTGAACAGGTTCAAAGCCGTGCCCGGCGTGCCCGACTACTTCCAACTGCACGACCTTAACTTCAATTCATCCATAAAGCCTGCAGTCATGGCGTCGGATATCGACACGACGCGGCAAACAATTCTATCGAAGATCGCGTCCTACAACGTCGGAGGTTGGACCCCGAGCGACAACGCGGCTGCACAGATCGCATCCCATGTCTGCTTCTGCAGCGGAACGCCGGAGCGCAGGCGCTCCTCGCGGGACCGGGCTTCCGGCTCGCCTGGAACCAGGACCGGAGTACCGGGCGTGGTCGGTCGCGAGGCCTTCACATAGTTGGCGTAAGCGCGCGCTCTCTGCAGGAAATCCGGCTCTCCAAAGCGGGCCGGGTCGAGGTAGATCGACAGCATGCCGTTGCTTATGCGGCCGCGCTTGCCGCCAGGGATAGGACCGGACGTCGCGCCTCCAGCCAGGACGCCCGCCAGGATTTCGCACATGAAGGCAAGGCCGGAGCCCTTGTGCAGACCGAAAGCGACGAGAGCGCCCTCGCCATGCGCTAAGTCCCGAACGCCGCCCGGCACGATCGGTCCGTAAAGTGCTGACGGGTCCGAGGTGAACTTTCCGTCGAGCCCGACCAGTGCTCCCTCCGGCACTGGCTTGCCGCCGTTCGATGCGACCAGTACCTTGCCTTCGGCAACAAGCGACGTCGCGAAATCAAGCAGGAACATAGGTTCCTTGCCGTCCGACGGAACGCCTATGCAGATTGGATTCGTGGAAAACCGTCGATCGATCCCACCGAACGGCGCAACCAGCTCACCGCCGCCCACATTGACGAAATGCAACGAAACCAGACCGGCATCGGCGGCCCGTTCTGCCCAGTCGCCGATCCGGCCGAGATGGCTGGAGTTTCGCAGGCCGATCATCGAAACGCCCGCGGCCCTGGCTTTCTCCACGCCCGTGTCGACGGCCAACGGACCGATTGTCTGGCCGAAGCCCCAATTGCCGTCCACCGTGGCGAAGGAGGGACCCTCCGAGACCACCGTCAGCGTCTGCCCCGGTCGGACATAACCCTGCCGCAGCCAATAGAGATAACGCGGAGTGCGTATCACGCCGTGGCTGTCATGGCCCGCTAGATTGGCCGACAGAAGGTAGTGTCCGATCCGATCCGCTTCGTCCCGCGCGCAGCCGGCGGTCGCGAAAATAGTCGCGACGAACTCTTTCAGCCGCGCGGCAGGAATGACGTAAGTTGGCTGCTCCATCACCATTGGTTTGTGCGGTACAATCAAGTTTAGATCAATCCCGAATCGCGCGCGGCCGCCGTCGCCTCGCCGCGCGAGACGGCCTCCAGCTTGTCCAGCACCGCCGACACGTGATGATCGACCGTCTTTGGCGAGATGGTCAGATGCGCGGCGATCTTCTTGTTGGAAAAGCCGCGTTCGATCAGCTGCAGCACCTCCATCTGGCGCTGCGTGAGGCCGGCATGGTTGGCGCGCGTCGCCTGCCGCGGTCCTCTCGCGATGTGGCTGACGCCGCTTTCCCGCATAAGGCCGCGGACGTGCTGCGCGACCGCCCTCGCGCCAAGGTCCTCAAAAATGGCAAGCGCTTCGCGCTGCGCCGCTTCGTCGCCGCGCAGCAAGGCCATTGCCTGTTCGAAAGGCGCCCCCATTTCGGCCCATAGCGCTGCGGCGGCGCGCCAGTCGCCGGTCAGTTGCAGGCGGTGCGGCTCCGCCATGCCGTCCGTATCGCCGGGATCGGATCCGGGCGACAACAGCTCCCGCCAGGTGGCAAGTTCGCCGAACACGGCCGGCGTCGGCGCGAGGCTTTCGGCAACCGCGATCAGGCGCAAGGCTTCCTGCCTGTCGGCTTGTCCAAGCCAGGCCAACTCGGCCAGCACCTCGGCAAACGCCACCAGGCGCTGCAGCTCCATGCCCTTGTCCAGGAACCGCCTCATCTCTTCGACGATCGGCTCGGCCGACGGGTCGCCGCGGCGGATGCGCAGCCTCGCCAGCGCCACCAGCGACGGATAGCGCACGAGCGGCGTCGTTGCGTCGTCGTCGACAACCTCATGCGCCATTGTCGCGGCGTCGTCCCAAAAGCCGCGCCGAAGCAAAAGCTGCGCCTGCACGCCGCGCATGTAATCGCGCCATGTCGCGAGATCGTTCTCGACACAATAGCCAATGCCGCGATCCAGGAACGACGCCGCCTCCTTGAAGTTGAGGCTATTCATCTCGACGCAGGCGCAGTTCGTGAAGGCGCGCGCCGCATGCTCCTGGAAGTTGCCCGACAGCGCAATCCCAAGGCTGCGGGCGAGATCGCGCCGCCCTTTGGCAAAATCCAGCCATTGTCCGGCGGCGCCGACATTGTTCAGCGCATGACAGACAATGTCCGCCCGGTTGAGCCGCTCCGCCAGTTCGGCCGCCTTGCCGCCGAGCGAAAGCGTGTCCTCGAGCCGCTCGGCCAGCATTGCCAGTTGCGAGAGGTTCGAGTAGGCCATCGCCAGCTCGGCGCTGTCGGGCGCGGTCTCCAGAAGCTCCACGGCCTGCTCGCCGAAACGGTCCGCTGCCTCGCGATCGCCGAGCAGATAGGCAAAACGCGACAGGCACCTGAGGCTGTCGCCTTCCTTGAGCCGATCGCCCAGCGTCTGGCGCAGCTGGCGCGCCCGGTCCTGCGCTTCCATCGCCGCGTCGATGCGGCCGATCAGGTGGCACTCGAAGGCATGGCCTTCATAAAGCTCCGCCCGCTTCTCGATCGGCAGGATATCCGCGTAGCGCAGGGCGACCTCGTAGTAACCCGCCGCATCGCGATGGGCGCCGACGCGGGAAGCCTCGCGCGCGGCGACCGGCGCCAGCTCGCGCACCACGTCCAGGCTTTGCGCCTCCACGGCATGATGCACCAGCCTTGCGGTGGCGACTTGCGGATTTTCCCGCAACGCTGCCAGGGCGCGCTCGTTGTACTCCCGCCTCTTGCTGGGCGTCAGCGCCATCTCGATCGCCGTGCGGGCGATCTCGTGGCGGAAGGCATAGCCGTCGCCGAAATCCTCGAGCAAGCCGTTGGCGACGCATTCGGCAAGCTGGCCGGCGGCGGCAATTCCGCAAAGGCCGCTGAGCGCCCAGGCGTCGGCGCGGCGCGGGAACACCGAGACCGCGTCGAGCATCGAGCGGGCGCCGGAGGAGAGCTGCTCGGCGCGCGCGAGCACCGCGTCGCGCACGCTGACCGGCAGCAGGCCGTCTTTCTCGCCGGCCAGCAACTCCGTCACAAAGAAGGCATTGCCTGCCGTGGCGCGGTAGATGGCGCCGCCGTCGCGGCCGGCGGCCTCGGCGAGCGACAGGACGGCCGTCTCGCTGAGCAAAGGGACCTCGATACGATGGACGTTGCCGGCCGGGATTTCGCCGAGCGCCCGGCGCACCCGCATCTGCCCCTCGCTGCGGTCGGTGCGCGCCGTGATCAGAAGCAGGATGTGGGTGCTCGCGATACGCCGGCCCAGGAAGCGCACGAAATCGAGCGTCGCATCATCCGCCCAGTGCAGATCCTCGATGACCAGGACGCTTGGACCCTTCGTCTCGAAAACGTCGAGCGCGTCGGAAAAGAACGGCAGCCTTTGCCCCTGACGGGCATCGATCGCCTGCGGCAACTCCCATCCCGCCTCGCGCGCAAGATCGTAGAGCGCGCCGAGCGGGTCGGGAATCGAGAGGTCTTCGCAGGCGCCGCGCAACAGCTTCACGCCTGCCGTCATCCGCTCCGTGAACGCCTCGACCAGCGTCGTCTTGCCGGCGCCGGCTTCGCCGGACAGCGCCACGACGCGGCCGTGGCCTCGCACGGTGCCGGCCAGCACGGCCTCCAGTTGGTTCAGTTGCGTCTGTCTTTCCAGAAGCATCGTCACTCTCGCGAATGGGATTGTTGGCGCGGCGGATGCCGCTGGATAGTCGGTACGAAGCTGTGGAAATGTGACCTTCCACACATTCCAGTGCCTGCTTCCACATAGAACGCTCCAAAGATAGGGAATCGTCCCGTCAAATATGGGGAAAGGTGCCGATGCGCGCCTTCCGCGAAGGTGATTTCTGCTGGGTCGCGCTTGAACCGAGCGCAACTCACCAACGAAAGGAACCCCTATCGTGCCTCGTTACCTGATTGAACGTACCTTTCCCGATGGGCTTCATGTGCCGATGAACGACGCCGGCGCGACCGCGATGGGCGGCGTCATCGCCCGCAACGCCGAGAAAGGCGTAACCTGGGTGCAATCCTTCGTCTCGCCGGACAAGTCGAAGAGCTTCTGCATCTATGACGCGCCCTCGCCGGAGGCGATCCGCAGCACCGCGCAGAAGAATGCGCTTCCCGTCGACAAGATCACGGAGGTGCGGGTCCTTGACCCCTACTTTTATCGCTGATCGGGCAGATGAACGACAAAACGATGAGACGATCGTCCTTGTCGATGGCGGACCTGTTGTCATGCCGGACAGCGAGGGAGTATCCGCCGCGGCGGATACTCTCGCACCGCGGCGCGGCTTCATGCGGCGGCTCGTGTCGGCACTGTTTTCGCCTGTGCGAAACAGGCGCCGCCGGCCTCTCCCGCAGGATCACCATCTGAGGCGCGACATCGGCCTCCGTGAGCGGGAATTGCCGCGCGAATACTGGGAATATTGGTGGCATTACTGATGTTCCACACCGGCCCTGGCGGGACCTCGCGGTCTCGCCCTTCGAATGACACGCGCGCCAAGCGTCGCAGGCCCGGCCTTGAAAAAGACCGGCCCTGCCCTTGCGCGCGCGCTTAACGGAATTGGAGAGAGAACAGTGAGCATCCCCAGCCTGACCAGATATTTCATCGGCGCATCGGCCCTGGCCGTCATGGCGGCAAGCGCCACCCACGCCGAAACCGTCAATCCGCTTGCCGAAAAGGTGCGGGCGCTGGACAGCCGCTTCGAGGACGTCGCGGTGGCGAAAGCTGAAGGCTACGCGCCGATCCCCTGCGCCAGCGGCATCACCGGCGGCGCCATGGGCATCCACTACGTCAATGCGACCTACCTCAAGGACGACGCCGTCGACGTCGCCAAGCCGGAGGCGGTCATGTACGAGCCGATGGCCGACGGCACGCTGAAGCTGGTCGCCGTCGAATATATCACTTCGAAGGGTCCGGCCTCGCTCGAAGGCCAGCTGTTCAACTTCAACAGCGCCCCCAACCGCTACGGCCTCGGCCCGTTCTACGAGCTGCATGTCTGGGCTTGGAAGCAGAACCCGACCGGCGCCTTCGCCGACATGAACCCGAACGTATCGTGCGATGCGATGAAGGGGATGTAAGCAGCGCCCTTGCCTTCTCCCCGTTTGACGGGGAGAAGGTGGCCCGAAGGGCCGGATGAGGGGTAGCGCCGGCGATTGTGATTGGCCGCGTTTCGCAGCTAGTGACCTGAAATTAGTGCCAAAACGGCAACAAGGTACGAGACCGCAATCATGGCGTAGGCAATCTGGAGAAAGGTTATTCCGTCACCCTTAATTCGAGAATGACCTCCCAGATATTCCCAAAAATCTTGTCCCGACACGGGAAAATTCAGCGCGAATTCCCGTACGAGATGTCTGCTTATTTGCTATCATGCCCGCGCAGCTTTTTAGCTTTCTACGGCTTGCGCACTTCAGCGCAATTTCCGAAAGCCCGCGCTGCCCTCATACGCCCGCCGGCACCCCACCCACCCTTTCTTAAGGTGTTTCGGATAGACCGAAACCTTGGAAAGAGGCGGAAAACGGAGAGTTCTGGGTGCGCTTTTCCGCGGCGACGACTGCCGGGCGGTTCCTGCCGCAGCGCTGGGCGCTGCGCATGCGTCCGTTGCTTGGCCGCATCGACGCCGTGCTGTTCACCGCCGACGAACGCGGCGAAGCCGGGCGCATGTCGCTGATCGCCTTTTCGATCCGTATCATCAGCGCCTTCATCGCCTTTGTCAGCCAGGTGCTGATGGCGCGCTGGATGGGCTCCTTAGAATACGGCATCTCGGTGCTGGTCTGGGTGACGATGGTCATCGTCGGCAACCTCGCCTGCCTCGGCTTCCACACCTCGGTCATTCGTTTCATTCCCGAATATCGCGAGCGCGGCATGCTGGCCGAACTGCGCGGCATCGTGCTCGCCAGCCGCCTGTTCGTGCTCGTCGCCTCGACGCTGATCGCGGGCCTCGGCGCCCTTGGCGTGTGGCTCGCCTCGGACTGGATCGAGAACTACTACGTCATCCCCTTCATCCTCGGCGTCATTTGCCTGCCGATGATCGCGCTCGGCGACCTCCTGCAGGGGCTGGCGCGCGCCAATTCCTGGGCGCTGCTGGCGCTGTCTCCCACCTATCTGGTGCGGCCGGTGCTGATCCTGGCGTTCATGGCGCTGATGCTTGGCCTGCACTACGTGCCCGACGCCAAGACCGCGATCTTCGCCTCGATCGCCGCCACCTATGTCACGACGCTCGGCCAGTTGATGGCCGTCACCTCGCGCATGGAGAAAAAGATACCGGCCGGGCCGATGGCGGTGCATTTCGGCCAGTGGATCCTCGTTTCGCTGCCGATCTTCCTGGTCGAGAGCTTCTTCTTCCTGCTCACCAATGCCGACGTGCTGATGGTCGGCGCCTATATGAACCCCAACGATGTCGCAGTCTATTTCGCCACGGTGAAGACGCTGGCGCTGGTGCATTTCGTCTATTTCGCGGTCAAGGCCGGCGTTGCCCAGCGCTATGCGCAGTTCACCCATGGCGAACCGGACAAGCTCGCCGCCTTCGCTCGCGAGACCGTGTCCTGGACCTTCTGGCCCTCGTTGCTGATGGCGCTCATGGTGCTGGCGCTGGGCGAGCCGATGCTGATGCTGTTCGGTCCCGAATTCACTGCCGGCTACCCGCTGCTCTTCCTGCTGGTGCTGGGCGTCGTGGCGCGCGCCGCCGTCGGCCCCTGCGAAAGCCTGCTCACCATGAGCGGCAACCAGAACATCTGCGCCGCCGTCTATGCCATGACGCTTGCCCTGAACATCGGCCTCAACGTGCTGTTGATCCCGCTGTTCGGCCTCTGGGGCGCGGCAATCGCCACCAGTCTCGCCATGGTCTTCGAGGCCAGTGCGCTGTCCTTCACCGTCTGGCGCAAGCTCGGCATCGTGATGGCGATCTTCGTGCCCACAAACAAGGAAGTCGCCTGATGGCCGCCGTCCCGTTGCTCGAAGAGACCAGCGGCGGCACCGCCGGCGCCATGGTATCCAACCTTGCCGGCCTGGCGCGCGAGGTCGACCCCGCCCATATCGAGCTCTTCGCCAGCAACCGGCCGGAGCGCAAGCTCGCCATCTACCCGGCCTCGGCCGGCTTCGACCTTGTCGAGGAACTCGACTATCTCAGCGCCCGCACGATCGAGCCGAACGTCTTCTTCAACCCGCGCTTCCTGGCGCCGGCGATGCCCCGGCTGGAAGACCGCGAGGTGCGGCTTGCCGTCATCCGCGACGGCGACGAATACCGCAACCGGCTGCGGCTTCTGGTGCCGTTCTCGGTCGAGCGGCCGGCGATCCCGCTCGGCGTCCCGGTGATGCGCACATGGTCGAGCCCGTTCGGCCCGCTCGGAACGCCGCTGGTCGATCGCGACGATCCGGTCGGCGTCATCGAGGATTTCTTCTCGATGCTGTCGCGGTCGCATCTCAAGCTGCCCAAGGTCTTCGTGCTGCCCGACATCAAGCTCGACGGTCCGGTGGCGAGCCTCATGACCTCGTTTGCCGACAGCCGCGGCCTGACCATGGTGACCACCGGCAAGGTCGAGCGCCCGGTGCTTGAAAGCGATGCCGACGGCGAGGACTACCTCAAGGCCTCGCTGCGCGCGCATCACTATCGCGAATTCCGCCGGCTGAAGCGGCGCCTCGCCGATCAAGGCAAGCTCGAGCACATCGTGGCGCGCGGGCAGGACGAGATACGCCACGCCATCGAAAGCTTCCTGACGCTTGAAGCGGCCGGCTGGAAAGGCCGCGAGCGCACCGCGATGGCGATCGACCGTTACCGCGCCGCCTTCGCCCGCGAAGCCGTGCATAGGCTGGCCGAGCAGGACATGTGCCGCATCCATCTGCTGACGCTCGACGGCCGCACCGTCGCCTGCCTGGTCGTCTTCGTCGAGGCCGGCGTCGCCTACACCTGGAAGACGGCCTATGACGAGGCGCTTTCCGCCTATTCGCCGGGCACGCTGCTGATGATCGAGGTGACCAAGCAGCATCTCGACGATCCCAACATCGTCATGACCGATTCCTGCGCGGTTCCGGACCACCCGGTGATGAGCCGGCTGTGGAGCGAGCGCAAGCCGATGGGCACGCTGGTGGTCGGGCTGACGCCGGATGCCGACCGGCTGGCCCGTCAGGCGGCCTCGCAACTGCACCTCTACCGTGAGACCCGCAACATGGCGCGCATCCTGCGCAACCGCATGCGGAGCCTTTTGAAAAGGCGCTAGATCAACGGCGGGACACAAGTTATGGGGTCCGCGCGGCGAACTCGGGCCGGCCTACACGAAACCATCCAGATGATCAGAAGTCGTTTGCGTCACACCAGTTTCCGTGCGGCCGTGCTGCTGATTGCGCTCATGCCTGCCCGGGCCTGGGCCGATACCTGCCCGGAGGATTGCTCCGATCCGCCACCCGCGTCTGTCAACATCTACAGTCAGACCGCGGCCGGCCATCTGAGCCCCGCCACCGCCGGCGCGCTGCCGCGCGTCTATGTGCCGAACCGCTCCTCCAACAGCGTCTCGGTGATCGACACCGTCACCTTGAAGGAGGTCGGCCGGTTCCCGGTCGGCAGCAAGCCGCAGCACGTCGTGCCGTCCTGGGATCTCAAGACGCTGTGGGTCGCCAACAACGGCACCGGCAGGAACGGCAGCCTGACGCCGATCGACCCGATGACGGCCAAGCCCGGCCAGCAGATCCCGGTCGACGACCCCTATAATCTCTACTTCATGCCGGACGGCAGCGCGGCAATCGTCGTCGACGAGGCGATGAAGCGGCTCGATTTCCGCGACCCGCACACCATGGCGCTGAAATCGAGCCTGCCGACGCCGACCTGCCCCGGCATCAACCATGCCGATTTCTCGGTCGACAGCTCCTACGCGATCTTCACTTGCGAATATGGCGATGGCGGCCTGGCCAAGATCGACCTGAGGAACCAGAAGGTGCTCGGCCACCTCGACCTCTCCAAGATGGGCATGCCGCAGGACATCCGCCTCTCGCCCGACGGCAAGGTTTTCTACGTCGCCGACATGATGAATGATGGCGTGTTCCTGATCGACGGCGACAGTTTTCGCGAAATCGGCTTCATCCCCACCGGCATCGGCACGCATGGCTTCGTCGTCAGCCGCGACGGCAAGCGCCTTTATGTCTCGAACCGCGGCTCGCACAAGATGGAACAGGGCAAGGCCAACGGCCCGGGCAGCGTGACGGTGATCGACTTCGCCACCCGCGCCGTGGTCGCGCAATGGCCGATCCCGGGTGGCGGCAGCCCCGACATGGGCAATGTCAGCGCCGACGGCAAGCAATTATGGCTCTCCGGCCGCTTCGACAGCGACGTCTATATGATCGACACCACCAGCGGCGGCGTGACGAAAATACGCGTCGGCGTCGAGCCGCATGGGCTGACGGTGTGGCCACAGCCGGGGCGCTACTCGCAGGGACACACGGGGAATATGCGGTAGCAGCCAGCTCCAACACAGCAGTTCAGGCCGGGCTGCGCCGATGCCCGATCGGCATGAGATTGCTGGTGAGCCCACCGGGCCGGACGAGCTCCTGCGGGATGCCTGGCCAGGGATGCCGCCGACATGGCGTCGAAATGGCGACTGTTGCGTCCGACCGATCAGGGTGCCCATCGAACTGACCAAGGCTGGCAATCCGGCGATCCCAACTTCGTGATGTCCTTGTGTCTGCACAAATGGCACATCGTCATACAACTGAAATCCGGCGCGCCTAACGGGTTCCTCGCCGCATCGCCGGCACATCTCCCGCTACTTCCTACATCGAGGAAAGACCATGCTTTTTCGTGCCATTATCGCGCCACTGGGCATCTCACTGTCCATGACATCATCCAGCTTCGCCGCCGACCTTGTCGAAGCACCCCCGCCGGCAGCACCGAGCTGGACTCTGGGGATTGAGGGAAGTCCCGAGTTCTACGCCATCGACAATGGCAGCAACAAAGCGCGATCGCTCGCCGACACCTACTTCAAGTTCAGCGTCTCGCACAATTTCGCCGACAATTTCGTCGGCGGGATATTCATCCAGCCGACCTTCAAGACCGGTGGAAAGACACAATATTACGGCGAGGCGAGTCTCGGCTACAAGATCAAGCTGACGGACGCCTTCACCCTCACTCCCAGCGTTGCCCTCGGCTACACTTGGCATGACACCGGCATCGTCAAGGACGCCGACGCAAATGCGCAGATCCCCTACTACGCCTTGTATCTCGCCGGAGATTGGAAACTGTCCAAGCAATGGACGTGGAATGTCTTCAACTTCCGCTACCGCAACGCCTTCAACACCACCTGGGAAACGCCGAAGCTGGCCACAGGCGTGACCTACAACATCGACTCCACCAATGCGGTCTATGCCAACCTCGGCTATTCGTGGAAAAAGGCCGATACGACGTCGGCGCCTTACGACGATCTCGCCGGCGACAAGCTCAACATCGCGATCGGCTACAAGCACTCGCTCTGATCGCTAGAGCAATTCCAGGAAAAGTGTGTAGCGGTTTTTCGTCCGGAATTGCGTGAAAACAACAAAGGCGCAGGCTGGCCGTCGTCGGCCTGCGCCCCACGCCCGCAATGCAGCTCTTGCGGCTCTGAGGCCACCTCCAGAAAGTCCCAAGACCGCGATGCGCTCCTAATAGTCCGGAGACCCGGCAGGGGGAACGTGGCGCGTGCTGATAATCGGATTGGGCGCGCAAATCTTTGGCCAAAATATTCCGACCCCCACCAGCCTGTCATCCAACCGTCATGCTGCGGACCTACACATCCACAAATCCGGATGGATGGATGTATGGACAAGACTACTGCTCTGCTGGCGCTGGCCGCGCTTGGTCAGGACACAAGGTTAGAGACTTTCCGGCTGCTCGTGCAAGCGGGTGCCGAAGGCGTTCCAGCCGGCGAGATCGCATCGCAACTTGGAACGGTGCAGAACACCATGTCTGCGCATCTGAAGGTCCTCGACCGCGCCGGGCTTGTTCGCGCCGAACGAGAGGGGCGGATCATCCGGTATGTCGTCGACATGAACGCCTTTCGCGATCTGCTGGCCTACCTGATGGAAGACTGCTGCAGGGGCGCCCCGGAGCTTTGCCGGCCGGTCATCCAGGCGGTGACCTGTAAGTGCTAACGATCTCAATGGAGGCTCGGCACCGTGTCAGCTGACCTGCCGCGACGGCTCGCTGCCGAAGGACTTGGAACTGCGATGCTGGTCGCCACCGTGGTCGGTTCCGGGATCATGGCCGACCGGCTGACCCATGATGTGGCGCTCGCCTTGCTCTGCAACACCTTGCCGACCGGCGCGCTACTGATCGTGTTGATCACCATCCTCGGCCCGATTTCCGGTGCGCATTTCAACCCAGCGGTCACGCTCGTGTTCAGCCTGAGGCACCAAATGGCCCGCGATGTGGCCCTGACCTACGTGGCAGCCCAGCTCGCGGGAGGCATACTCGGCACACTGACGGCTCATGCTATGTTTGACATGCCGCTCTTCAGTCTCTCGACCGCGGTGCGCTCGGGGTCTGGTCTGTGGATCGCTGAGGCGGTTGCGACCTTCGGCCTCGTCTTCACCATCCTTGCCGGTCTCCGCTTTCGCTCTGATGCCATCCCGTGGCTGGTTGGCCTCTACATCGTGGCCGCCTACTGGTTCACTGCCTCGACATCGTTCGCAAACCCGGCCGTGGCCGTGGCCCGCGCCCTCTCCAATACCTTCGCTGGCATCCGGCCGCTCGATGTCCCAGCCTTCATCGCTGCCCAGCTTGCCGGGGCTCTGGTGGCAATGGCGCTTGCCGGCTGGCTGCTTGCGGAACCCCAAGCCATCACCAATGAGGAACCCGCCGAATGACCATCACGATCTATCACAACCCCCAGTGCGGCACCTCGCGAAACACGCTGGCCATGATCAGGCAGAGCGGCGAAGAGCCCGAGATCATCGAATACCTCAAGACGCCTCCCTCACGTGCAAAGCTGGTTGAGCTGATCGCAGCCATGGGGATCACTACCCGTGCGCTGCTTCGGGAGAAGGGAACGCCCTATGAGGAGCTTGGGCTCGCGGACCCAAAGTGGTCAGACGACGATCTGATCGACGCCATGCTCAAGCATCCGATCCTGATCAACCGCCCAATCGTGGTGACCCCGCTGGGCGCGGTCCTTGCGCGACCTTCTGAGGCGGTCCTCCCGATTTTGCCCAATCCCGACATCGGCCCCTTCACCAAGGAAGACGGCGAGGTCGTTATCGACGCGACCGGTAAACGGGTCGTTTGATCATATTTCGATCTTTGTCGAAATAGGTATTGACCTGTGCCGGCGGCGGGTGCAGTGTTATTTCCATGAAACTCGAACAAGCAGCAAAACAGCTCGAAGCCATCGGCAACCCGACACGGCTCAAGCTCTATCGCACACTGGTCAGAGCCGGCGAAGCAGGCCGGCCCGTGGGGTACTTGCAGGACAGCCTTGGCATCGCGGCCTCGACGCTGTCCCACCATCTGCATCGCCTCATTCTGACCGGCCTCGTGACGCAGGAGCGGCAGGCAACGACCCTGATCTGTCGGGCCAACTACCCTATCATGAGGGAGCTGATCGGCTTCCTGGCTGACGAGTGCTGCGCTGACGCCGCTTGCGGTGCCGTCGAGGGCGAAGCAGCGGCATAGCGCATATTTTTTTGTTTCGTATTTCGATGATCCCGGAAGGACGGAAACAATGCCGATGAATGACCATGACGCCCTCCCTGTTGCCGTCATCGGAGCCGGCCCGGTCGGCTTGGCGGCCGCGGTTCAGCTCGTTCAGCGTGGGCTCCCCGTGAAGGTCTACGAGGCCGGCGCGGAAGTCGCCACCAATCTCCGCGACTGGGGTCATGTTCGAGTGTTCACGCCTTGGCGCTACTGTGTGGATCGGATGGCGGTAAGACTTCTTGAGCGCAGTGGCTGGACGATGCCCGATCCTGAGGCGTTCCCAACCGCTGACGAGCTGATTGCGCACTACCTTGAACCGCTCGCAAGGCTGCCTGAACTCTCAACGTCTATCGAGACCAACGCCAACGTGGTCGGCATCTCCCGCTGGGGTGCGGACAAGGTATTGAGCAAGGATCGACAGGCAAGGCCCTTCATGTTGGTCGTGAAGACCGCCGACGGGATCAGGCGCGACCGCGCGCGCGCCGTCGTTGATGCGTCCGGGACATGGCAGACGCCAAACCCACTTGGGGGCGGTGGTATCACGGCGGAGGGTGAAGCGGAGTTCGCTGACAAGATCGCTTACGGCATCCCCGACATTCTCGGCCGCGACCGCAACCTCTATGCCGGTCGCACGACGCTGGTTGCTGGCTCTGGCCTTTCGGCCGCCAACGCTCTGCTGGAACTCGATAGACTGGCTGCTGACGAGCCGGGCACCGCTTCTCTCTGGGTGACACGCAGTACCGATCTTGTTCGCATCTACGGTGGTGGAGACGCCGACCAACTTCCCGCTCGTGGCGAGCTGGGTGCCGATGCTCGCGAGCTGGTGGAAAGTGGCGGCACAACGATGGTCACCGGCTTCGCAACGCTGGCCATCCGCGGCTCAAATGGCCGCCTGACCGTTGAAGGTCAAACGCGGGACGGCTTACAAGTGCTGGGGCCTGTTGACCGTATCATCGCCGCGACCGGCCAGCGGCCCGATCTCTCGCTCACGCGTGAACTTAGGCTGGACCTTGACCCGTGGCTTGAGAGCGTCAAGGCGCTAGGGCCTCTGATCGACCCCAACGAGCACTCCTGCGGCGACGTTCCCCCGCACGGCCATCGCGAACTGAGCCATCCCGAGCCCGACTTCTACACTGTCGGCGTCAAGAGCTACGGCCGCGCTCCGACCTTCTTGCTGCTGACCGGGTATGAACAGGTACGGTCGGTCGCGGCAGCCCTCGCTGGCGAGATGGCGGCTGCGGATGCCGTGCAACTGGTGCTACCCGAAAACAGGCGTCTGCACCGTCCCTCCCTCAACCATACGCGCGACGGGTGGCGGGTGTTGTGGTGGCCCAGCTCCTTCCGAGGCTGACGCCTGTTGTGTCGCCGACGCTGAAGCGAAAGCCGCTGGCAAGAGCGGCTGCGGTTGCAACGCAGCAGCATAAACGACCAAACCGCGATGGAGCGCAGTCGGCGAACGATCATAACCGTCCTTGGACTGACCCAGATCATGGCTTGGGGGTCCACCTACTACTTGCCGGCGGTCATCGCACCGAAGGTAGCCGCCGACACTGGCTGGCCGCTGACTTGGGTCGTTGGCGGATTGTCGCTCGGCTTGCTCGTCGCCGGCTTGATCTCGCCTCATGTCGGCTCATCCATTGAACGGCACGGCGGCCGAAACGTGCTTGCGTTCAGCGCGTGCTGTATCGGCGTCGGCCAGATCGGGCTTGCGGCCGCCCCGAACCTCGTCGCCTACATCGCGGCATGGGTCGTTGTGGGACTTGGCATGGGGGCAGGCTTGTACGACGCCGCCTTCGGCACCCTCGGGCGGCTCTATGGGCACGGCGCGCGCTCCGCTATCACAACCCTCTCGTTGTTCGGCGGGTTCGCCAGCACCATCTGTTGGCCGATCTCGGCCTTCCTGATTGGCGAGACGGGCTGGCGCGGCACCTGCCTCGTCTATGCCTCGGCGCAGTTGTTGTTCGCCCTCCCCCTCTATCTCGCAATGCTGCCGCGTGGGGTGTCTCCGCCGAGCGTCCCGGACCGGCCGGGAAAGACACAGGCTGCGGTCCCTTCTGCGGCGACCTCAGTTCCGATCATGGTCCTCCTGGCTGCCACGCTGACGTTGGCGGCGGTCATTTCGTCGACGGTGTCAGTTCATCTGCTCACCATCTTGCAGGCCGGCGGCATGGCGCTCGCCGCCGCCGTTGGGCTCGGGGCACTCGTCGGCCCCGCTCAAGTGTCGGCGCGTGCTGTCGAGATGTTTATCGCCCGCTACCATCATCCCATCTGGACCAAGTTCGCGTCCGTGACATTCGTCGCCATCGGCATTGGTGCGCTCTGGGTCGGGGTTCCGGTTGTGGCTGTGGCGCTTGCCTTCTACGGGGCTGGTATCGGCCTTGAAACGATAGCGCGGGGCACGCTGCCGCTGGCTCTGTTTGGCCCTGCGGGATACGCGAGGCTCATGGGACGTCTCGCTATGCCCAGCTTGATCGCTCAGGCAGCAGCGCCGTCTGTGGGAGCGTTGTTGTTGGAGCAAGCCGGCCCTCATGGCACCCTTGCAGCTCTCGCCGCTTTGGCGCTGCTGAACGTCGGGCTCGCCTGCAGCTTGGGCTGGCTGATCTTCCGTCGTCGAACACTGCAGGTTCAGATGCAGTAATGCATAGCGACCGGCCGGGTTGTCACTCCCAGCGTTGCGCTCGGCTACACTTGGCATGACACCGGCATCGTCAAGGACGCCGACGCGAACGACGATCTCGCCGGCGACAAGCTCAACATCGCGATCGGCTACAAGCACTCGCTCTGACCGCCAAGCGCAGGCTGGCCGTCGTCGGCCTGCGCCACAGTCGTCAAAACCCGAAAAGATTGGAGAAGGATGGCCTGCCAACTCGCAGAGCGAAGGATGGTGCCCCTAGCCGGGATCGAACCAGCACTCCTTGCGGAACTCGATTTTGAGTCGAGCGCGTCTACCAATTCCGCCATAGGGGCTCAGGCCGGGCGGCCTGGATGGGCGCGGACTATACGGTTGGACGGGTTTTCGTCAACTGGCCTGTTGCCGATTTACCAGTGGTAGCCGCGCCCGGACCGCGCCTTACGGTTCCGTAAGGGCGCCGCCATTGTGCGGCGCGTAAAATCTTTCTAGAGAAACGAAACTTATCGCGTCTGGCTGGAAACGCCGGCTGCGGCGCTTTGGGTCCTTGTTTCGTGCATGCCGGTGCCCGAAAACCACTCCGCCGTTCGGAACCAAATCAGGAGAGCCGATGCTTCGCGGACTTTACGACTGGACCCTGTCGCTGGCGGCGCGCAAATCCGCCGAATGGTGGCTGGCCTTCATCGCCTTCGTCGAAAGCTCCGTGTTCTTCATACCGGCCGACGTGCTGTTCCTGCCCATGGCGTTGGCGGCGCCCAAACGCGCCTATCGCTACGCGTTGACGGCTACTGTTGCGTCCGTGCTGGGCGGCATAGCCGGCTGGCTGATCGGCTACTATGCCTACGACACGATAGCACGCCCGATCCTGGAGCATTTCGGCGGCCTATCCACGTTCGAGAAATGGCAGTCGTCCGGCGCCGGGCTGATGCTGGTGCTGCTCGTCACATCCGGCGCGGCGCACCTGCCGCCGATCAAGGTGGTCACCATTCTGGCCGGGGCGCTTCACGTCAATCTTTTGGTCTTCATCGTCTCGGCGATCGTGGCGCGCGGCGCCCGTTTCCTGCTGCTTGCCTGGCTGCTGCGCCGCTATGGCGAAGAGATCAGGGAGTTCATCGAAAAGCGTTTGGGATTGATTGTCGGCGCCGGCGCCGCTGCCCTGATTTTGCTCTATATCCTCGTCAGATACGCCCACGGATAGCGACGCAACAACGGATTTCCATCGATGACAGCGACCATGATTGCCGACACTGGACGCCAGCGCACGCGCGCGGCGCTCTTTCTTGCTGTCGCCATGGCGGCGACCGTCGGCTCGGCGCTGGCCTTCCAATATATCGGCGGCTACATCCCCTGCCATCTCTGCCTCGAGCAGCGCACCCCCTACTATATCGGCGTGCCGCTGATGGTGCTGGCGGTGATCGCCTCGATGCTGCGCGCGCCAGCCTGGGTGACGCGCGGCCTGCTCGCGATCGGCGGCCTTTTGATGCTCTACGGCCTTTATCTCGGCGTCTACCATTCGGGCGTCGAATGGGCCTGGTGGCAAGGTCCGGCCGACTGCACCGCCGGCGCCGGCCCGGTCGACACCGGCGGCAAGGGCGTGCTCGACGCGCTCGACAAGTTCGTGCCGCCCTCCTGCGACAAGGCAGCGCTGCGCATCCTCGGCCTGTCGCTCGCCGGCTGGAACGCCATCGCCAGCCTCATTCTCGCCGCCGTCGCCTTCCGCAGCGCGCTCGCGCGGGATTGATTCGAGCAAAAATTCGGCAGGCTGAGTCGAATGGCGCGGCTTTCGACGTCCGAGCCAGGTCGACCCCCCACTCCGTCTCGGCTTCGCCGAGCCACCTCTCCCCCGATCGACGGGGTAGAGGAACGGCGCGAGCCTAGTAGCCAGCGCTCCTTCAAGCAGGCTTTCCTCTCCCTCCGGAGGGACTCCGGAGGGGGAGAGGTGGCGCTGCGAAGCAGCGACGGAGTGGGGGAAGCCCGTCCTTAAACGCGAAGCCATTGACAAGTAGGGATGACCGAGTTGGTCCGATATCAGGGTGTGTCTGATAATCACGGTCTGTCAGGTACGTGAGCACCGGAAGCGCAGAAAGCTGCGGCAGGCGACCAGCATGGCGAATTTCTGCCGAACTCTAAGGTTCGAGTTCGACATCCCAGTAGAGATAATCCATCCAGCTTTCATGCAGATGGTTGGGCGGGAACAGGCGGCCGTTGTTGTGCAGGTCGTGTACCGTCGGCTGATAGGGTTTTTGCAGCGGCCACATCTTGGCCTGGGCCGGCATCATGCCGCCTTTGCGAAGATTGCAAGGCGAGCAGGCGGCGACGACATTCTCCCAGGTCGTCGCCCCGCCGCGATGGCGCGGGATGACATGGTCGAACGTCAAATCCTCCGGCGTGCCGCAATATTGGCACTGGAAGCGGTCGCGCAGGAAGACGTTGAAGCGGGTGAAGGCCGGATGCCGCGACGGCTTCACATAGGCTTTCAGGCTCACCACGCTCGGCAGCTTCATGGAGAAGGTCGGCGAGGAGACGGCGTGCTCGTATTCGGCGACGATGTTGACCCGGTCGAGGAAGACGGCCTTGATGGCGTCCTGCCACGACCAGAGCGACAGGGGGTAATAGCTGAGCGGACGGTAGTCCGCATTCAGCACCAGCGCGGGAAGCCCATCCGGAGATACGGCAACCGTCACGTCCTCGCCTCCTTGCTTCTAGAACCGAACGGCGCGGATACTGTAAGCCCGACATGACAGGGATGTGAAGCGGATTGTCTCTCGCCGAAGCCGCCAAAAACGCATGATTCTCATGCTTTTTTGGCCATTTCGACAGGCGGCGCCGCATCCCTGCCCTTCAATTTCCGGTAATAAGCCCAAAAAAGCCGCGACGCGACACCCCGCCACGGGCTCCATGATTCGGCCAGCCGGATAAGCATTTTCTCCGGCGGACGCGGGTCGATGCCGAGCGCATGGCCAACCGCCGTCTGCAAAGCGACGTCGCGCGCGGGGAACACGTCGGGATGGCCGGCGGCAAACAGCAGGTAGCATTCGGCCGTCCATGGGCCGATGCCGGGCACGGCCGTCATAGCCGCGATCGCCTCGCCGGCGTCCAGCGTGCACAGGTGATCGAGATCGAGCCCGCCGGCCACGGCTTGCGCGACGGCGAGCAGCCCGCGCTGCTTCGGCCGCGACAGCCCGGCCTCGCGAAAAATCCCTTCACCGGCGGCAAGGATCCCCTGCGGCGTCAGCGGATCGACCAATTTCACCAGCCGCCCGAAGATGGCGTCGGCGCTCGCGCGGGAAACTTGCTGTGAAACGATAATGGAAGCGAGGCTCCTGAACCCTGGCTCCGACAGCCGAAGCGGCACTTCGCCCGCTTTGCCGCGTATGGTCTCCAGCCGCGGATCGATCCGGCAGAGCGCGTCGAGCCCTGTCGCAATGTCGTCGAGCGAGGCGATGCGTTGCACGTTGCTGGTTCCCAGGGCGCCCGCGAAGTGGCAATGGAGGGCTAAATACCAATTGGCAAACGCGCCTTTCAACCCGAATGCCGCCTGAAAGATGACGCTCCTGACATTCCGCTTCGCGCCGAGCCCCAATGGCGAACTGCATCTCGGCCACGCCTACTCGGCTCTGCTCAACCAGCGGATGGCGGCGCAAGCGGGGGGACGCCTGCTGCTGCGCATCGAGGATATCGACGTCGCCCGCTGCACGCCGCAATTCGAGGCCGGCATTTTCCGCGACCTCGAATGGCTGGGATTGAACTGGGAGCGGCCGGTGCGCCGCCAGTCCGAGCATTTCGCCGAATACCGGGCGGTGCTCGACCGGCTGATCGCCGAGGAACTCGTCTATCCCGCTTTCATGAGCCGCGGCGAGATCCGCGCCTTCATCACCGAGACCGGCGGCCGCGACTGGCCCCGCGATCCCGACGGCGTGCCGCTCTACCCGCCGCTCGACAAGGCCTTGCCCGCCAGGGAGCGCAAGCGGCGGATTGCCGAGAACATGCCTTTTGCCTGGCGGCTCGACGTCGAAGCGGCGATGGCGCGCTTCGCGGCCGGCCTGTCATGGGCGGAGTTCACCGATGAGACGATGTCGGCGACGCGAACCGTCGCAGCACGACCACAGGATTGGGGCGACATCATCGTCGCCCGCCGCGACATGCCGACCAGCTACCATCTCGCCGTCGTCGTCGACGACGCGCTGCAGGATGTCAGCCACGTCGTGCGCGGCCAGGACCTTTATTCGGCGACCGGGGTGCAGCGCCTGCTGCAGGAACTGCTCGGCCTGCCTCAGCCACGCTATTTCCACCACCGCCTGATCCTTGGCCCGGACGGCCGCAAACTATCCAAGAGCTTCAAGGACACCGGTCTTGCCGCTCTCCGAGACGCGGGCGTGCCGGCACGGGACGTCAGGCGTCTTATCGGACTTGATTAAAGTCGGGCCATCCCAGCCTTGATCAGCGCCAGCACGCTGATGAAGACAAAGGCGCCGCCCAGCCCGCAGGCAACCGCCAGCTTGAGATCGCTCAG
The DNA here is from genome assembly GCF_006439595.1 of Mesorhizobium sp. B3-1-9. Taxonomy (NCBI): domain Bacteria; kingdom Pseudomonadati; phylum Pseudomonadota; class Alphaproteobacteria; order Hyphomicrobiales; family Phyllobacteriaceae; genus Mesorhizobium; species Mesorhizobium sp. B3-1-9. The sequence goes on from NZ_VFTJ01000012.1 coordinate 61,706, forward strand.
GCTGATGCCATGCTTGTTGGCGACCGCCACGGCGACGAAAAAGCCGAAGATGAACAGCAGCGTATTGCCGGTCGGGCCGAAGCCGCTCTCCTTCATGATCGCGTCGAGCGCCGTGCCGAAGAAGAAGCCGAAGCCGGCGATGATCGCGAAGGCGAACAGAAGCCAGGTCGTGTCGAGATGCAAAAACATGCCTCACCATGGCGCGACCACGCGCCATGCCCCTCTTGGCACGGTTTGTTGAATTCGACTTAGCTTATGGATCAACCGTTTCGTTTTGCTTGCGGGATTGAACGGCTTTAGAGCAATTGCCGTCATCAACCGTTCATCCTGGCAGCCTCCCCCATGCAGAGCATCAAGCGGTTCATCCCCGCCTCCTTCGTCGTTCTGTGGGCGACCGGCTTCATCGGCGCGCGCTATGCCATGCCCTGGGCGGAACCCTTTACCTTCCTTGCCATCCGCTTCGTGATAGCGGCGATCCTGTTTGCCGGCCTCGCCGTGCTGCTCGGCTCGCGCAAGGCGACGCGCGAAGAGGCGCTGCACGCAACGGTGGCCGGCGTCCTCATGCATGGCGTCTATCTCGGCGCCGTCTTCTGGGCGATCCACAGGGGCATGCCGGCGGGTCTATCGGCGCTGATCGTCGGCCTGCAGCCGCTGATCACGGCGGTGCTTGCCGGCAAATTCCTCGGCGAGGCGATCCTGCCGCGCCATTGGGCCGGCCTCGCCGTCGGCCTTCTCGGCGTCGTCATCGTGCTCTGGCCGAAGCTCGGCGCACTTGGCGGCGGCGTCACGCCGGCGACGCTGACGGCTTCGCTCGTCTCCGTGCTCGGCATGAGCGCCGGCACCATCTGGCAGAAGCGCTATGCCTCCGGCGGCGATCTGGTGTCGGCGACGATGTGGCAGTATGTCGGCGGTTCCGCGGTGATGATCCTGGGCTCGCTCGCTTTCGAGACGCGCGCCGTCACCGTCAATGGCGAGCTGATCTTCGCCATGGCTTGGCTGGTCCTGGTGCTGTCGGTCGGCGCCATATTCCTGTTGATGGTGATGATCAGGGACGGCGAGATGTCGAAGGTCGCCTCGCTGTTCTACCTCGTGCCGGCCGTAACCGCGGTCATCGCCTGGGTGCTTTTCAACGAGCGGCTCAACCTGCTGCAGATCGCCGGCATGGTGGTCGCCACGCTCGGCGTCGCCCTGGCAACCGCGCGGCCTAAGACAATTCCCGCCAACGCGTGAGACGGCTTTTGGGCGAGGTCGTGCTTCAACCTACTCTGGCGCGCGCCTCCAGATAGCGGCTGATCGCGGCGTTGAGCTCGCCGCCCAGGATGAAGATCGCCGAGATGATGTAGAGGAAGACGACCGCGATCATGATCGAGGCGAGCCCGGCATAGGTCGTCACATAGGACGAGAAATGGTCGAGATAGGTGGCGAAGATCGTCGACCCGACCAGCCAGGCTACCAGCGTGAAGACGATGCCCGGTATGATCGAGACGAAGCGACGCTTGCCGGCCGGCAGCCAGATATGCACCGAGAACAGCCCGATGACGATGACCGTCGAGGCGATCACGTAACGCCAGATGGTGATCGTTCCCATATAGGGCTTGATCCATTCCAGATGCGCTTCCGCCAGCCGCGCGAGCAGCGGCGCGAACACCAGAAGCACGCTGATGGCGAGGAAGCAGGCGGTGGCGATCAGGACGAAGATGATGCTCTGCACCCTGCGATGGACGATGCCGCGCGTCTCGGTGACGCGATAGGCGCGGTTGAGCGAGGTGCGCAGCGCCTCGATGCCGTTCGAGGCGAAATAGGCCGCAAGCAGCACGCCGTAGGTCAGAAGGTCGGTGCGCCGCACGGTGAGCACGTTCTGCACCTCATGCGCGATCGGCTTGGCGATCTGCTCGGGCCAGGTGTCGAAGACCAGATGCACGGCCGTGTCGGCGAAGGCGCGTGCGCCGAGGAAGCTGCCGAGCGTCGTGGCGAAGATCAGGAACGGAAACAGCGCCATCAGCGAGGTGATCGCCAGATGGCTGGCCATCGCCCAGCCGTCATCGGTGTTGAAATGTCCAATTGCATCGTAGAGCACGCGCTTGAGGGCAACGATATTCCGCAGCAAGGACCCGCGCTCCGCTCGATTGTGTCGACGCCGCGAATATGGGAAGGGATTGCGGCAAATGGCAACCCCAGGTCCCACAACGCGCCCCGCCGCCAAGGAGTTGCGCACCGTCATCGTCACCGGCGCCTCCTCCGGCATCGGCGCCTATTGCGCGCGGGCGTTGAAGGCGGAAGGCTGGCGGGTGTTCGCCACGGCGCGCAAGCCGGCCGATATCGCTGCGCTCGAGGCCGACGGCTTGGAGGCCCTCTACCTCGACTATCGAGAACCTCAATCCATCGCCGCCTTGGTCGATGCGGTGCTGGAGCGTACCGGCGGCACGCTTGACGCGCTGTTCAACAACGGCGCCTACGCCCAGCCCGGCGCCGTCGAGGACCTGCCGGTCGCGGCACTTCGCGAACAGTTCGAAGCCAATTTCTTCGGCTGGCATGATCTTACCCGGCGCATCGTGCCGGTCATGCGTCGCCAGGGGCACGGCCGGCTCGTCCACTGCTCCTCGATCCTCGGGCTGGCTCCGGTCCGCTTCCGCGGCGCCTATTCGGCCTCCAAGCACGCCATCGAAGGCCTGATGCTGTGCATGCGCCAGGAACTCGAAGGCAGCGGCATCCACCTTTCCCTCATCGAGCCGGGACCGGTGACGTCGAAGATCGCCAGCAACGGCCTGCCCTGGTTCCTGAAGAACATCGATGTCGAAAATTCCGTCCACCGCGCTGACTATCAGGCGCAGCTCGCCCGGCTTCAGGCGGGCGGCATCGTGTCGAAGCTGAAACCAGGGCCGGAGATCGTGCACAGGGCGTTGCGCCACGCGCTTCTGTCACAGCGCCCGCGCCCGCACTATGTGGTAACGGTGCCGGCCAGGATCGGTGTGGCGCTGAAACGCGTCTTGCCGGCATCCTTGCTTTATCGCGTGCTCGCCAGGCGCGCCTGACCGAACCTGAACCGGAGCCAGCCAGATGCTCATCACCTTGAAGATCCTCGCCGTCATCGCCATGGCCGCCGTGGTGATCGTGCTGGTCCGCGGTCTGATCAACATGATGCGCGGCGGCTCCGGCATCACCTCGAACAAGCTGATGCAGACGCGCGTCATGCTGCAGGCCGTGGCCTTGGCGCTGCTGTTGCTGGTGGTCTATTTCACGCGCAAATAGCGCGGCTGAGGGGGATCGCGTGGTCAAGCTCAACAAGATCTACACCCGCACCGGCGACGACGGCACGACGGGGCTCGGCACCGGCGAGCGGCGGCTGAAATCCGACCTGCGCGTCGATGCCTACGGCACCGTCGACGAGGCCAATGCCTGCATCGGCATGGCCCGCCTTCACACCGGCGCGGCGCATCCCGCGATCGACGCCATGCTGTCGCGCATCCAGAACGATCTGTTCGATCTGGGAGCCGACCTCGCCGTGCCGGACGACGGCAAACCCTTGGAATACGAGCCGCTGCGCATCGCCGCCGCCCAGACCGACCGCGTCGAACAGGACATTGACGCGCTCAACAAAAGCCTGCAGCCGCTGAAATCCTTCGTGCTGAACGGCGGCATGCCGGCGGCCGCCGCGCTCCATCTGGCCCGCACCGTGGCGCGCCGCGCCGAGCGCCTGATGGTGGCGCTGGCGCAGGATCCGGCCGAGCATGTCAACCGCGAGGCGCTCAAATACATCAACCGTGTCTCGGATTTCCTGTTCGTCGCCGCCCGTGCGGTCAATGACAATGGAGAGGCCGACGTGCTATGGGTTCCCGGCAAGAACCGCTGAATCCGCAGGCGGGAGGGTCCGATGTTCATCCCGCTTTACGACACCAACAGGCTGCGTCACATCCGCCTGCAATATGTGACGATCGGCCTGATCGTGGCGAACGTGCTCGTCTATCTGGCGACCACGCTTGGCGGTGAAAATTTCACCAATGCCGCGGTTCTCGGTCTCGGCTTCATCCCGTCGGTGGTTCACGACAAGGTCGAGCTCTCGCCCGAATTCGTCGTCATCCCCGAGAGCCTGAGCTACCTTACCTATTCCTTCCTGCATGCCGACATCTTCCATCTCGGCGGCAACATGCTGTTCCTCTGGGTGTTCGGCGACAATGTCGAGGATGCGCTCGGCCACATACGCTACCTGATCTTCTATCTCGCCTGCGCCGTCGCCGGCGCCTTCTTCCAGGGGTTGGTGGCCTGGGATTCGCAGGTGCCGTTGATCGGCGCCTCGGGCGCCATCGCCGGCGTCGTCGCCGCCTATCTGATTCTCTACCCCCGGGTGAAAGTCTGGGTGTTGGCCTTTGCCCGCATTCCGCTGCGCATCCCGGCCTTCATTCCGCTGATCCTGTGGATCCTGTTCCAGATCGTGATGTTTGCCGCGGGCGGCGAGGACCAGATCTCCTGGGCCTGCCATATCGGCGGCATCATCGTCGGATCGATCCTGGTGCTGGTGCTGCGCAGCCGCGGCGTGCCGCTGCTGGCCGGCGCCGACGGCGAGCCGGATCCGACGCCCAACGTCCAGCAGCCGCCTGTTCCTGTCGAACCGGCCGCTGGCGACCCGGCCCGGCCGGCGTCGCAATGGGGCCGTGGAGCAGCGAGGTCCCGCGACTGAACCGATTTGGGTGCGTCGTGGGATATTGACGCGCCGATTTGCCGCCACTACGGAAACGGCACCGTTGGGCGGATATTCCGCCCGTAATGTCGGCTTTCGACAACTCTGACAGGGCGCACGCTGGTATAGCGCCCCGACTATCTCAGGAGAGGTGACAGGAAAATGAAGATCCTTGTGCCCGTGAAGCGGGTTGTGGACGCCAACGTCAAGGTCCGGGTGAAAGCCGATGGACTGGGCGTTGAGCTTGCCAACGTCAAGATGGCGATGAACCCGTTCGATGAGATCGCGGTCGAGGAAGCCATCCGCATCAAGGAAGCCGGCAAGGCGGAAGAGATCATCGTCGTCTCGGTCGGCCCGCAGCAGGCGCAGGAGACGCTGCGCACCGCGCTCGCCATGGGCGCTGACCGCGCCATCCTCGTCAAGACCGACGAGCAGACCGAGCCGCTGGGAGTCGCCAAGGTGCTGAAGGGCGTGGTCGAGGCCGAGGCGCCCGGCCTTGTCATCCTCGGCAAGCAGGCGATCGACGACGATTCGAACCAGACCGGCCAGATGCTGGCGGCACTGCTTGGTTGGTCGCAGGGTACCTTCGCGTCCAAGATCGTGCTCGAAGTTGATCATGCCAAGGTGACGCGCGAAGTCGATGGCGGCCTGCAGACGGTGGAGCTGAAGATGCCGGCGATCGTCACCGCCGACCTTCGCCTCAACCAGCCGCGCTATGCCTCGCTGCCCAACATCATGAAGGCTAAGAAGAAGCCGCTCGACGAGAAGAGCCCGGCCGACTACGGCGCCGACGTCAAGCCGCGCCTCAAGGTGGTCAAGACCGAGGAACCGAGCGGCCGCAAGGCGGGCGTCAAGGTGAAGTCAGTGGCCGAGCTCGTCGAGAAGCTCAAGAACGAAGCCGGCGTGCTCTGAGCGGTCAGGAAAGGATAAAGAAAATGGCAATTCTCCTCATCGCCGAACACGACAACGCAAGTCTTTCCGACCAGACGGCAAAGGCGCTGTCGGCCGCGCTGCAGATTGGCTCCGATGTCGACGTGCTGGTGGCCGGCAAGGGCGCCAAGGCTGCCGCCGACGCCGCCGCCAAGCTGAAGGGCGTCCGCAAGGTGCTGCTCGCCGAGGCCGACGAGCTTTCGGAACGCCTCGCCGAGCCGACCGCGGCTCTCATCGTCTCGCTGGCTGGCGGCTACGACACGATCGTCGCGCCCGCCACCTCGTCGGGCAAGAACGTCGCGCCGCGCGTGGCGGCGCTGCTCGACGTCGCCCAGGTGTCCGAGATCATCGAGGTCGTCTCGCCCGACACCTTCAAGCGGCCGATCTATGCCGGCAACGCCATCCAGACCGTGCAGTCGACCGACGCCAAGAAGGTTATCACGGTGCGCACCGCATCCTTCTCGGCGGCGCCGGAAGGCGGCTCGGCCTCGGTCGAAACGGCCAACGCCGCCGCCAATCCGGGCCTCTCCTCCTTCGTCGAGAACAAGCTCTCCGAGAACGATCGACCGGAACTGACTTCGGCCAAGATCATCATCTCGGGTGGCCGCGCGCTCGGCTCCTCGGAGAAGTTCCAGGAAGTCATCCTGCCGGTCGCCGACAAGCTCGGCGCCGCGGTCGGCGCCTCGCGCGCCGCGGTCGACGCCGGCTACGCGCCGAACGACTGGCAGGTCGGCCAGACCGGCAAGGTGGTCGCGCCCGACCTCTACATCGCCGTCGGCATTTCCGGCGCCATCCAGCACCTGGCCGGCATGAAGGATTCGAAGGTCATCGTCGCCATCAACAAGGACGAGGAAGCCCCGATCTTCCAGGTTGCCGACTACGGCCTGGTCGGCGATCTCTTCGTCATCCTGCCGGAGCTGCAAAAGGCGCTTTGACGCAGCCGGTTCCGGCATATTAAAATCCGAAGGGTGGGGTAGACGAAGTCGCCCCGCCCTTTTAGTTTGCACTGCACAAAAAGCGGGCCATCAAGGCCTGAAGCCAATCCGGCGGTTTTGCGTCCGGATTGCAGGAAATAAACAAATAGGAGCGTTTCCGCGCTTCAAAGAAGCGGAAATGCTCAGGACGGGATCGGGGTAATGAGCAAGATCGAGACGATCGGCATTGTCGGAGCGGGTCAGATGGGTGGCGGTATCGCCCATGTCTCGGCGCTCGGGGGCTACAAGGTCCTGATCCACGACGTGTCGCCCGACCGGATCGAGAAGGGCATCGCCACCGTCAGCGGCAACATGGCGCGCCAGGTCGGTTCCGGCAAGCTGGAGGAGACGGCGCGCAACGAAGCGATGGCGCGCATCTCCGCCGCCCCGGCCATGGCCGACCTCGCCGCCGCCGATCTTGTGATCGAAGCGGCGACCGAGGACGAGACGGTCAAGCGCAAGATCTACGCGCAGCTCTGCCCGCAGCTCAATCCGGAAGCGATCCTGGCGACCAACACCTCGTCCATCTCGATCACCCGGCTTGCCGCCCAGACCGATCGTCCCGAGCGCTTCATCGGCATACATTTCATGAACCCGGTGCCGGTGATGAAGCTGGTCGAGCTGGTGCGCGGCATCGCCACCGAGGACCAGACCTTCGAGGCCGCCAAGACCTATGTGAAGCACCTCGACAAGACGATCACCGTTTCCGAGGATTTCCCGGCCTTCATCGTCAACCGCATTCTGCTGCCGATGATCAACGAGGCGATCTACACGCTCTACGAAGGCGTCGGCACGGTCGATGCCATCGACACCGCCATGCGGCTCGGCGCCAACCACCCGATGGGACCGCTGCAGCTCGCCGACTTCATCGGCCTCGACACCTGCCTGTCGATCATGCAGGTGCTGCATGAGGGCCTGTCGGATTCGAAATACCGCCCCTGCCCGCTGCTGGTGAAATATGTCGAGGCCGGCTGGCTCGGCCGCAAGACCGGCCGCGGCTTCTACGACTATCGCGGCGACCATCCGGTGCCGACGCGCTGATCTTCCCCGGCTGAACCCTTTCGGCGCGGCTCAGGAGGCCGCCGCAAGCGGCGGAGGCCGCACGACGCCGTTCGAAATATCCTCGGTCGAAACTTCGTCGGGTGCCGCCGAAACGCAGCCGCGTCCTGCCGCCTTGGCGGCATAGCAGGCGGCGTCGGCGCGGGCGATGATCTCGTCCACTTCGCCGCAACCGGCGCGGATCGGCGCGAGCCCGATGCTGGCGCCGATCGAATGCGGGCGCCCGTCCCAGCTGAAATTGAGGTTGCGGATGGCGTCGATGACCGAGCGTGCCGCGATCGGCCCGCGCGCCGCGGCGCCCGATTTGAGGATGACAGCGAACTCGTCGCCGCCGAGCCGCGCGACGATGTCTTCCGGGCCAAGCACATTGCGCAGGGTGTCGGCCACGCGCTTGAGCAGCGCATCGCCCGCGGCATGGCCGCCGGTGTCGTTGACCGCCTTGAAGTGGTCGAGGTCGACGAACATGAACTGATGCTCGCCGCCATTGAGACGGCACTGGTCGACCAGTTCCTCCATAGTGCGGATGAAGCTCGAGCGGTTGGCGAGCCCGGTCAGCGCGTCATGAGCGGCGGCGTAGGCCAGCTGGCGCTGCAGGGCGCGCGCGTCGGTGAAATCCTGGAAGACGATGACGAGGCCGCAGAACTCGTCGCGGTCGTTCATCATCGGCGACACCACTTGGCGGATGCTGCAGCGCGTGTCGTCGCGCCGGACAAGGACAGCCCGCGTGTTCTGGTCGCAATGCGGCCGCTCGCTCGTCGAAGGGCGCGTCAGCCCGATCCTCTGCCCGATTTCCTCGTCGACCGCCCAATAAACATGGCCGAGCATCTTGCCCATAGCCTCGCCAACGTCAACTCCGGTGAGCTTTTCGGCAACCGGGTTCATGAAGGTGACGCGATTGGCGGCATCGGTGCAGATCACCGCATCGCCGATCGACTGCAGCGTCACCCTGAGACGTTCCTTCTCGTCGGCCAGCATCGCCGCCGAGACCATCAGCCGCGCCTCGGCCTCTTTGCGCTCGGTGATATCGGTCAGGCTGCCGATGGCCTGGACCAGCCGGCCCTCGCCGTCACGCTCGATCACCTTGCCGCGGTCGAGGATCCAGACCCAGTGGCCGTCCTTGTGCCGCATACGGAACTCCGCCTCGAAAAAGGCCGTCTCGCCGGCAAGGTGCGCGCGATCCGCCTCGGCGACGCGCTCGCGATCGTCGGGGTGGATCATGGTCAGCCAGCGGTCGGGGTCGCCGTCGAGCTCGCCGTCGGCATAGCCCAGCATCTTCACCCAGGTTTCGGAATAGGTCGTGCCGCCCTTGCGCATATCGAGGCTCCAGATGCCCTGCCCGGCACTGGTGAGCGCGAAATTCCATCGAGTCTCGGCCTCGGCGATGCGCGCCTCGGCCTGCCTGCGGGCGTCGATGTCCTCGATCTGCGACACCAGATAAAGCGGCTTGCCTGTGTCCTCGTCGCAGATGACCGAGCCGGCAAGCTGCGCCCAGACCGGAGTCCCGTCTTTCCTGAGGTAGCGCTTTTCGAAATGGTAGGAGCTGATCCGGCCTTCCCGCACGTTCATCATCGTCTCGCGGCCGATCGAAAGATCGTCCGGATGCGTGATCTGCGGGAAGGTCAGCGCCTCGATCTCCGCGCGGCTGTAGCCGAGCATGGCTGCGAAGGCAGGGTTGGCCTGCTGGATGCGACCGTCGAGGCCGACAATGGCGACGCCGATCGCCGAATCCTCCATGGCGCGGCGGAAGCGCTGCTCGCTCTCGGCTATCTGCCGGCGATCGTCGACGATGCGGTGAATGAACAGCGCCGACAAAAACAGCGTCGCGGCGGTGATGGCGACGGATATCTGCAGGCAGAGCCTCAGCGCGTCGGCGCCCAGTTCAAGACGCGGCAGCAGGATCGACACGGCTGCGGCGACCAGGCCGACCACCAGCAGACCCTGCGCAGCGTGCCTGTCGGCACGGAGAGCCCTTTCCAGTTCAACCACGCCACAATGCGATCCCACCCAACACGCAACTGCACGTTGCCACAACCCTGGCGGATCGGTTTTAAGGAATGGTTGCGTGGACGCTGGCGATCACTCCGCTAACCGGCAAACAATTGCCGGCATGCTTAAGGTACTGTTTCCAAACTGTACCGAAGAATCGGTGTGCGGCGGCTACCAGCGCACGAAGAGCCGGCCGCCGATGGCTCCGAGCAGCGTCAGGAAGGCGATCGCGACCGTATACCAGGTGGCAACGAAGAGCGGTGAATCGTCGAAGCAATGCGCGGCATAGAAGGTTGCCGCGACCCCGCCCGCGAGCAGGCCGGCGACGGCGCCGGCAAGCACCGGCCGCGTCGGCGCGCCATAACGCAGCATGCCGAGGAAGATCGCCAGCGGACCGATGCCGATCAGCGGGATGAAGCTCATGCAGATCATCATGTTCGTGCCGACGAGCCGCTTGCCCCAATCGGCCTCGGGCACGACAAATAGCTCGAGGATCACGGCCAGCACGACCAGAAGCGGCGCGGCAATCATCCAGGCCATTGCCCGCCTGGTCGAAGCACCCGGCATCGAAAGCGCGCGGATCAGCGCGAAGGCGCTGACCGCAAGCACCAGCGTGAACAGGAATTTCGACATGAAGCGCATCGTATGCATGGCCAGCATGATGTCGGGGCGCGGCCCGATGGTCGCAAAGAAAACCACCGCCGCGATCACCACGGCCACGCCGACCGCCAGCCACCAGGCCTTGCCCATCGGCATCGCCTTGTCGCGGGCATCGGCGTCGAGCGCCTTGATGAGATCCTCGGTCCTCATGTCACTGTCGTCCGAATCTTTTTGCGATCGCCGCGAGGCCGCGATGCAGGGACACCCGCACCGCCGTCTCGCTGATGCCGAGCTTGGCCGCCGTCTCGCCGATCGACTGCCCGTCGACCGAGATCGAGGAGACCACCGAGCGTTGCGCGGGCGGCAATCCGTCGAGCGCCCGGTTGATATCGCGCTCGCTCACCGTCTCCGCCTCCGGCTCGGCGAAGGTTTCGGCGATCTCGTCGATCTCGACCTCGATGCGCCGCCCGCGCCTGCGGAACGCGTCGATCAGCTTGAAGCGGGCGATCGCATAGATCCAGGGCAACACCGGCGCATCCGGCCGCCAAGTGTGGCGTTTCACATGAATGGCCAGCAATGTTTCCTGCACGACATCCTCGGGGTCGACCCCGCCCTGAACGATTTTGCGCCGGACAAAGCCGCGAACGAGGGTGGCGACCCGGTGCAGAAAGTCGGCATAAGCCCTTTCGTCTCCACCGATCGCGGCCCTGAGCAGCCGGGAAAGCTCGGCCTCGTCCTTGCCGGTCACAAGAGTTTACCCCCAGATGTTCGCGTCTCGGCCTTGGTTTGTTACGTGGCCGGCGAAATAATGTCCAAGCCAAACTACCGCAAAATCACGAAAGTTTGCGGCACGGCGACCGATTGAAGCAGGGTCACAATGTTGACTACAATAATCAGGTATTGATAGGTGCAGCCGTGTCCGAACCCTGTCTCCAGATTTGAGGATGATGCCCATGAAGATTGCCCTTTCCACGCTCGCCACCGCGCTGGCGCTCGGCCTGATCGCCGCCCCGGCCATGGCCGAGGATCAAGGCATCATTGTCTACAATGCCCAGCATGAGAGCCTCGCCAAGGAATGGGCGGCGGGCTTCACCAAGGAAACCGGCATCAAGGTTACGTTGCGCAACGGCGGCGACAGCGATTTTTCCAACCAGATCGTCGCCGAGGGCGCGGCCTCGCCGGCCGATGTGTTCCTGACCGAGAATTCGCCGGCCATGGCGCTGGTCGAGGCGGCCGGCCTGTTGGCGCCGGTTGACGTCGATACGCTGGCGCAGGTTCCGCAGGAATACCAGCCGTCGAGCGGCAAGTGGGTCGGCGTCGCCGCCCGCAGCACCGTCTTTGCCTACAACAAGGACAAGCTCAAGGAAGACCAGTTGCCCAAGTCGCTGCTCGATCTTGCCGATCCCAGCTGGAAGGGCCGCTGGGCCGCTTCGCCGTCCGGCGCCGACTTCCAGGCCATCGTCAGCGCGCTGCTGCAGATCAAGGGCGAAGCCGCCACCGCCGACTGGCTGAAGGCAATGAAGACGAACTTCACCGCCTACAAGGGCAACTCGACGGTGATGAAGGCGGTCAATGCCGGCGAGATCGATGGCGGCGTGATCTACCACTATTACTATTTCGGCGATCAGGCCAAGACCGGCGAAAACAGCGGGAATGTCGCCCTGCACTATTTCAAGAACCAGGACCCAGGCGCCTTCGTTTCGGTGTCGGGCGGCGGCGTGCTGGCTTCCAGCAAGCATCCGAAGGAAGCCCAAGCCTTCCTGAAGTGGGTGACCGGCAAGGGCGGCCAGGACGTGCTGAAGACCGGCACGTCGTATGAATATGCGGTCGGCAAGGGTGCCGAATCCAACCCGAAGCTGGTGCCGCTCCCCGACCTGCAGGCGCCGAAAGTCGATCCGGCGACGCTGAATTCCAAGAAGGTCATCGACCTGATGACGCAAGCCGGCTTGCTTTAGTTCGCGTTGGTCCTAAAAGGGCAAACGACCGTGCTCCCGCGGCAATTCGCCTTCCGCGGGAGCGTTTTTGTTTGGAGATGGCTTCGTCGATGACGATCGACTGCGCTTCGAGCCGCTCGCGCGGCGTATCAGATCGCTTCCGCCGCCCGGCGGCAGCGGCGCAGCGGCCTGCCTGATGCAGTCGGCGATCGACATGACGCCGGCAAGACTGCCGGCGGCCGGGATGAAGAAGCACCGGTCCATCTCGTGGATCACGCTCGCCGCCGCTCTGATCGCGCTTATCGCGCTGCTGCCGCTCGCCTTCATCGTCTGGGTGGCGATCCAGACCGGCTGGGATACCGTGGCGGCGCTGATCTTCCGCCCGCGCGTCGGCGAATTGCTGGTCAACACCGTGCTCCTCGTCGTTGTCGCCGTGCCGATCGCCATCGTGCTGTCGGTGGCGCTGGCCTGGCTGACCGAGCGCAGCGACCTGCCAGGTAACCGCTGGTGGTCGTGGCTTTCGGTCGCGCCGCTCGCCATTCCCGCTTTCGTGCACAGTTATGCCTGGATCAGCTTCGTTCCGGGCCTGCACGGGCTGTGGGCCGGCGTGCTGGTCTCCGTCATCGCCTATTTCCCTTTCCTCTACTTGCCGATCGCCGCCGCGCTGCGCCGGCTCGATCCGGCGCTGGAGGATGCGGCCGCGGCGCTTGGTCTTGATCCTTGGCGGGTTTTCGCGCGCGTGGTGCTGCCGCAGCTCAGGCTCGCCATCTGCGGCGGCTCGCTGCTGGTCGGCCTGCATCTTCTGGCCGAATACGGCCTCTATGTCTTCATCCGTTTCGATACCTTCACCACCGCGATCGTCGACCAGTTCCAGTCGACCTTCAACGGTCCGGCGGCCAACATGCTGGCCGCCGTGCTGGTGGTCTGCTGCCTTTTCCTGCTCGCTCTCGAGGTGATGATACGCGGCGAGGAGCGCTATGCCCGCGTCGGTTCCGGCGCCGCGCGCCAGCAGCAGCGCGCTCGCCTGGGCCGCGCCACCTTGCCCTGCCTGCTTTTGCCGGCGGGCGTCGCGCTGCTGTCGCTCGGCGTGCCCTTCGTCACGGTCAGCCGCTGGTTGATCGCCGGCGGCACGGAAGTCTGGCGTTGGGACGAGATCGGGCTGGCGCTCGGCCAGACGTTGTTCCTCGCCATCGCCGGCGCGGTGCTTGCAACGCTGGCCGCCATGCCGATGGCCTGGATCTCGATCCGCGCGCCGGGACGGCTGCAGCGTCTGCTCGAGAGCTGCAACTATATCGTCGGCGCGTTGCCGGGCGTGGTCATCGCGCTGGCGCTGGTGACCATCACCGTGCGCGTCGCGCTGCCGCTCTACCAGACGCTGTTCACCATCCTGTTCGGTTACGCGCTGATGTTCCTGCCGCGCGCACTGATAAGCTTGCGCGCCTCGATCGCGCAGGCGCCGGTGGAGCTGGAGCGCGCCGCTTCCAGCCTCGGCCGTCCGCCGGTCAAGGCGCTGTGGTCGACGACCATCCGTCTGTCGGCGCCGGGTGCAGCGGCCGGCATGGCGATGGTGGCGCTCGGCATCACCAACGAGCTCACCGCCACCCAGATGCTGGCGCCCAACGGCACCCGCACGCTGGCGATGGCCTTCTGGTCCTACAGCGGCGAGATCGACTACGCCTCCGCCGCCCCTTATGCGCTGATCATGGTGGCGATGTCGCTGCCGATGACCTGGTGGCTCTACGTCCAATCGAAGCGGATGGCCGGACGATGAGCTTTCTCGAACTCAATGGCGTCGCGAAAAGCTACGGCCCGGTGACGGCACTCGCCGGCGTCGACCTGGCTGTCGAGAGCGGCAGCCGCACCGCGATCGTCGGGCCGTCCGGCTGCGGCAAGACAACCTTGCTCAGGCTGATCGCTGGCTTCGAGGCGCCGGACCGCGGTCGCATCGCGCTCGACGGCAAGGTGCTCGCCAATGGCGGCGCGGCCGTGCCGGCGCATCGGCGCGGCATCGGCGTCGTCGCGCAGGACGGCGCTCTGTTCCCGCATCTCACCATCGCCGACAATATCGGTTTCGGCATCGCGCGGAATGCCGATAGACGAGCCGAGCATATCGTCGAGCTCGCCTACATCGTCGGACTGGACAAGGCGATCCTGAAGCGGCGGCCGCACGAGCTTTCCGGCGGCCAGCAGCAGCGCGTGGCGCTTGCCCGCGCCATGGCCATGAAGCCCAGGCTGATGCTGCTCGACGAGCCGTTCTCGGCGCTCGACACCGGGCTTCGCGCGTCGATGCGCAAGGCGGTGGCCGAGCTTCTGGAAGAGGCCGGCATCACCACCATACTGGTCACGCACGACCAGGCCGAGGCGCTCTCCTTCGCCAGCCAGGTGGCGGTGATGCGCGACGGCCTGTTCTCGCAGGTCGGCACGCCGCGCGAGCTCTATTTCCAGCCCAGGGACAGGATGGTCGCCGAGTTCCTCGGCGACGCCATCATCGTGCCGGCGAGGATCGCGGACGGTTTTGCCGTGTCGCGACTCGGCCGCATCGCAGTCGACACAAAGGAACGGCGCGATGTCGCGCGCATTATGCTGCGGCCCGAGCAGGTCCTGCTCAAGCGGACCTCGCGCGAGGGCATGTCCGGCACGCCGGACATGCTGTTCGGCGAAGTGACGGACTGCGAGTTCGCCGGCTCGGTCTGCACCGTCGCGGTGCGGCTGCTCAACAGCCCGGATCCGCCCGATGCCGCCGCCATCGGCAACACGCCGCTCATCCTGCGCAGGACAGGCATGGACGCGCCGGCTGTAGGCGAGATCGTGCGCCTCACCTTCACCGGCAAGGCGCATGTCTTTGCTTAGGTCGGGGTTGAGGCGTGTCGAGATTCAGGTCAGGCCGAGCCGAAAACGGCGGGTTCCGAGAACCGGAGCGGAGCGTACTTGAAGTACGTGAGCACCGGAAGCGCAGGAAACCGCCGTTTGCAGGCCGGCCTCACCTGAATATCGGCATGCCTCAGCGCACGCGCTGCCCGGTCGCAGGCGACCAAAGCGGCCATTGCTCCAGGAAATCAACGCTGTGAATGACCACACGCTGCCCATCGATCAGGATGATCGAATAGGCGGGCGGCGCCTGCTCGACCACTTCGTCGCCGACCAGGTCAAGCATGAAGCGGGCATGCAGGCCGCGCTGCACCGAGAACGGAATGCCGGCGACGGTGCCGGCGATGTCGCGATGGACATGGCCGAAGAAGATGTAGCGGACATTGCCGTGGCGGGTCAGCACGTCGATGAGCCGCTGCGGCTGTTCGAGGCCGAGCGGGTCGAGCAGAGTGAGGCCAAGCTCGACGGGTGGATGATGCAGGAAAATATAAGCCGCCTTGCCTGCCGCCTCGCCAAGCCGTGCGTCGAGCCATGCAAGCCGGTTGTCGCACAACTCGCCGGTGACGCGGCCCTCCGCCATGCTGTCGAGAAAAACGAGTCGCCCTTCCGGCGTGTCGAGCACCGACTGCACGAAGCCGTTGCCGTCCGTCCCGTTATCCGGAAAGGCGGCGATCAGATTGGCGCGCCGGTCATGGTTTCCAGGCAGCAGCTGGTAAGGCACAGTGAGCCGGCTCAGCGCCGATTTCAAATCGGAATAGCTCTCGGCCTCTCCGTCATCGGTCAGGTCGCCGGTGAAGATGCAGAGCGTCGCATCGCTATGACGTTGATTGATATGATCGATGCATCGATCGAGTCGTTCATTCAGGTTCGCGCCGTAGCGTATCTCGCGCCGACGGCCGAGATGGACGTCGGTGACCTGGATGATTTTCATTGCATGAACCCTCAAATCAAATTCACAACGTCGCCGGAGCCGGTTCCGGCACCGAGGCCTTGAACACGTCGAGCCTGCCACCCGTCTCCGAGGAGAAGAAGTGCAGGTCCGATTCGGCGAACTGCAGGCCGATCGTGCTGCCCGGTTCGGGGTGAACGGTCTCCGACGTCACGATGGAGAAAGGCGCGCCGTCGAGATCGACATAGACGACGCGGCCGGCGCCCAACTCTTCGACGAGATCGACAGTCGCCGCGAGCGCTCCCGGCGTGCCCGGCGCCACCATGCGCACCGCCTCCGGCCGAATCCCGACCGCGACTTTCGCGCCCACGGGAACGCCCGTGCGCGACACATTGAGCTTGCGGCTGCCGCCGAGCAATGACAGCCCGTCGAGCGTGACGGTGCCTTCGAGCATGTTCATCGCCGGCGCGCCGACGAAGGTGGCGACGAAGCGGCTTGCCGGCCGGCTGTAGACTTCCGCCGGCGTGCCGACCTGCTCGACGCGGCCGCCATTCATCACCACCAGCCGGTCGGCCAGCGTCATCGCCTCGACCTGGTCATGCGTGACGAAGACCGAGGTGGCGCTGAGGCGCCGGTGCAGCTTGCGGATCTCGGAGCGCATCTGCACGCGCAGCTTGGCGTCGAGGTTGGAGAGCGGCTCGTCGAAGAGGAACACCTTCGGCTCGCGGATCATGGCGCGGCCCATGGCGACGCGCTGGCGCTGGCCGCCGGAGAGCGCCATCGGCTTGCGGTCGAGCAGGTGCTCCAGCTCCAGGACGCGTGCCACCGCCTGGACGCGCTGGGCGCGCTCGGCCGACGCAACGCCGGCTACCTTCAGCGAATAGCCGATATTCTGTGCCACGCTCATATGCGGATAGAGCGCGTAATTCTGGAACACCATGGCGCAGCCGCGCTCGCGCGGCTCGAGCCTGTTGACCACCGTGCCGTCGATCGCGATCGTGCCGTCGGAAATCTCTTCCAGCCCGGCGATCATCCTGAGCAGCGTGGACTTGCCGCAGCCCGACGGCCCCAGGATGACGACGAATTCGCCCGAAGCGAAGTCGAGGTCGACGCCGTGCACGACCTGCGTCTTGGCGTAGTTCTTCTTGACGCCGCGAATGGTGATGGAGGCCATTTTTGTCTCCCTATTTTTCGGTGGCGATCAGGCCGCGCACGAACCAGCGCTGCATCAAGACCACGACGATCAGCGGCGGCAGCATGACGATCAGCGTGCCGGCCATGGCGATATGCCATTCCGGCGCGCCGCCGACATTGGGTATGAGCTGCTTCAGCTCGGTCACCGCCATCGCATGCGACTGGTCCGTGGTGATGAGCAACGGCCACAGATACTGGTTCCAGGCCCACAGGAACATGATGGTGCCGAGCGCTGCCATGTTGTTGCGCGACAGCGGCAGAAGGATATCGACGAAGAAGCGCAGCGCGCCGGCGCCGTCCATGCGCGCCGCCTCGGTCAACTCGTCCGGCACGGTCAGGAAGAACTGGCGGTAGAGGAACGTGCCGGTGGCGGTGGCGACCAGCGGCAGGATCAGGCCGCTATAGGAGTTGAGCAGTCCCAGACTGAGCGAAACCTGCACGCCCGAGACCTTTTCGATCAGCCAGGAGAGGCCGGTCAGGTCCATGATCGCCTGATAGGGCTCGAGCACGTTGGCAACCACCGCGTAGGTCGGCACGATGCGCACCTCGAGCGGCAGCATCAGCGTGATGAAGATCAGCCAGAACATCAGCATGCGGCCGGGATAGCGGAAATAGACGATCGAGAAGGCGGTCAGCGCCGAGATGATCACTTTGCCGGCAGCCACGCCAAACGCCATGATGAAGGAGTTGAGCAGCTTCGGACCGAGATCGGCGGTCGTCCACGCCGTCTTGATGTTGACCCAGAAATCGCTGCCGGGCAGCAGCGACATCGGCACGTCGTTGACGTCCTTCAGATTGTGCGAGGCGGCGATCGCGACGATAACAAACGGCGCCACGCAGAATACGAAGCCGGCGAACAGGATCAGATGCGTGAAGAAATTGAGGATCGGGGTGCGCTCGACCATGGCCGCCTCACCGGTAATGCACGCGCCGCTCGATGAAGCGGAACTGAACGATGGTAAGGGCGATGATCAGCAGCATCAGGATGATGCTCTGCGCGGCGGCGCCTGAATAATCCAAACCTTTGAAGCCGTCGGAATAGATCTTGTAGACCATCAGATTGGTGGCGTTGGCCGGGCCGCCGGCGGTCATGATGTCGACGATGCCGAAGGAATCCTGGAAGCTCTCGGTGATGTTGATGACCAGCAGGAAGAAGATGGTCGGCGTGATCAGCGGGAACTGGATATCCCAGAAGCGCCTGATGACGCCGGAGCCGTCCATCGCCGCCGCCTCGATCAGCGAGCGCGGAATCGCCTGAAAAGCGGCGAGGAAGAAGATGAAATTATAGCCGACATATTTCCAGGAAAAGGCGATGATGATCGAGGCCATGGCGTCGGCGCCGTCGAGGCCCGGGTCCCAGAAGCCGGGCCAGGCTCGGTTGACGACGGCCATGAAGCCGGCTTCCGGCGCCAGGATGAAGCGAAATGCCAGCGCAAGCGCCGGCGCGGCGATGCCGTAGGGCCAGATCAGCACCACGCGATACAGCCATGAGCCGGCAAGTTGCCGGTCGGTCAAGGCGGCGAGCACCAGCGCGATTGTCATCGCCAGACCCGTGCTGATGCCGGCGAAGATCATGCTGGCGGTGATCGAGTCCCAGTAGCTGGCGTTGGACAGGATCGAGCGGAAATTGTCGAGCCCGACCCAGATATTGCCGCCGCCCCAAGGCTGCTGCAGCGTCAGCGACCAGTACACGGCCTGCCCGGCCGGCCAGTAGAAGAAGGTGAAGATCAGGAAAAGCTGCGGCACGGCGAACAGGATGCCGATCGTCCATTTGCTGAAAGTGACGCGTTTTTCCATCGATCCGCCGA
This sequence comes from Mesorhizobium sp. B3-1-9, assembly GCF_006439595.1. Taxonomy (NCBI): domain Bacteria; kingdom Pseudomonadati; phylum Pseudomonadota; class Alphaproteobacteria; order Hyphomicrobiales; family Phyllobacteriaceae; genus Mesorhizobium; species Mesorhizobium sp. B3-1-9. The sequence goes on from NZ_VFTJ01000012.1 coordinate 80,623, forward strand.
TGTCGTTGAACCGCCAACCCGCTCTCGCGGCACAAGACTAAAGCATGTCTCCCGAAAGTGGGAACCGGTTTCGGGACAAAGACATGCGTAAATCAAAACCCATAGGAAATGGCCGCCCGTCGATGCTCGGCGGGCGGCCGTTCCAGTATCCGGGATCAGGGCAGGGTCTTACCCGGATAGGTCTGCTGGAAGCGATCGAGGATCGCGTCGCCATTCTTGACCAGCGCGTCGAGGCCTTCCTGCACGCTGACCTTGTTGGCGAAGATCGCCTGCATCTGGGTGCCGAACTCGGCGCGGATCTGGGTGAAGTTGCCGAGGCGAACGCCGCGGGTGATGTCGGTCGGCTCCGACGCGGTCAGGCTGGCGATAGCCACTTCGCGGCCCTTATAGGGCGCCTTGTCGTAGAAGCCGTTGGACTTCATGAAATCGAAGCCCGACTTCGTCACCGGAATGTAGCCGGTGTTGGTCGACCAGAACAAAGCGGTCTTGGGGTCGTGGATGAAGTTGAGGAACGCGGCCGCGCCCTTGTATTCGCCGTCCGACTTGCCCGACAGCACCCACAGCGAAGCACCGCCGACCAGCGAATTCTTGCGCTCGGTGCCGGCATAGACCGGCAGCTCGGCGACGTCCCAGTTCATGCCTTCCTTCTGCGTGCGGCCGACGGTGCCGTGGTCGCCGATCGAGGTCAGGATGAGCTGGCAGGTGCCGGTGGCGAAAGCCTGAACCATATCCTGGCCGAGATCCTTCGACTTGATCTTGACCAAGCCGGCGTCATACCACTTCTTGAGGTCGGTGACGTACTGGACGAACTTGGTCTTGTTGACTTCGAGGCGGGCGTCGAGGCCGTCATAGCCGTTGTTCTTGGTGGCGACCGGCTGGTTGTGCAGCGCCGAGAACTGCTCCATCAGCTGCCAGCTTTCATTGGCCGAGATGTTGATCGCCATCGGGCAATCATAGCCGGCGTCCTTCAAGGCCTGGAGGTCGGCGGCGACATCTTCCCAGGTCTTCGGCGCCTCGGTCTTGCCGATTTTGGCGAAGGCGTCCTTGTTCCAGTACATCAGCGCGGTCGACGAGTTGAAGGGGAAGGACAGCATCTCGCCCTTCGACGTCGCGTAATAGCGCGCGATGCCTGGGAAATAGTCGCTGTAGTCGATCTTGTAGCCGTTCTCTTCCATCAGCTTGTCGGCGGGCTTGTAGGCGCCCGACAGCATCATGGTGGCGGTGCCGACGTCATAGACCTGGACGACGGTGGGCTGCTTGCCGGCGCGGAAGGCGGCGATCGTGTTCTGCAGCGTGGCGTCGTAATTGCCCTGGCTGGTGCAGACGACCTCGTAGTCCTTCTGGGATTCGTTGAAGTTCTTGCACAGCGTATCGACGACGCGGGCGAGATCGCCCGAAAGACCGAACCAGAAATCGAATTTGACCGGCTCCGCAAAAGCAGGAACCGCGAGCGCGGTGCTGAGCGCGCCGGCGGCAAGGGCGGCAAAGCCCCGCTTGATGATCGTCATGGTTTTTCCCTCTTGATTGGCAGTGTGACAAGGGTTTTTGCGCAAGTCCTTGCCCGCTCTCATAGAGAAGGTATGTGACAGTTCTGTTGTGGCCCCTGGACCGGTAAGCGGTTCCTGTGGACAGCCAGTCTCTCCTCCCCTGGCAGCGGTCGCGCCGGCATGAAAACGTCACATCGGCGCTCTAGGAAGCTAGGGCGCCTCGAAGCGCCGAAAAGGCCTTCCGTGATTAACCGGCTAACTGGATGAGAAGAGACATGCTGGTCCCGCAGCTCACGCACGTGCCTGTGGCCGCCCGCAACGCGATGCGGAACGGACCGCGCGACAGCGCCACCCATCTGCGCCACGCCGCCGCCGTTCCCGCCCTGGGCGAGATCGAGATCGGCGGCCAGGCGTCGCGCGGGAGCGTCGGCGGGAGCCTGACCGTCATGGCCTGGAACGTCGAGCGGCTGCGCCATATCGATGCCATCGCCGCAACGATCGCCGGCCAGGCGCCGGACGTCGTGCTGCTGTCCGAGGTTGACAAAGGCATGGCCCGCTCCGGCAACGGCCATCTGTTGAGCCGGCTTGCCGATCGTCTGGGCCATTCCTACGCCTATGGCGTCGAGTTCCTGGAACTCGGCACCGGCAATGAGACGGAGCAGGCGGCAAATGGCGGCGCCGAGAACACGGAGGGCTTCCATGGCAATGCCGTAACCAGTGCCGTTCCGCTGCTGCGGCCTTTTCTCATTCGCCTGGACGCGGCCGGCGCCTGGTTCCTGCCGGAGCACGGCCAGCCGCGCATTGGCGGCCGCATGGCGCTTGGCGGGCAGGTGATGGTCGGCGACCATCGGGTCACCGTCGTTTCGGTGCATCTCGAAAACCGCACCACGCCTGCCGGCCGCGCCGACCAGACGCGCCATCTCCTCGACGCCATCGACAGGTATGACGCGGAGGCGCCGGTCCTGATCGGCGGCGACTTCAACACGCTGACCGCCACATACCCGGAACGCAATGACGATCCTGCGGCGTGGCTAAAGCGCGTTGCCGCCGAACCGGACCGGCTGATGTATCCGGAGCGCCATGAGCCTTTGTTCGCGGTGTTTGCCGGGCATGGCTACGACTGGAAGACGGCCAATGCTTTCGACAAGCCCACCCAGCGGCGCGCGGTCGGCGACTTGACGCCGGCCGGCCATATCGACTGGTTCTTCACCCGCGGCCTCACGGCAAGCGCGCCGGCGACGCTGCCGGCGGTGTTGCCGGACGGCAGCCCGAGCGCCGATCACGAGGCGCTGGTGGTCACGGTGCGGGTGAAGTAACGGCCTCCCGGATCGACACAATCGATCCTGAGATCGTTCCGGCGCATCAATACAACCTGGAAAGCACGCAGCGGTTGCGGGCAGCATAATCGATTCTTCAGCCGTCCGGCCCTAATCAATCATGTTGCCTTGATTGATGGGGGAAGATCAGGTGAAGCAAGATGCTGACCGTCTATAATTGCATCGTGAACGAGCACGACCTGAGACTGGTGGCACTGGCCGCGCTCATTTGCGGAATCTCCTGTTTCTCCGCCGTCAACCTGCTTCGCCATGTCGACCAATCGACGAGCCGAAACCGTCATATGTGGCTGCTGATTGCAGCCGCGTCGACCGGCTTCGGCATATGGGCGACGCACTTCATCGCCATGATCGCCTTCACGCCGGGAATACCCAACGCCTACAACGCCGAGCTTTCGGTGGCTTCGCTGGCGATGTCCGTCATCCTGACCGCGGCCGGTATGTGGATCGCGACGGTGCGCCGTAGCATCGACCACTACCTCGTCGGGGGCGCCGTGCTCGGCATCGGCATTGCGGCGATGCATTATACCGGCATGGCGGCTTTCGAGGTCGAAGGCCGGATCGTCTGGAACCAGCTGCTGGTCGCCGCGTCGTTGGCCTCGGGCGTAACGCTTGCCGCGCTCTCCATGCTTGTCGTGCTTCGCCGGCCGTCCACACAGGCGACGGTCGCCAGCGCTGTCCTGCTCACGCTGGCGATCTGCACGCTGCATTTCATCGCCATGGCCGCCGTCTCGATCTATCCGGATTCCTCGATCGAGATCTCGAAATTCACGATTGCGCCGATGTCGCAGGCCTTTGCCGCCGCGGCGGCAAGCCTCGTCATCCTGGTGCTGTCGGCCACGGCGCTGTGGATCGACCTGCGCTTCCGCCGCCACAGGACAGAGGCGGAGCGTATGCACGGTCTCGCCAATGCCGCCGTCGAGGGCCTCATCGTCTGCGACGGCAGCCGCATCGTCAGCGCCAATGACAGCATCGCTGCGCTGAGCGGCATCGCCGCCGGCACGCTGAACGCGATGACGCTAGGCGACCTGTTCGGCGAGCGGATTGCTTCCGCCGTCGCCGCCGGCAACGGGCAGGCGCAGGAGGTCGACCTGCGCGGCCAGGACGACAGCCGGATTCCGGTGGAACTGATCGCCAGGAGCATCGATTATTGCGGCAAGCCGCACCTGGTCGTTGCCGTCCGCGATATTCGCGAGCGCAGGAAGGCCGAGCAGGAGATCATGCGCCTCGCGCATTACGACCCGCTCACCGGGCTTGCCAATCGCCGCAGCTTCACCGGCCGCCTGGAAGCCGAGATCGCCGCGTCCGCGGAAGGCGGCAAAGACGGCCAGTTGGCGCTCATGCTTCTCGATCTCGACCGGTTCAAGGAAGTGAACGACCTCTTCGGCCACGCCGCCGGCGACGCCGTGTTGCAAAAGGTGGCTCACTGCGCCTCCGGCGTGCTGCGCCACGGCCAGATGCTGGCCCGGCTCGGCGGCGACGAATTCGCCATCATAGCCCCCAGCCTTCCCGACCCGCAGGCGGCCGGCCGCATTGCCGAAGCGGTGCTTTCGGCGCTGCGTCAGGAAAACCGGCTGTCGCCCGGCGGCATGATTTCGGCCAGCATCGGCATCGCGCTCTACCCGCTCGACGCCGACGAACAGGCGGCGCTGATCAGCCATGCCGACACCGCGCTCTATCGCGCCAAGGCCGAGGGCAAGGATACGTTCCGCTACTTCGAGGCCTCGATGGGCGCCGAGGCGCGAGACCGGCGCATCATGGAGCAGGACCTGCGCCAGGCCGTGGCGCGCGGCGAATTCCGGCTCGTCTACCAGCCGCAGAAGGAAATCAGCAGCGGCAGGATGGTCGGCTTCGAGGCCTTGCTCCGCTGGCAGCATCCCGAACGCGGAGAGGTTCCGCCCTCGGTGTTCATCCCGGTGGCCGAGGATAGCGGTTCGATCGCCCAGATCGGCGAGTGGGTGCTGGCGACGGCCTGCAACGAGGCCGCAACATGGAAGAACCCGTTGACGATCGCGGTTAACGTCTCGGCGGTGCAGCTTCACAACCTCGATTTCAGCCGCCGGGTGCATGAGGTGCTGCTTCGTTCAGGCCTGGCGGCGGGCCGGCTCGAGCTCGAGATCACCGAGACGGCGCTGGTGAAGGACATGCCGCGGGCGCTGGCCACCTTGCGCCAGATCAAGGCGCTCGGCGTGCGGGTGGCGATGGACGATTTCGGCACCGGCTATTCGTCGCTGTCCAACCTGCGCGCCTTCCCGTTCGACAAGATCAAGATCGACGGATCCTTCATCAAGTCTGTCGACCGCAACGACCAGGTGGCGACCATCGTGCGCGCCGTGCTGGGTTTGGGGCGCGGCCTCGGCCTGCCGGTCCTGGCCGAAGGCGTCGAGACGCTGGACGAGCTGCGCTTTCTCGATGCCGAGGATTGCGACATCGGCCAGGGATATTATCTCGGCAGGCCTGGCCCGATCGAGGCGTTCGGCGAGCTGACCGGCGTTCCGGCCGCCGATGACGGCGTCAAGCCTGCCGGCAGGAGCGGCGGCAGCATCCTGATGCTCGAGCCTGCCGCGGCGGCGCGCTCAGCCTGATACGATCAGGGTTCGAGCGCCGCCTCCACCAGCCGCTTGGCATCGGGGCTCGACCACTCGGCCGGGCCGTTCATATGCGCGATCAGGCAGCCATCCGCGTCGATCAGCATGGTGACCGGAAGCCCGAGCGCCAGCCCGCGCGTCTTGACCTCGTTGAACAGCGCGATCGTCGGATCCCGGTAGAAGCCGAGCGTTTGAACGCCGATCTCCTTGAGGAACTTCTTCGGCTTCGTGTCGTCGCCGGTGTCGACATTGACCGCGACCACCTCGAAGGCATTGCCGCCCTTTTCCTTCTGCAGCGCGTCGAGCGCCGGCATCTCGGCGCGGCACGGCGCGCACCATGTCGCCCATAGATTGAGCAGCACCGTCTTGCCGGCATGGTCGGCCAGCGTCATCGGCTTGCCGTCGGGGCCGTTGAAGGCCAGGCTCTTCAGCGACTGCGGCGGGTCGGCCGGCTGCAGCGCGGCCACCTGGCCGACGGCCTTGGCGGCGACCTGCTTGGCGCGTCCGGCCTTGGCCGCGCAGGCGGCGGCGTCCTTGCCGGCGGCAACAGCGACCTTCTCGGGAGCGTTGTTGCCAGAACCGCTCTCGCTGACATATACCGCGACCGCGCCCGCCAGCACGCCCGCCAGCAAGGCGGCCAGGATGAGGCGCGTAGCCGGAAAAAAGAATCTCTTGCCGTCTGCCATTTTCAAAACTGCTCCGGAGCACGGGTTATAGCGATGAGCGACAAGAAGGCCAGCAACCAGATGTGGGGCGGACGTTTTGCCTCGGGTCCGGCCGCGATCATGGAAGCGATCAACGCGTCGATCGGCTTCGACCGCAAGCTCTATGCGCAGGACATAAGCGGATCGATCGCCCATAGCGAGATGTTGGCCGAAACGGGCATTATTTCGGCGGCAGATCAAGAAAAAATCGCTCACGGGCTGAACACGATCCTGAAAGAGATCGAGGCCGGCACGTTCGAATTCTCGACCAAGCTGGAAGACATCCACATGAATGTCGAGGCCCGCCTTGCCGACCTGATCGGCCCGACAGCGGGACGCCTGCACACCGCCCGCTCGCGCAACGACCAGGTGGCGGTCGACCTCAGGCTCTGGGTCAAGCAGGAATGCCAGCGCGTCGCCCGGGCGTTGAAGGACCTGATCGCCGCGTTGCTCGAACGCGCCGAGGAACATGCGGCGACCGTCATGCCCGGCTTCACCCATATGCAGGCGGCGCAGCCGGTGACTTTCGGCCACCACTGCATGGCCTATGTCGAGATGTTCGGCCGCGACCTCGCGCGCGCCCGCGACGCCATCGAGCGCATGGACGAAAGCCCGCTCGGCGCGGCGGCCCTTGCCGGCACAAGTTTCGGCATCGACCGCCACATGACCGCGAAGGCGCTGGGTTTCCGCGAGCCGACGCGCAATTCGCTGGACAGCGTTTCGGATCGCGATTTCGCGCTCGAATTCCTGAGCCTCGCCGCGATCTGCGCGACGCATTTGTCCAGGCTCGCCGAGGAGATCATCATCTGGTCGACGCCGCAATTCGGCTTCGTCCGCCTGTCGGATTCCTTCTCCACCGGCTCCTCGATCATGCCGCAGAAGAAGAACCCGGACGCCGCCGAACTGGTGCGCGGCAAGACCGGCCGCGTCAACGGCCATCTCGTCGGCCTGCTGACCGTGATGAAGGGCATGCCGCTGACCTACGGCAAGGACATGCAGGAAGACAAGGAAGCGGTCTTCGACGCTGCCGAGACGCTCGACCTGATGCTGGCGGCGACCGCCGGCATGGTGCGCGACATGACCGTCAGCGCCGCCGCCATGAAGAAGGCGGCCGGCGCCGGTCACGCCACCGCGACCGACCTTGCCGACTGGCTGGTGCGCAATCTCGGCCTGCCCTTCCGCGAAGCCCATCATGTCACCGGCCGCGCCGTGGCGCTTGCCGAGGAGAAGAAGGTCGGACTGGAAAAACTCTCGCTGGACGACCTGCGCTCGATCCATCCAGGCATCACCGACGACATCTTTTCGGTGCTTGCCGTGCAGAATTCGGTGAAGAGCCGCACAAGCTTCGGCGGCACCGCGCCGTCGGAAGTGCGAAAGCAGATCCGCTATTGGAAAAAGCGGCTCGCCAAGGCTTAATGCATGTCGCCCAGAAGTGTGCAGCGGTTCTGGAACAACGACATGCATCAAAGCAATTGCCGGGATGCAAAGCGCTGAAAACTCGGCTAAAAGCGGCGTCACAAGAAACAGTTTCGAACGGATGGATCGATGACCCGTAGCAGGATTTTGGTGACGCTGGCGCTGCTGGCGGCGGTTGTCACCGTCACGGCCTGCGGCAGGAAGACCGGCCTCGACACGCCCTATGAGGCGGCGGAGCAAGCGCGCAAGGATGCGGAAAAGGCCAAGCAGCCGGTGCCGCCCGAGCCGGAAAAACCGGTCAAGGACAGGAAGTTCATCCTCGATCCCCTGCTCTAGAGCCGATGAGATCGACCCGATCTCATCGAGCTTCAACCCTCCGGAACCGAACCCCGTGAACCATTTCGACTACCGCGACGGCGTGCTCCATGCCGAGGACGTCGCCATCCCCGACATCGCAGCCGAGGTCGGCACGCCCTTCTATTGCTATTCGACGGCGACGCTGACCCGGCATTTCCGCGTCTTCAAGGAGGCCTTTTCCGGCCTCGACGCGCTGGTCTGCTACGCCATGAAGGCGAACTCCAACCAGGCCGTGCTGAGGACGCTGGCCAGGCAGGGCGCGGGCGCCGACGTGGTCTCCGAAGGCGAATTGCGCCGCGCCCTGGCCGCCGGCGTCCCGGCCAGCAAGATCCTGTTTTCCGGCGTCGGCAAGACCGCGCGCGAGATGGACTTCGCGCTTTCCGCCGGCATTCTCTGCTTCAACGTCGAATCCGAGCCGGAGCTGGAATTGCTGTCGGCGCGTGCCGTGGCCCTCGGCAAGGTGGCGCCCATCTCGCTGCGCATCAATCCGGATGTCGATGCCAGGACCCACAAGAAGATCTCGACCGGCAAGGCCGAGAACAAGTTCGGCATTCCGTGGCAGCGCGCGCGGCAGGTCTATGCCCGCGCGGCTGAACTGCCCGGGATCAGGGTGACCGGCATCGACACCCATATCGGCAGCCAGATCACCGAATTGCAGCCGTTCGATGATGCCTTCGCATTGCTGGTCGAACTGGTCGGGGCGCTGCGCGCCGACGGACATTCGATCGAGCATGTCGATCTCGGCGGCGGCCTCGGCATTCCCTACCGCGTCGACAACAGCCCGCCGCCCCTGCCCGACGCCTATGCCGAGATCGTCAGGAAGCACGTCACCAGTCTGGGCCTGAAAGTGATGTTCGAGCCCGGCCGCCTGATCGTCGGCAATGCCGGCATCCTGGTGTCTGAGGTCATCTATGTGAAGGAAGGCGACGCCAAAAACTTCCTCGTCGTCGACGCCGCCATGAACGACCTGATCCGGCCGACGCTCTATGACGCCTTCCACGACATCCGGCCGGTGGTGCAGCCGCCTGCCTCCACCCCGCGCATGAAGGTCGACGTCGTCGGCCCGGTCTGCGAGACCGGCGATTTCATCGGTCTCGACCGCGACCTGCCAAGATTGAAGGCAGGCGATCTGATCGCGGTTTCCACCGCCGGCGCCTATGGCGCGGTGCAGGCCGGCACCTACAACACCAGGCTCCTGGTGCCAGAGGTGCTGGTCGACGGCGACCGTTTTCATGTCGTGCGGCCGCGCCAGACCTATGAGGACCTGATCGGACTGGATTCGGTTCCCGACTGGCTGAAATAACCGAGGCGCGCGCCTTAAGGAGCTGGCCATGCTGGAAAAAAAGACGATCACGCGCGAGCGCATCGCCGCTGTCGAACCGCGCATCCGCCCCTATGTCCGCCATACGCCGGTGATGCGCGTCGACCTGGCGGATTTCGGCCGTCCCGCCTTTCCGGTCGATCTCAAGCTCGAATGCCTGCAGCATTCCGGCTCCTTCAAGGCGCGCGGCGCCTTCACCAACCTGCTCGAGCGCCAGGTGCCCGAGGCCGGCGTGGTCGCCGCGTCCGGCGGCAATCATGGCGCCGCCGTCGCTTATGCCGCCATGAAGCTCGGCCACAAGGCGACCATCTTCGTGCCCGAGGTCAGCCCGCCGGCGAAGCTCGCGCGCATTCGCGGCTACGGCGCCGAGTTGGTGGTCGTCGGCGCGCGTTATGCAGAGGCGCTCGCCGCCAGCGAGGATTTTGCGGCCAGGACCGGCGCCTTGCAGATCCATGCCTTCAACCAGGAGGAAACGCTGCTCGGCCAGGGCACGCTCGGCCTGGAGATCGAAGCCGACCTGCCCGAAATCGACACGCTGCTGGTCGCCGTGGGCGGCGGCGGCCTGATCGGCGGCATCGCCGCCTGGTTCTCGGGACGCATCCGCATCGTCGCCATCGAGCCCGAGGGGGCGCCGACGCTTTACCGCGCCTTGGAGGCCGGCCAGCCGGTCGATGCGCCCGCCGAAGGCATTGCCGCCGATTCGCTGGCGCCGAAGCGCGTCGGCGAAATGATGTTCCCGATCGCCGAGGCCTTCGTCGAACGCTCGATCCTGGTCAGCGACGACGACATCGTCGCGGCGCAGAAAGCGCTGTGGGACCGCGTACGAATCATCGCCGAGCCCGGTGGCGCCGCGGCCTTCGCCGCCATGCTTTCCGGGCGCTATGTGCCGGCGGACGGCGAGCGCGTGGCGATCCTCGTCTGCGGTTCCAACACGAATCCCGCCAATTTCTGATCATAACCCGGCCAAACCGCTTCACGTTTTTGGAACCCGCCTCGCCTTTGCCGTGTTTGCTGGTATCCTTCTGGTGATGACGTCCGGGCTATTGTGCCCGGGCAGGAAGGGCCGATGACCGAACGACCCATTTCCAGCGGCGAACGCGGCCGGGCCGGCGATGGACGCGGCCTGGCCGGGCGCTTGGCGCTCAGCCGGTTGGCGACGCGGGCCTCGATGACCTTCGAGCGCGCCTGGCCGCTCTTGCTGCCGCTGCTGGTCGTCGCCAGCCTGTTTTTCAGCTTTTCGTGGTTCGGCCTTTTCCCGCGCCTGCCGGACTCGGCGCGTATCGGCCTTCTGATCCTGTTCGCGCTGGCGGCGGTCGCGGCGCTCTATCCGCTGCGTTTCTTCCGCATGCCCTCGGCCGCCGAGGTCGACAGGCGCATCGAGGCGGCGAACGAATTGCTGCACAGCCCGGTGCAGGTGCAGACCGACCGGCCAAGCGGCGCCGACAGCATCTTTTCGCAGGCGCTGTGGCGCGAGCACCAGAAGCGCATGGCCGAGCGGCTTTCGAGCCTCGGCGCCGACCGGCCGCGCACCGGCGTGCCGGACTATGACCGCTGGGGCCTGCGCGCTGTGGCGGGGCTGCTGTTCGTCACGGCTTTGGCCTTCTCCTTCGGACCCTTTGGCGGCAGGATCAGCGACGCTTTTGTCGCCCGCGCCGCGCACGACGCCGTGCCGCCGCGCATCGACGCCTGGGTGACGCCGCCCGCCTATACCGGCAAGGCGCCGCTGTTCCTGACCGCCGATGCCAATCAGGCCGTCCAGACCTTTTCCGTTCCGCAAGGCAGCGACGTTTCGCTGCGCGTCACTGGCGGCTCGGGCGAGGAAACGCTGAGCTATGCCGATCAAGGCGGCAATGACCGCGCCATCGAGCCCGCGGCGCCCCCCGGAGCAGCCAAGGGGACTGCGCCCGCCGCCGCCAGCCAGACGGCGCCAAACGTGCGACAGTTCTCCGGCAAGCTGAACACCAACGGCACGCTGACGCTGAAATCCGGCGAGGGCGATCTCGGCCATTGGGCCTTTGCCGTCATTCCCGACAAGCCGCCGACGATCCGCTTCGTCGGCGAGCCGAAGCGCGCGGTCAACGGCGCCATCGAGCTGAACTACCAGATCGACGACGACTACGGCGCCGCCTCCGCCAAGGCCGTTTTCGAGCCGTCGAACCCGCCGGCCGCCAACGCCCATCCGCTCTACGGCGCGCCCGACATGCCGCTGACGCTGCCGCGCCGCGGCGGCAAGGCGAACGCGGCCAAGACGACCAAGGACCTGACCGAGCATGTCTGGGCCGGCACCAACATCAAGCTGACGCTGAGCGTCACCGACGATGCCGGCCACACCGCGACCAGCGAAACCAAGACAATGGTGATGCCGGAGCGGCCTTTCGCCAATCCGCTCGCCCGCGCGGTGATCGAGCAGCGCCGGCTGCTGGCGCTCGACACCAATGCCAAGCCGCGCGTCCTCGACCTGATGGACGCGATCACGCTGCGTCCCGAGGACACGTTCGACAACATGTCGAACTATCTCGCCATCATGAGCGCGAGGAGCCGGCTGAAGCTCTCCGAGAGCGACGACCAGCTGCGCAACGTCGTGTCCTATCTGTGGGAGATCGCGCTCGGCATCGAGGAAGGCAATCTGTCGGCCGCCGAGCGGCGGCTGCGCCAGGCGCAGCAGGCGTTGCAGGATGCCATCAAGAACGGCGCCAGCGATCAGGAGATCGAGAAGGCGATGAAGGAACTGCGCGAGGCGATGAACCAGTTCCTGCAGGAATTCGCCCAGCGCGCGCAACAGAACCCGAACGCGCCGCAGATGCAGCAGAACGGCCGCGAGCTGCGCCAGAGCGATATCGACCGCATGATGGACCAGATCGAGAATCTGGCCAAATCGGGCGATCGCGACAAGGCCCAGCAGCTTCTCTCCGAGCTGCAGGACATGATGAACAACCTGCAGGCCGGCCGCCAGCAGCAGGGCGGCGAGCAGGACAGCGAGCTGCGACAGCAGATGGACAAGCTCGGCGACATCATGCGCCGCCAGCAGGAAATGATGAACGACACCTTCCGGCTGGACCAGATGCAGCGCGGGCAGCGTGGCGAAGGCGGCGAGCAACAGCAGCTTGGCGAGGACGGCGAACAGGGCCAGTTCGACGACCAGCAGCAGCGGCCCGGCCCCGGCCAGGACCGCGATCCGCTCGGACGTCCGAAAATGTCGCCGAAGGATTTGGCCGATGCGCTGAAGCAGTTGCAGGAAGGCCAGGGCCAGCTGCAGAGCGAGCTCGACCAGCTGAAGAAGGGACTCGAGGGCATGGGCATGGAGCCCAATGAGGGCTTCGGCGAGGCCGGCAAATCGATGGGCAATGCCGAACAATCGCTGGGCCAAGGCGACGGCGACCAGGCCGTCGGCCACCAGGGCCGCGCGCTGGAAGCGCTGCGCCGTGGCGCCAAGGACATGATGAAACAGATGCAGGCCATGCAGGGCGATCAGGGCGGCAGCGAACAGGGCGGCCGCCAGCAGGACGCCGACCGCGATCCGCTGGGGCGGCCGCGCGCCACCAACGGCCCCGATGACGGCACCTCGGTCAAGGTTCCCGACGAGATCGACGTGCAGCGCGCGCGCCAGATCCTCGACGCGATCCGCAAGCGGCTTGGCAATGCGCTCAGCCCCGATATCGAGCGCAGCTATCTCGAGCGGCTGCTGGAGCTGAAGTAAGCTCGCTACGCCTTCCGGATTTCCGTCACCTACGCCGAAACTTGGATCCGTCACCCCGATCCTGCGCATGTTCGACATCGCCAAGGCGCGCGAATTCTATCGGCAAACCGCTCCAAACCGGACACAGTTGCAGAATTCAAAGACCGGCCGGTATCTGCCGGGTCAGCATGAAGGCCTCGCGGATCGCATTCTCCATGCCGTCGATCGCCTCGCCGGTCGCCAGCGGATTGCGGTGCAGGACCACGTTGGAGGAATCGATGTCGCCGAAGCCGTCGGCGACCGTCAGCTCGCGGCAATCGTCCGGGATGTTGCTGCGCGAGATCGGCGCGATCGCTAGGCCGGAAGTGACGGCGAGCGTCAGGCCGCCATTGGTGTCGCTCGTATAAGCGACCCGGTAGTCGAGGCCGCGCTGCTGCAGCGACTTGATGGCGAAGTCGCGGCACCAGCCGTTGCGGCTGTAAAGCGCGATCGGCACCGGCCGTTCCTCATGCATGTGGTGCAGCGTCGACGTCACCCACACCGTGGGGTCGTGCATCAGCACCTCGCCGCCGGAAGAGCCCTCCCATTCGAACACCACCGCGAGATCGAGCTCGCCAGCCGCGAGCGCCCTCACCTGCGAATCAGAATGCGCGTAGCGCACCGTGACCTCGACGCGCGGATGGCGCTTGGCGAATTCGCCGAGTGCCCGCGACAGGATCGACCGGCCATATTCGGCCGGGATGCCGATGCGCACCAGCCCGCCGAGCGGCGGCGCCACCAGCGAGGCGGCCGTCTCGTCGAGCAGCGAGACGATCCGCCGAGCGTTCGAGATCAATTCGCTGCCGCGGCGCGTCAACGCCACGCCGCGCGAGCCGCGCTCGAACAGATCGTCGCCGACCATGTCCTCCAGCTTCTTCATCTGCATCGACACGGCCGATTGCGTGCGCCCGGCTTTCTCCGCCGCGCGGGTGAAATTGCCGGTTTCGGCCACCGCCACGAAAGTGCGCAGGAGGTCGCTGTCGAGCACGGGCTTCATCGATTTCCGCCATAAGAAAATTTGATTGCTGGCATCATTCCAATTCGTTTGCAAGATGCCAAACGCCGCAGGATAGTCGCCATACCCATTGGATATGCGACCGCGAAATCGGCCGCGGACCAATCGAAGAGTCCTCACTCGTACCCGCTGCCTGAAAATGGTAGCGGGTTCTTTTTACGAGCATGATGCCGAAAAGTGGGAACCGGTTTTCGGACAAGATCATGCTCAAACGACAACAGTTGGAGCAGGATGACGGTCCAGCGAAGCGTCATCCTGCTCTACGAGCAATTCCAGGAAAAGAGCCCAGCGGTTTTCCGTCCGGAATTGTGTGAATTGAATAACCAACGGCTCGCGGGGGGGCCGACATTGATGCAGAACCGGATGGTGCTAGGCATTCTGAGCCTCTGCCTCGGCGTGCTGGTCTTTTCGCTGCAGGATCCGCTGGTGAAGGCGGTGTCGAGCGGCTATCCGGTGACCGAGGTGATGGCGATCCGCGCCATCGTCGCGCTGCCGATCCTGATCGTGCTCGTCCAGGCCGATGTCGGCCTGAAGGCGGTACTGTCGAAGCGCTTCGGCATGCTGACGCTGCGCGCCTTCATCCAGTTCTCGTCCTACACGGTCTATTATCTGGCGATCGCCGCCTTGCCGCTGGCCGACGCGGTGGCGCTCTATTTCATGGCGCCGCTGTTCATCATGGCGATGGCCGGCCCTTATCTCGGCGAGCGCGTCTCGTGGAAGACGCTGGCGACCGTGCTGATCGGCCTGGTCGGCGTGCTGGTGATGGTGCGTCCAGGCGCCGGCGTGTTCGACTGGGCGGCGCTGCTGTCGCTGGGCTCGGCCTTCCTCTACGGCTTTTCGCAGTTGATGGCGCGCCGCATCGGCGACACCGAATCATCGACAGTGATGGCCTTCTACCAGAATGGCGCCTACCTCAGCGGCGCCGTTGCCGTCGCGGCCGTCTTTCATCTCGCCGGCATCACCCACGCGGCGCATCCGAGCATCGAATTCCTCGTGCGGCCATGGGTGTGGCCGACGATGCCGGATTTCCTGAAGATGGCCGCCTGCGGCTTCGTCGCTTCCGCCGGCATGATCCTGCTGTCGCAGGCCTACCGCATGGCGCCGGCCAACCGCGTCGCCACGTTCGAATACACCGGCATTCTCTGGTCGCCGCTGTGGGGTTTCCTGTTCTTCGCCGAGGTGCCGCGCGAAACGACCGTGCTGGGCGCGGCGCTGATCATCGGCGCCGGCCTGCTTGCGCTCGGCGGCGGGCGTCGGCGAAGGGCCGCGCCGGCGGCCGGCGCGGTCTCAAGCGAAGCAGCTTAATGCCTTGCCGACACGGGCGCGGATCTCGGCAAGCGTGAACGGCTTTTGCACGACATCGAGGATGATGCCGTTGAGTTCCTCGGCGCGCTCGCGCTGATCGGCATAGCCGGTCATCAGCACGATCCTCATCGTCGGGAATTCCCTCGCGGCCGCAGTGGCCATCTCGATGCCGTCCATTTCCGGCATGCGGATGTCGGACACCACCAGATCGTAGCCGCCACGGGCCCGCCGGATCATGTCCAGGCCCTGCGCACCGTCGGTGGCAATGGTGACATTATGGCCGTCGCGCTCCAGGGCGCGGGCGGCGAGGGTGCGGACGGACTCATCGTCCTCGACGATCAGAAGCTTTGCCATGCCGAGATAGATGCCGCCGAAACGTTGACGTTTTCTGAAAATTCTAACGAACGGCGGCTTTTCGGAACGACTCCTGCGCCTCCTCAGGCGTCGCCCTTGACCACCCCGACAAACGGCAGTTCGCGGAAGGCATGGGCGACATCCATGCCGTAGCCGACGACGAAATAGTCCGGGCAGTCGAAGCCGACATAGTCGGCGTTGAGCGAGGTCTGGCGGCGCATGCGCTTGTCGAGCAGCACGGCAATGGCGCAGCTCTTGGCGCCGCGCGAAAGCATCAGGTCGCGGGTGAAGGAAAGCGTCTTGCCGGATTCCAGTATGTCGTCGATCAACAGCACATCGCGGCCGGCGACCTCATTGTCGATGTCGCGCAGCACCCTGACCTCGCCGCTCGTGGTGCCGGCGCCGTAGCTGGAAATGAAGATGAACTCGACTTCCGGCGACAGGCCGACATCATGCATGGCGCGGATGAGATCGGCGGCGAAGACGAACGAGCCCTTGAGGATCGAGATCACCAGCAGGTCGTGATAGTCGCGCCCGGCGATTTCCTTGGCGAGCTCGAGATTGCGGCGCGCGATCGCCGACGCCGAAAACAGGACCTCAATGTCCTTGCCACGCACAACTGGCATAGTTTTTCCTTCAAAAATCGGCGTACGTGAGCACCGGCCTACGCCGGCCGTAGCCTCAATTTAACTGCTACGCCACTCCTAATGCATGTCGCGCAAAAGTGACCTCGGTTTTGCGACAACGACATGCATCAAGCAACGACCTAAAGCGCGTCGCGTGAATCCGTTTCGACACGACGCGCTTTAAGTGCTTCGGCCGGCGAAGGCCGGAAGCGCAGGAAGCCGCTATTTGCAGGCCGGCCTCACCTGAATATCGACCCGTCTAGCCTGCGAAGATGACTGCGACGGTTCTTACGCCGTCTTTAGGCACATCGAAGCGGCTGGAAAAGCCGAATCTTTCGCCGGGCGCCAGCGAGCGGTTGGATGTCCCCAGCCTGTAGCGGATGATGTTGGAATTGTTGTCGGTGACGCGGATTTCGAGCGGCGGCAGCGTTTGCGACCTCGTCCCGTCATTGGCCGCCTCGCCATCCACGAACAGCACCGGCTTCAAGCCCGATTCATCGATGCGCGACGTTACGCCGGAAATGGTGAGCGCGCTCGCCGGCGCCGCGGCCGCCCAAAAGGGGCTCTGCCGGACCAGCGCATGACCGCCCGACACCCAGAAGGAGATCAGCGCTATGCCGACGCCGGCAATCCAGAACATCGGGCCGCCGCGCGAGGATCGCGACGGCGCCGCCTCCGGTTTGCGCAGCATGCCCATGCCTTCGATCGGCGGCGTCGGAGGGATCTGCGGCGGGGGCGCCGACGGCGTCGCGGCAAATCGCGGCAGCACCACATAATCGGCATCGACGATATCGGCTGCATCGAACATGACGCGCTCCGGCGCGGCATTTGTTGCCGTGCCGGTCATGATTTCGCCGGAAACAGGGCGCGCGGTTCTCTCGTCAGCCATTACGGCACCAGTGCAGTCTTCGTTTCTTTTGCGTAAACGGAATTGGTTAACGCTTCCCCACCGGAATGGCTTTGATGCGCGCTGAACGTTGCAAAATTAACCGCCGGTTAACCATGCCGGTCGATGGTCTGTTAAAGTAGATTGTGGCGCGTCGCCGCCGAAAGTTTCAGGTCGCCGAACGTGATCCGCTTCGAAAATGTCGGCCTCCGCTATGGCATGGGTCCGGAGATCCTCCGCGACATCTCCCTGCACATTCCGGAGCGCTCCTTTCAGTTCCTGAGCGGCCCCTCGGGTGCCGGCAAGACGACCTTGCTGCGCCTTTTGTTCATGTCGCTGAAGCCGACGCGCGGCCTGATCACCATCTTCGGCAAGGACCGCTCGCGCATCTCGCGCGGCGAACTGCCGCTGCTGCGCCGCCGCATCGGCGTGGTGTTCCAGGATTTCCGCCTGCTCGACCACATGACCACCTACGAGAATGTCGCGCTGCCGTTGCGCGTGCGCGGGCGCGAGGAAGCGAGCTATCGCACCGACGTGACCGAGCTTCTGAAATGGGTCGGCCTCGGCGACCGCATGCATGTCCTGCCGCCGGTGCTTTCGGGCGGCGAGAAGCAGCGCGCCGCGATTGCCCGGGCCTTGATCGAGCAGCCGGAGATCCTGCTTGCCGACGAGCCTACCGGCAATGTCGATCCGCCGCTGGCGCGCCGGCTGCTCAGGCTGTTCATCGAGCTCAACCGGCTGGGCACAGCCGTGGTCATCGCCACCCACGACCTCGGCCTGATGGAGCAGGTCGATGCGCGCCGCATGATCCTGGCCGGCGGAAGGCTGGACGTCTATGACTGACTTTCCGGCCGATCACCTGCAGGATGAAGCCGACGCCGAGGCGCCGGTGACGGTCCGGCGTGTGCAGCGCAAGACGGCGCCGATCGTGCCGGCGCAGAACATCGCCGGGCGGGCACTGGTGCTGGTCATCGCCATCATGACCTTCCTGTCCTGCCTCACCTTCGGCGCGGTGACGCTGGTGCGCGATACCGCCTCCGTCTGGGAGAACCAGATCTCGCGCGAGGCGACGATCCAGATCAAGCCGGCCGACGGCCTCGACATGGAGGCGGCCCTTGCGCAGGCCTCGCAGATCGCCGGCGAGTTCCCCGGCGTGAAGGGCACCAAGATCATCGACCGCGAGGCGACCGCGCGCCTTCTGGAGCCATGGCTGGGCAGCGGCCTCAACATCGACGAACTGCCGGTCCCGCGCCTTATCATCGTCACCATCGACGAGGCCAGCCCGCCGGACTTTGCCGCCATGCGCGCCGCCATCACACCCAAGATCCCAACCGCCGCGCTCGACGATCACCGCACCTGGGTCGACCGCCTGGTCGCCATGGCGCACACGACGGTGACGATCGGCATCGCCGTGCTGGTGCTGATGCTGTCGGCGACCGTGCTGACGGTGGTGTTCGCCACACGCGGCGCCATGGCCGGCAATGGCCATATCATCGAGGTGCTGCATTTCGTCGGCGCCGAGGCGCGCTTCATCGCGCGCGAATTCCGTTGGCACTTCCTGGTCACCGGCATGAAGGGCGCGGCTGCCGGTGGCGCCCTGGCGATCGCCGTCTTCATCGTCTTTTCCTGGTGGTCGTCGCGCAACATGGCCACGCCCCAGGCCGACCAGGCGACCGCTTTGTTCGGCAATTTCGCCATCGGTTCCGCCGGCTATTTCGGCGTCGGCCTGATGGTGCTGGTGATCGGCGCGCTGACCGCGGCGACCTCGCACGCGACCGTCGTCACCTATCTCAGCGACATCGACGTTCGCCAACCGGATGCGGGCTGACCCATGAGCTCAAACCGAAAACCGGCGCAAAGCGTTGTATACAAACAGGACAACGATCACAGATGAGACACTTGCCGTAACGCAATGTGCGCCGTCTTACCTATCAAAGGCCGCATTTCGGAGTTAACCATGGGATGCTTTCGGGATTAACCTGGGGATGATGGAAGCGCGGGAGTCGATCGGGACAACTGGACGGATGCCGGTGGTGCATGCACGCGCCGCTGCTTCCGCCACGCCCGGCCGTTTGAGGTTTGCCCTGCGTGTCTGCGGTTTCATCGTTCTCGCCGCGCTGGTGCTTTTTGCCGGCGGATTCGGCTGGTTCGCCGACAAGGTCAGCCACATGACCACCCCGCTCAACCCGGCCAGGGCCGACGCCATCATCGTGCTCACCGGCGGTCAGTCGCGGCTCGACGCGGCGATGGATCTGCTGGCCTCCGGCAAGGGCGAACGCCTGCTGATCAGCGGCGTCCATCCATCGGCCACCAAGCGCCAGCTGCAGGCGGCAATGGGCGGCGACAAGCAGCTCTTCTCCTGCTGCGTCGATATCGACCGCGCTGCGCTCGACACTATCGGCAATGCCGAGGAAAGCGCCAAATGGGTGGAGAACCACGCCTATGGCAGCATCATCATCGTGACCAACAATTACCACATGCCGCGCAGCCTGCTCGAAATGGGCCGGCTGCTGCATGGCGCGCGCCTCGAGCCCTACCCGGTGGTCAACACCAATCTCGGCAATGGCGGCTGGCTGACCAAGCCGGAGGCCCTGCGGGTGCTGCTGACCGAATACAGCAAATATGTGCTGTCGCTGGCGCGCGGCTTCCTGCCGCTCCGCGCGGCGCCCGAGGGCGTCACGCTGGCGGAAGCATCGACTGTGGTGAAGAACTAAACCTTAGCCGCCGCATTATCGCGCAGGCGCGCAATCTCCTGCTCCAGGCTTGCGATGCGCTGGTCGCGCTCGGCCAGCGCCGCCGCGACATCCGCCGCCTCGAAGCGCTGCGGGATGTGCTGCGGGCAATTGGCGTCCCAGGCCGTGACCGTGAACAGGATCGCCTGCTCCGGCCGCGCCTTGTAATCCGGCGGCATCAGCCTCGCCGTCAGCTCCGGGTCATTTTCGACGACACCCGCCCTGCCCCAGATCTTGATGCGCTGCCTGAGCATGTAGTCGATCAGGAACAGGAAAGCCTGGTCGTTGTCCTCGAGGTTGCCCTGGGTGATGAACTGCCGGTTGCCGGAAAAGTCGGCAAAGCCGATCCTGTGCTCGTCGAGCACCTTGAGGAAGCCGGCAGGCCCGCCGCGATGCTGGATGTAGGGCTGGCCTTTGGCGTTTGCCGTCGCCAGGAACACGCTGGTCTGCGCTTCGATGAAGGCGGCGAGGTCGGCAGTGATCGTCGCCCGCCAGCCGCCGCGCTGCTCGACGCGCGCATAGGAGTCGCGCGACCCTTTGCGGGACTGGATGGCCTTGACGGTCGGCGTGAAGGCGACGTCGCTGGTGAATTCATTCATGCTGGCGCTCCTCGGACAGGATCGCACATCAATTAGCCACTTTCGAAAATCGGATGTAGAGGGCATATTCGCAATCTATATTTCCAGATTTCGGAAGAATAATGGATCGCCTCGACGCCATGTCCCTGTTCGTCACCACGGTTGAGGCCGGCAGCCTGTCCGCCGCGGCGCGCCGCGCCGGAGTGCCGCTGCCGACCGTCAGCCGCAAGCTCTCCGAACTGGAGAAGCACTTAGGGACGCGCCTGCTCAACCGCTCGACGCGGCGGCTGACGCTGACCGATCCCGGCCAGTCCTATCTCATCGCCTGCCGCCGCATTCTCGACGAGGTGAGCGAGGCCGAGCGCTCTGCTGCCGGCGAATACCTCAATCCAACCGGTGAGTTGGCCATCACCGCGCCGGTCGTCTTCGGCCGCTTGCATGTGCTGCCGGTAATCACTGGCTTTCTAGCCATCTATCCGCAAGTGGACGTCCGCCTGACCTTGTCGGACCGGATCACACAACTGGCCGAGGAGCATATCGATCTGGCGGTGCGCATCAGCGAGCTGCCGGATTCGGCCATGGTTGCAATCCGCATCGGCTCGATCCGCCGCATCGTCTGCGCAAGCCCCACCTATCTCGCCCTACATGGCACGCCGGAGAAACCATCAGAGCTCGCGGGCCACAACTGCGTCACCTTCGAAGGTCTCTCCGCGCCCGCGACCTGGACTTTCGGCACGGGCAAGACGGAGATCGTGGTGCCGGTCCGCTCGCCGCTGCAGGTCAACACCGCGGAAGCAGCCCTCGATGCCGCGATTGCAGGCTTGGGCCTGACTAGGGTTCTGTCCTACCAGGCCGACGCTGCCGTGCGCGCCGGCGCGCTGCGGGTGGTGCTGGAGCCGTTCGAGCCGCCGCCCTGGCCAGTCAGCCTCGTTCATGCCGGCCAGGGCCGGCTGCCGGTGAAGCTGCGCGCCTTCCTCGATTTTGCGGCACCGCGCCTGAAGGAGCGGCTGGCTAGGTCACTCTAGCGGCATTCATTCGACATGGTGGCGTTTCCTTTTTGCCGCCGCTTGGTGTAACCAACGCACACTTCCTCACGGGCCCCTTGCATGCTCATCATCCGCTCGCTGGCGTTCAACCTCGTCTTCTATCTCAACCTGATCGTCCAGATGATCTTCTGGACGCCCTATTATTTCCTGTCGCCGCGCCACCGCGCCTGGTTCGTGCCGAAATTCTGGTCGCGCACCTCGATGTGGCTCTATGACAAGATAGCCGCGACCAAGAGTGAGATCACGGGTGTCGAGAACCTGCCCGAAGGCTCCTTCATCCTGGCGCCGAAGCACCAGTCCTTCTGGGACGCGATCGCCTTCTTCCCCCATCTCGACGACGCCCTCTACATCCTGAAGCGCGAGCTGACCTGGATCCCCTTCTTCGGCTGGTACATCATGAAGATGCGCATGATCCCGGTCGATCGGGGCAGCCGCTCGAAGGCGCTGAAGGCGGTCGTTGCCGCCACCAGGCAGGAAATGGATCGCAATCCGCGCCAGCTCATCATCTACCCCGAAGGCACGCGCCGCCCGCCGGGCGCCGAGCCGTCCTACAAATACGGCATTGTCGAGATCTATTCGCAACTGGGCGTGCCGGTGGTGCCGGTCGCCCATGTCGCCGGCCTCTACTGGCCGCGCCGCAAGTTCCTGCGCTATCCCGGCACCATCAAGGCCCGCTTCTTGCCGCCGATCCCGCCCGGTCTCGGCAAGGACGAATTCATGCAGCGGCTGATCGGCGAGACCGAAGCCGCCTGCGATCAGATGCTCGTCGAGGCGGCGCAGGCGCCGAACCCGCCGCCCATGCCGCCGACGGCGCTGAAGCGGCTGGCGGAGCTCGGCGCGACCGCGAAGACCTGATCGGCTACCGCAACGCCGCCAGCGCAGTCGTCAGCACGAGCGTGGCGGCAAACGCCAGATTGATGATCCGCGAGGCCAGCGGATGGCGCAGGAAGCGCGCGAAAGCCGTTCCGGCAAGCAGCCAGGCCACATGGATCGCGACGATCATCGCGGCAAGCACCATTAGCCTGGTGGAAACGCCGAGCGTATCGGCCCGCGACGCTGCGCCGGCGAACACGGCGCGGATCGCCACATAGGCTTTCGGGTTGGCGATGGCGAGCATGAAGCCGCCGAGAAAATCAGGTTTCGTCGCCATGCTGCCGCGCTCGGCCAATGGCGGCGCGGTCGCGATCTTGAAAGCGAGATAAAGGATGTAGGCCGCCGAGGCGGTCGCCAGCACCGGCGCCAGAACCGGCAGCGAGGTCAGCATGCCGAAAATCCCGGCCGCCACCGCCAGAAGCACGGCGATCGTGCCGAGCGCCACGCCAGAGGTGTAACGCAGGGAAGGACGCAGGCCGAACGCCGCGCCAATGGCGGTGACGCTGATCGTCGCCGGTCCCGGACTGCCCATCACGACCGTCGCGGCCACGATAAGCGCCAGCACTTGCTGCCAGGGCTGCGCTTCGCCCAAGATGCCGTACCTCCTCCTGCCGCAATGCGACAGGATTTACGAGGGATCGTCATGGCCGTCTTGGACGATCGTGCGAATGCTATGAGCTGGCGCGGTCCAGCGCCCCGATATCGTCGGCTGAAAGCTTGAGCGACGCGGCGCGGATCAGGCTGTCCATCTGGGCGGGCGTCGTGGCGCTGGCGATCGGCGCGGTGACGCCCGGTCGCGCGATGATCCAGGCCAGCGCCACTTCCGCCTGCTTGGCCGAATGGCGCTCGGCCACGGCATCGAGGGCGGAAAGGATGCGCATGCCGCGCTCGTTGAGGTAGCCGGCAACGCCCTCGCCGCGCGCGCTTTTCCCGAGATCGGCCTTGTCGCGGTATTTGCCGCTCAAAAATCCTTTGGCCAGGCCGAAATAGGTGATGACGCCGATATCCTCGGCCTTGCAGAGGTCGAGCAGCGGTCCGTCGAGCGACGAGCGGTCGTACAAATTGTATTCAGGCTGCAGCACCTCGTAGCGCGGCAGGCTGCGCAGGCTGGCGACGTCGAGCGCCGCGCGCAACTGCCCGGCATCGAGATTGGAACAGCCGGCATAGCGGATCTTGCCCTTTTCGAGCAGGCGCTGATAGGCGCCGAGCGTTTCCTCGTAAGGCGTCGCCGGATCCGGCCAATGCGACAGATAGAGGTCGATGACATCGACCTGAAGCCGCTTCAGCGAAGCGTCGACCGCCTTTTCGATATAGGCGGCGGAGAGGTCCTTCTTGCCTTGCCCCATGTCGGAGCCGACCTTGGTGATGACGACGACATGATCGCGGTTGCCGCGGCTTTTCATCCAGTTGCCGATGATGGTTTCCGATTCGCCGCCCTTGTTGCCCGGAACCCAGCGCGAATAGGCATCGGCCGTATCGACGGCATTCAGGCCGGCGCCCACGAACCGGTCGAGCAGGTCGAAGGAGGTCTTCTCGTCGGCGGTCCAGCCGAAGACGTTGCCGCCCAGGACCAGCGGCGCGATGGAAAGGTCGGTGCGACCGAGACGGCGTTTCTGCAAGACTGATCTCCGTGATGCTGGAAAGGGCTTGATGCCTGGGGATGGGGTTGCCGCTAAGCTAGGTCGTGCCCGGCGGAGGTCAAAGGCATGGTTTTGCTTTTTGATCGGACCAGGGCAATTCCAGCAAAAGTGCGCAGCGGTTGGGCTCGGCGGTTTTGCCGTAGCCTTGCGCCCGGAATTGCGTAAAAACAAAGAGATAGAGCCCATTGAAGGCGAAATTATTTTCGCCGGAAATGCTCTTCACGAAGGCGCGATCCGGCGGCCCACCTCCTCCAGCCAGTGATCGCGGATGCCGAGCGCCTTGAGATGCTCGAGCGTGCTCAAGACATAGTCCTCGTTCCGGCCGGACTGGCCGACGGCGCCGCGAACGACCTCTGCGGCGTGATCGGCATCGAGCCCGCCGGCATATTGCTCATGCTGCCGGTCGACGGTGTAGGCGACCGCCTCGACCGAACCGCCGCCATCCAGCCGGACATCGAGCATGCGTTCGAGATAGACGCTGGTCACCAGCTCACGTTCGCGCAGGTAGGAAAGCACCTCGTCGCGCAAATTGCCGGGAACACGGTATGCCAGGCCGATGCAGGAGCCGCCCCGGTCGAGGCCGAGCACCAGGCCCGGCCGGGTGCGTGTGCCGCGATGCACGAAGGAATAGACGCAAAGCGAGCGGCGATAGCCGTAAAGCCGGGCGCGGCGCGTCTCGACATGGGCAAATCCGGGCCGCCAGATCAGCGACCCATAGCCAAAAACCCAAAAATCGCCCATATCGCCAAGCCTGATCGTATTCGAGTGAACGACACCGCACCGCCAAGGTGCTTCTTCTGTCCCCCGCTTGTTTGCGTGAGAGTGAATGCCCGCTCGCTGGATGAGGGGTTAACGAGAGCCGCAGCATGACGTCAAGTGACGAGCGATCGCCCAAACCTCGCCGCCGGCTGTTCTGGCTTGCCGCGTTCATCCTCGTGCTGTTCGCCATTTACAGCGGCGGCTGGTTCTATCTCGCCGACAGGCTCAAGGCCGAGGCCGACCAGGCGGTGGCGAGGCTCGGCAGCAATGGGATCGCCGCCGGTTGCGCCAACCTCGCCGTCAGCGGCTATCCGATGAGCTTCACGGTTTCCTGCGACAACCTCGCCTATGAGGACGACGCCCGGAAGGTCGCCGCCTCCACCGGAAGCTTCAATGCCGTCGCCGGGATCACCGGACCCTTGTCGCCGGTCGCCGATCTGCGCGGGCCGCTGCGGACGATGGCGCCCGGCATGCCGCCGCTCTGGATCGACTGGGACCAGTTGCAGGCAAAGGTGAAAGTGTGGTGGCCGCTGCCAAGGAGCGTTTCGCTGCAGGCTGAAGGCCTCAACGGTCAGACCGATCCGCAGGACGACACAGACCCGATGCAGTTGTTCAGCGCCGGCAAAGCGGCCGGCCAGTTGCAGCCGGCCGGCCAGGACATCAACTATGTCGGCAGCTTCGGCGATCTGGAGATCAATGCGGATGCCATCGACGGACGCGTGCTGCCGGCGTTGGACGGCAGTGGCGACGTAATGCTGAAGAACGGCGTGGCGCTGATCGCCGCGCCGCCGAAAAGCCTGCGCGGCCAGTCGATCGACATCGCCAAGCTCGACCTGTCGTCGGGAACCGCGCGCATCACCGTGTCCGGGCCGGTCTCCGTCGACGCGGAAGGCCTGATCGACGCAAGCCTGACGATCAAGCTCAAGGACCCCAAGGCGGTGGCGGCCATCCTTGGCGGTGCCATGCCGGAGCACAAAAGCGAAATCGACCAGGGCTTTGCCGCCATTGCCATGCTTGGCAAGGAACCGTCCTTGCCGCTCAAGATCGTCAAGGGCAAGGCCTCGCTGGGCTTCATCCCGCTTGGCAAGATCAAGCCGTTAGAGTAGCGCAGCGATGGCGCGGCCGGTCAGACTGCTCAGCGTCGGCGCCTTCACCCTCGACACGATCCTTCGCGTCGAGGCGCTGCCCGCGCATCAAGGCAAGTTCATCGCCAGCGACGGTGTCCAGATCGCCTCCGGCATGGCGACGAGCGCCGCCTGCGCAGCGCGGCGCCTCGGCGCCGAGGTCTCGCTATGGGCTAGCGCGGGCGACGATCCGGTCGGCGACCAGTTGATCGCCGACATAGAGGCCGAACACGTCGACTGCAGCCTCATCCGCCGCGTCGCCGGCGCGCGGTCGGCGCTGGCCGCGATCCTGGTGGATGCGCATGGCGAGCGTGTCATCGTGCCCTTCTACGACAAAAAGGCGCAAGCCGATCCGGAGGCGCTGCCGCTCGCCGACCTTTCCGCCTTCGACGCCGTGCTGGTTGATGTCCGCTGGCCGGGCGCCGCGGCGCTTGCTCTGAGCGCGGCCAGATCGATCGGCCGCCCGGCGATCCTGGATGCCGACACCGCGCCCGTCGAGGTGCTGGAGCGGCTGCTGCCCTTGGCCTCGCACATCGTCGCCTCGGAGCCGGCGGCGCGCATCGTCTGCGGCCACGCGCTCGACCCCGAAAGCGCCTGCGCCGACCTTGCCTCGCGCACCGATGCCTTCGTCGCGGTGACCTGCGGCGCGGCAGGCACATGGTGGCATGACCGGGCGACCGGGCGCGTGCGCCATGTCGAGGCGCCGAAGGTCAAGGCTGTCGACACGCTCGCCGCCGGCGACGTCTTCCATGGCGCCTTCGCCGTCGGCCTCGCCGAGGCCATGCCCATGGAAGAGGCCCTGCGCTTCGCCAGCGCCGCCGCCGCGCTCAAATGCCTGCGCTTCGGCGGCCGCCTCGGCGCGCCGGATCGGGCCGAGACGCTGGCCATGATGGCGGCGCACTGGCCGCCAGCCCGAGAAGGCAAAGGGAGCTGAGATTCAGGTCAGGCCGAGTCGAAAATGGTGGGTCCCGAGAACCGAAGCGGAGCGTACTTGAAGTACGTGAGCACCGGAAGCGCAGGGAGCTGCCATTTGCAGGCCGGCCTCACCTGAACATCAGTTCCCTTTGGGATGCTCGACGGCCTGCCGACCGAAGTCCGGCACATCGATGTCTTGTCCGGCCTCGATGATCGAGCGGCGGACGGCGCGGGTGCGGGTGAAGAGATCGAAGAGCTTTTCGCCGTCGCCCCAGCGGATCGCCCGCTGCAGCGACGCCAGATCCTCCGAGAAACGCGCCAGCATCTCCAGAATGGCATCCTTGTTATGCAGGCAAACATCGCGCCACATGGTGGGATCGGAGGCTGCAAGACGCGTGAAGTCGCGAAAGCCGGAGGCGGAATATTTGATGACTTCGCTCTTGGTCACCGCTTCCAAATCGTCCGCCGTGCCGACGATGTTGTAGGCGATGATATGCGGCAGATGCGAAACGATCGCGAGCGTCATGTCGTGGTGCTGCGGGTCCATCGTGTCGATGTTGGAGCCACAGCGCCGCCAGAATTCCGAAAGCTTCTCGAGCGCCGCGGGATCGGTGCCCGGCAGCGGCGTGAAGATGCACCAGCGGTTCTCGAAGAGATCGGCGAAGCCGGCATCGGGTCCGGACTTTTCCGTGCCGGCCAGCGGATGGCCGGGGATGAAGTGCACGCCTTCCGGCACATGCGGCTGCATTTGCGCAATGACCGAGGCCTTGGTCGAGCCGACATCGGTAAGGATGGCGCCTTTCTTCAGCGCCGGCGCGATCTCGGCCGCGACCTCGCCGGACGAGCCGACCGGCACCGAGACGACGACGAGGTCGGCGTCACGCACCGCTTCGCTGGCATCCGTCGTGTAGGAATCGCCAAGACTTAGCTCCTCGGCGCGCTTCAGCGTCGATGCGCTGCGCGTCGCGATGGCGATATGGCGCGCCAGGCCCTCGCGGCGGATGACGCGGGCGAGCGACGAGCCGATCAGGCCGATGCCGACCAGCGCTATTTTCTCGAACATCGGTGATGCCATGGTGTTCTAGCTTTTCAGGAAGGTCTTGAGCGCGTCGATGACGCCGCGATTGGCCTCTTCTGTGCCGATGCTCATGCGCAGCGCATTGGGAAAGCCGTAGCCGGTCACGCGGCGCAGGATGTAACCGCGCGCACTGAGATAATCGTCCGCCGCCGCCGCCGAATGCTTCTTGCCGTCGGGAAAATGGATCAGCACGAAATTGCCGACGCTGGGCGTGACGCGCAGGCCGAGCCCGGTCAGCTCCGCGCTGAGCCAGGCCAGCCATTTCTCGTTATGCGTCGCGCTGCGCTCGATATGGGCGCGGTCGCGGATCGCGGCGATGCCGGCCTCGATCGCGGTGGCATTGACGTTGAACGGGCCGCGGATGCGGTTGATTGCATCGACGATATGCGCCGGGCCGTACATCCAGCCGATGCGCGCGCCGCCAAGACCGAGCTTGGAGAAGGTGCGGGTCATCACCACGTTCTCGGAGCTGCCCGCCAGCTCGATGCCGGCTTCATAGTCGTTGCGCCGCACATATTCGGCATAGGCCGCGTCGAGCACCAGCAGCACATCCTTCGGCAATGCCGCGTGCAGCCGGCGCACTTCCTGGAACGGCACATAGGTGCCGGTCGGATTGTTCGGATTGGCGAGGAACACGATCCGCGTGGCCGGCGTCACCGCGGCCAAAATCGCATCGATGTCGGCGCGCTCGTCGGTTTCCTTGACCGCCACCGGCTTGGCGCCCGCCGCCTGGATGTAGATCTTGTAGACCATGAAGGCGTGCTCGGTGAACACGGCCTCGTCGCCCGGCGCGAGATAGGTCTGCGCCAGGAGCCCGAGGATCTCGTCGGAGCCGTTGGAGCAGATGATGTTTGCCGGGTTCAGCCCATGCACCTCGGCGATCGCCTCGCGCAGCCGGCGGGCGGTGCCATCGGGATAGACGTCGAGCTTCGCCGCCACTTCGCGCGCGGCCTCGATCGCCTTCGGCGAGGGCCCGAGCGGATTTTCGTTCGACGACAGCTTGTAGACTTTCGTCACGCCGGCGGGCGCGGTGCTTTTTCCCGGCACATAGGCCTCGATGTCCATGATGCCCGCGCGGGGCGTCGGACGGGGCTGATCCTGCTTCATGTCGCAAATCCATCGAGAAGGCCTTCAAGGCCGCAGCGGAAATACAGGCCACGGGCTGGAATGTCGAGTGCCGGCGCCTGGTGCATGCGGACCGCCCGCGAGGATCAGGCCTTGAAATCACACCGCGTCTCAGGAGCCAGTCATGACTTCGTCGAATCGACGAGGGCGCGGAACCCCTCCAACTCCTCTTCGGCTATGGCCGCGATCTCGGCCTTGCCGGGGTAGCTGCCGCCGTCGACCTCCTTGCGGAAGGCGCTGAGCGCGTCGATCCGGGCGTCGCGTACCTGCTGGTGCAATGCGGCCAGCTTGCCCCAGGCCCGCGCGTGGCGAGGGAGACGGGTCGACTCACCGCAGATGTCCGACGTGAACAGGAAGATGACGTCCGGCTCGGCGCCCGAGCCGAGCGACACGGTCACCAGCGAAGTGCGGCGGTGGATTTCCGCCATCAACGCCGCCGGTATGATCTCGCACTCGACCGCGAAGGCGCCGGCATCCTCCAGTCGCCGGAACTGGTCCCAGAGCTCGACCGCCTCGGCCGCAGTCTTGCCGACCGCCCGGATGCCGCCGACCCAGGTCGATTTGCGCGGCACGAAACCGAGATGGCCCATGACCGGTATCCGTTCATTGGCCAGCATGCGGACCGTGTCGAAGCCGCGTCCGGTGATGACGGCGTCCGCGCCGGAGGTGATTGCCGAAAAAGCGGTGCGCAGGATCTCGTCGCCGGTCACCGCGTCGGCGAAGCCGAGCGCGGCCGTTACGAAGACGCGGCGCGACCCCTCGCGGACGCGGGCCACATTGGCCGCCCGGCAGACGACCATCTCGATGCCGGCCGCCTCGGCCGCGGCGGCCTCGTCCGCCGTCTCGGCGGTCACCTGGGCGACGCGCCCGCCGGCCTGCCGCAATGCGCGCAGGCCGGCCACCGTGATGCTCCGCTCGACCTCGCGGCCGCCGAAATCGAAGATCTTCGGCACGCTCAGCCCTTGAGTTTCTTGGCGTAGTAGTCGGGCGCGACAACGCCGGGCTTGGAGAACCAGGCCGGAACGTCGACACCGGAATAGAGCAGGATGTTGCCCCAGGGGTCGAAGGCGCCGGTGCGCACGATCACCTTGGCCTTGGCGGCCATCTCGCCGAGAATGGCCTCGTGCTTGACGGTTTCATGGTCGGCGTCCGGGAACAGGCGCTTCACCTTCGCGAGCAGCGGTGCGTTGTGCACGGGCAGCGTGTCGGCATAGGCGACGCGTTCGGCGATCAGGTTGGCCGCGATTGGCGTCAGCACGGTCTCGAGATCGGGAACGTCGGGCGCGATGGCGAGGTCGATGCGCCATGCGCTCGACGGAATGGGAAAACCCGCGTCGCAGACGATCATCAGGTCGCCATGCCCCATGGAGGCGATGGCGTGAGCGAGTTCGGCGTTAAGCAGTCGGTTGCGGTTCACGGTTGTTCCTTCCATACGGTTTTCATGGCTTCGGCATAAAGCGCGTCGGCCTGGGCGCGCTGGGGCAGGCCGGGAATGACGCCGAGCCTGGTGCAGGCGATCGCGCCGCAGGCGACGCCGAAACGCACGGCCTCGACGATGTCGCGGCCTTCGGCAAGCGCCATGGCGAAGCCCGAATTGAAGGCATCGCCCGCGCCGGTCGTGTCGGTGACCTCCACCGGCACCGCCGGCACCATGACGTCGATCTCGTCGGTCAGGATCAACGCGCCGCTGCGGCCGAGTGTGACGACGACGTTGCGCACGCCGCGCCGCCGCAATTCCCGAGCGAGTTCGCGCGAGGACCTTGGGTCGTCGGCGGGCAGGCCGAGCAGGATGCGCAGTTCGCTTTCATTCGGAGTGAGGTAATCGACCCAGGCGAAGATCGTGTCCGGCAGCTGGCGCGCCGGCGCCGGGTTTAGGATCGTCCTTGCGCCATGCTTGCGGCCAAGCTCCATCGCCCGCGTGGCGGCGGCCGTCGGCACCTCCAGTACGGTCATGACGACATCGCTCTCGGCGATGCGTGCCTCGGCCGTGTCGACCGTGGCCGCGTCCATCAACTCGTTGGCGCCCATGTCGAGGATGATGAAGTTCTCGCCCTTGTCGTTGAGGATGATGAAGCCGACGCCGGTCGCCCGCTCCGTCCGCGTGCTCACAAGGCCGGTGTCGACGCCTTCGATTGCATAGAGGTCGGTGGCGATGCTGGCGAGCTTGTCGGTGCCGAGGATGGCGAGCAGCGACGACGACGCGCCCAGACGCGCCGTTGCGACGGCCTGGTTGGACCCCTTGCCGCCCGGACCCATGTCGAAATCGGTGCCGAGCATGGTTTCGCCGAAAATGGGCAGCTTGGGCGCCCGCATGGTCAGCCCGACCGCGAAGCTGCCGACGATGGTTATCTTTGGCTTGGTCATCCGCATTCCCGTCTCACGATGTCATGGCGCATGCGAGGATCGCCGTCTCGGTGATAGCCTGGCCGGTGAGTTCGCCCGACAGGCGGCCGTCGCGCAGCACAAGCACTCGTTCGGCATTCATGATCAACTCCGGTATCTCCGAAGAGATCATGACGATCGCCATGCCTTCGCCGGCGATGCCGCGCAGGATCGAGTAGATTTCCGCCTTGGCGCCGACATCGATGCCGCGTGTCGGCTCGTGCAGCACCAGCACGCGCGGATTGGTGACGAGGCTGCGGCCGAGGATGATCTTCTGCTGGTTGCCGCCCGAAAGCGTTCCCAGTTTCTGGCCGAGATGTGAAATCCGCGCATCGAGCCGCGCGACCTGGGCGCGGGCCTCGCGTTTCACCGCGCCGCGCCGCACGAAGCCGGCTAGCGAAAAGCGCGGCAGCGAGGCGGAGACGACATTGTCGGCCACGCTCATCTGCAGAAGGCCGCCGGAACCGCGCCGGTCGGCCGGAACGAAGGACATGCCGAGGCGGATCGCGGCAAGTGGATCGGCGCCGCGCAGTTCCTTGCCGTCGACGGTGACCTTGCCGCGCCGGGCGCAGAGCCCGAAAAGCGCGTCGCCAAGTCCGTCCTTGCCGGAATCGGGAAGTCCGCCGATGCCGAGGATCTCGCCGGCGCGCACGCTGAAGCTGACGTCCTCCAGTCCCGCCGCCTCGAGCTTCTCGACCGCCAGCACGGTGTCCTCGTCTTCAGGCCTGGGTTCGACCTGAAGCGACCATTGCATGGCGGCGTCGAGGTCGCGGCCGACCATGGCCCGGATGAGCTGGTCCTCCGACAGGCCCTCATTGTCCATCGTCACGATCGTGCGGCCATCGCGCATCACCGTGACGCGGTCGGCGATATCCAGCACCTCGCGCAGATGGTGCGATACGTAGATGATGGTCACGCCCTCGGCGCGGAGCTGCCTGACGACCTCGAACAGCCTTTCGCTTTCGCGTTTGGAAAGCGCCGAATTCGGCTCGTCGAGCACGAGCACGCGGGCATTCTGGCGGATGGCGCCGGCGATTTCGACCAATTGCATCTCGGCGACCGAGAGGCGGCCGACCTTGGTGTCGGGGTCGAGGCCGCCCATGCCGAGCCGGGTGAGCGCATCGCGCGCCTCCCGCCGCATCATATCGCGCGGCAGCAACGAAACGGCAGAGCGCGCCGCCATGTCCGACATCATGATGTTTTCGGCCACGCTCATCGTCGGGCAGAGCGCCAACTCCTGATAGACGACAGTGATGCCGTGGGCGCGGCTATCGAGCGGGGAGGAAAGTTTCACTTCCCTGCCCTCGACCAGAAGCTTGCCACCATCGGGGCGCAGGTCCCCGGCTAGGATGTTCATCAGCGTCGACTTGCCGGCGCCGTTCTCGCCGATCACGGCGTGAACCTCGCCGGCCCGGAAGCCGACGGAAATACGGTCAAGCGCGAGCACACCGGGAAACCGCTTGGTTACGCCGGCGATCTCGACGATGTTTGCGAGGGAGGGGGCGGCCGTCATCGAGCTGGCTCGACGGGCCGGCGGAACCTGCGGCCCGCCGGCCCGTCACGCTGGCATTGTTACTTCTTGGCCACCTCGGCAATGTTCTCCTTGGTGTAGACGCCGACGCCGGTGTCGAGGTTCTCGATCGTCTGGCCCTTGAGGAACTGGACGAGGAGGTCGACCGCGGCAAAGCCTTGCTTTTCCGGAGCCTGGTCGATCGTGGCCTGCACGTCGCCGCTCTGCACGAGCTGCACGGTCTGGTCGAGCAGGTCGAAGCCGACCACCTTCACCTTGTCGGCCGCCTTGTTGCGCTCGACCCAGGTGCCGGCGGCGGGCGTGGAGCAACACTCCAGCGACAGGACGCCGGAGATCGAG
The DNA here is from genome assembly GCF_006439595.1 of Mesorhizobium sp. B3-1-9. Taxonomy (NCBI): domain Bacteria; kingdom Pseudomonadati; phylum Pseudomonadota; class Alphaproteobacteria; order Hyphomicrobiales; family Phyllobacteriaceae; genus Mesorhizobium; species Mesorhizobium sp. B3-1-9. Next base: position 113,853 of record NZ_VFTJ01000012.1, read on the forward strand.
GGGTTCGCCAGCATGGCGTTCTCGATCGCCGAATAGATCTTCTGCGGATCGGTGCCGGTGTTCAGCGTGCTGACCACCTCTAAGCCGGGCTCGGCCTTCAGCGCCTCGCGCGCGCCTTTTTCACGGTCGAGCGACCACTGGGCGGCGGCGTCGATAGTGGTGATCATCACCTTGCCCTTGCCGCCGAGGACCTTGGCCATCAGTTTGCCGGCCTCACGGCCCGACTGCACGAGATCCTGCCCGGCGAAAGCTAGGCGCTTGCTTTCGGGATTGTCGGTGTTGAACGTGACGACCGGGATACCGGCGGCGATCACCTTGTCGATCAGCGGCGCCAGCGCGTCGGTCGACACCGATGAAATCGCCAGGCCGTCCATCTTGCCCATCAGCGTCTCGATCTCGCTGATCTGGCCGTCGGCATCGGCGCCGACCGGGCCGATGAACTGCGCGCTGACCTTGTCCTCGGTCGCCGCCCGCTGCACGCCGGCCTTCATGAACGGCGCGAATTCGTTCGAGACGTCATGGTAGGAAACGTAGATGTCGAGCGGCTGGCCTGCGGCGATCTTGGCCTTGATGCGATCGGCGAGCGAGAAATCGGCAAGCTTGGCCTCGGCATGCGCGAGCGTGGGCAGCAGGCTGAGCGCCGCCGCGAGAATGACGTGTCTGATTTTCATGGATAGTCCTCCCTTTTTTGTTTGGCTTGATTGCCCTCAGAGCATGATGCCGAAAAGTGTGCAGCGGTTTTCGGACGACATCATGCCGTTCTAGGCCGCGCGGCGCGTTGTCCATTTGTCGATGCCGACGGCGATGATGATGACGAGGCCGATCATGAGCTCCTGCACGAAGGGCGACACGCCCATCAGCACAAGGCCGTTGCGCATCACGCCGATGATCAGCACGCCGAGTATGGTTCCAAGGATGGTGCCTTCGCCGCCCGACAGCGAGGCGCCGCCGACGATGGTCGCGGCGATGACGTCGAGCTCCAGCCCGAGGCCGGTGCGGCCGGCCTGCCCGCTGGGCAGGAAGGCGAGGCTGAGGATGCCGGCGAAGGCGGCGAGCAGCCCCATCAGCACGAAAGCCCAGATCTTCACGGTGTTGACGGAAATGCCCGACACGCGCGCCGCTTTGGCGCTGCCGCCCACGGCATACACCCGGAAGCCGAAGTTCGAATAGGAAAGCACCAGCCATGCCAGCACGGCGATGACGGCGAAGAACACGAGCTGCATCGGAATGACGCTGAACAGATAGCCCTGGCCCATGAAGTTGAAGGTGTCGAGAACGTCGGGAAGCGCGCCGTTGCGCGCGTTGACGGTGACGGGCTGGCCGTTGGTCAGGATGAGCGCGGCGCCGCGGACGATGCTGAGCATGCCGAGCGTGGCGATGAGCGAGGGCAGGCGGCCGTAGGTGGACAGGATACCGTTGATGACGCCGATGACGGCGCCGGCGAAGAGACCGACCCCGAGCGCCGGCAACAACCCCCAGCCAGCGACGATCAGCATGCCGGTGGCAAGCCCGGCAAAGGCGTAGGTCGATCCGACGGACAGATCCACCTCGCCGGAGATCAGCACGAACGTCATGCCGACCGCCATGATCCCGAGCAGCGAAACCTGTCGGCCTATGTTCAAGAGGTTCAGCGACGTGAGGAAGGTGTCGGTCGCGAAGGTCAGGAACAAGCAGATCACGACCAGCGCGATGAACACGCCAGCCTCACGGACCCGCAAGAGTCGCGACAATTCAAACCGGCCTGCGGCTGCCGCGCGCGCGCCGCTCCTGACCGTATCGGCCATCCCATTCCTCCCTCGACGGCGGCGCGACGGCTGCAGCCGTCCGTCGCTGTTCTTCATCTCCCCATCGATCCGCGGCCTGGGCCCAAGCCCGGTTCGATGTCCTCAAGGCCGGGCTTCTGCCCGGTCGTGCCTGCTCATGAAGCCTGCTGGAAAGAACCGGCAGGCACCTTGCGCAATTGTTCGTAGTTGCCGTATTCGCGCACCTTCTTGAAGGGCGCGTTCTCGACCGCGTTGTAGGAGCAGATATAGCCCCAGCGATACGTGTCCGAGCGGTTCGCGTCCGAACGGTGCAGCAGGTTGCCGTCGAAGACCAGGGCGTCGCCCGCCTCCATCTCGACATAGATGTGCTCGAAGCGCTTCAGGGCAGCTTCCAGGTGCTCATGCTCGACATTGGTCTGCTCGTTCTCGCGGATATGATTGAGGCGGCCGAGCTTGTGCGTGCCCTTGAGCACCTGAAGGCAGCCGTTTTCGCGGGTCGCCTTGTCGAGCGCGACGTAGATGCTCATCATTTCCGGTGCCAGGCAGCCGTAATTGTACCAGTAGCCGAAGTCCTGGTGCCATTCCCATGCGCCGCCTTCGTTGGGCTGCTTCATCGTCATCTTGTGGCTGTAGAGGTAGATCGGCTTGCCGACGGCGTCCTCGGCCAGATCGACCATGCGTTCGTCGCGGGCCAGCAGGCCGTATTTGTCGTCCTCGGCCTTGGTCCACATCTTCAGCAGCGTGGTCTTGCCCTCCTTGTCGCCCTTGGACATCACGCCGCCCTTGCTCTGCTCCTCCGCGAGTTGCTTGCGGGCGTGGTCGCGAAAGTTGGCGACTTCACCGGCGCCCAGCAGGCCACGGCGAATGATGTAGCCGTCGCGCGCGTAAAGCTCGGCTTCATGTCTGGTCATCGCGAGCATCGGTATTCTCCCTGGAACCCCAAAGCGTCCCGCGATGCGGCACGGGCGCCCCTGAACCTTTTTGAAGGCCTGGTTCCGATCCGTTTCCGGCCGGAAATCCCAGGCTCTTGAGGAGAATTTAGCCCCTCCGCCGCGGAACAAAATGGACAAAGGGAACGTATTTTTTGTATAAAACGCGCATGCACAAAAGAACGTCCGTAATTGAGAGTTTCCACTATGTGCCAGCCCCGGCCTGGACCCGCGCCGCGTTCAGCGTGCTGCGCGCCGGAAAAGTCGCCGCCGGACCGGATTACCGGATAGAACGCGCCGTCTATCCCGGACAGGACATCATCTACTGTCTTGCCGGCGCCGGCTATGTCGAAACGCTTGGGCAAAGGATAGACGTCGGGGCTGGTCAATTGGTCTGGATGGCGAACGAGGCTCCGCACGTCCATTCCGCCGATCCCCGGGATCCTTGGACAGTACTTTGGTTCAGGCTGGACGGCCCGGAGCCCGCCATCCTGCGGCGCAAGCTGTTCGGAGAGGGCACGCCGCGCGCCACCTTCGCCGAGGGAACAACTCCAGTCCCATGGTTCGAGCGCCTGTTTGCCGCGTTGCGCCGCCGCGACGCCAGCCTCGATCTGCGCCTTTCGCAACTGGTTGCCGAATTCCTGCTCCTGATCGATCGCGCGTTGGCACCGGATAGCGACGACCTGCCGAAACCGCTCGCTTCTGGTATCGAGGCGATGCGCGGGGCGCTCGGTTTCGCATGGACCGCGTCGGCCCTGTCGGCCGTCACCGGGCTCGGGCCGTCGCAGACCCGGCGGATGTTTCAGCGCTATCTTCGCACCAGCCCGCATCAGTGGCTGATGCGCGAGCGGTTGATGCACGCGCAGTCGCTGCTCGTGCAGGACGACCAGCCGATCGCCGAGATTGCCGAGACATGCGGCTTTTGCGACGTCTATCATTTCGGCCGCGAATTCAGGCGATCCGTTGGCATTTCGCCTTCGGCCTGGCGGCGCAGCGAACTAGGTGTTGCGTCGAAGCGCTGAACAGATTCCGCGAAGGCGTCACACGGCTTTCCGGCAAGAAACTGCGACAAGACAAGGCAGGCCATGTGTTGGCTTGGCAGGAAATGGCCTGCTTGGGTGTGGTGAACCGACTGGAGCGCCGCGAGGAGGCTACCCGTTGACGAAGCGCGGCGCTGGTCCTAGAAGAACTGCCAGACTTCTCCGTGGTGATTTGGCCGGTCGGCTTGCAGCCACGTTAAACAACTCGCTAAAGGGCCGTTTGCAACCTGTAACCGGCTTTGCGACGGCAATGCCGGTTTTTTGTTGTCCGCTGCCGGCCGGACACCGCATCGGGACGAGACCGATGCGGGACAGGATGAGGATGGACATGGCCGCTCAACGCGCTGCAAGGACCAAGGACGAGGCCGACCATCCGTCGAGCCCGGTGCTGCAGTTCGGCCCCGACAAGCCGCTGAAGCTCGACGCCGGCACGCTGCTGTCGCCTTTCCAGATCGCCTACCAGACCTATGGCACGCTCAACGCCGCGCGCTCCAACGCCATCCTCGTCTGCCACGCGCTGACGGGCGACCAGCACGTCGCCAATACCAATCCGGTGACCGGCAAGCCGGGCTGGTGGGAAGTGCTGATCGGCCCAGGCAAGATCATCGACACCAACCGCTTCTTCGTCATCTGCGCAAACGTCATCGGCGGCTGTCTCGGCTCGACCGGCCCCGCCTCGACCAATCCGGCGACAGGCAAGCCTTATGGGCTCGACCTGCCGATCATCACCATCCGCGACATGGTGCGCGCGCAGGCGATGCTGGTCGATCATTTCGGCATCGAAAAGCTGTTCTGCGTGCTTGGCGGCTCGATGGGCGGCATGCAGGTGCTGGAATGGGCGGCGAGCCATTCGGAGCGTGTGTTCTGCGCCCTGCCGATCGCCAGCGGCGCCCGCCATTCCTCGCAGAACATCGCCTTCCATGAAGTCGGCCGACAGGCCGTCATGGCCGATCCGGAGTGGCATGGCGGCAAATATCTCGATTTCGGCAAGCGGCCGGAAAAGGGGCTCGCCGTCGCGCGCATGGCCGCTCACATCACCTACCTTTCGGAAGCAGCGCTCCACCGCAAGTTCGGCCGCAATCTGCAGGACCGCGAGGCGCTGACCTTCGGCTTCGACGCCGATTTCCAGATCGAAAGCTATCTGCGCCATCAGGGCATGACCTTCGTCGACCGCTTCGACGCCAATTCCTACCTCTATCTGACTCGCGCGATGGACTATTTCGACCTTGCCGCCGATCACGGCGGGCGCCTCGCCGACGCCTTCGCCGGCACCAAGACGCGCTTTTGCCTGGTCTCCTTCACCAGCGACTGGCTGTTCCCGACCGAGGAGAGCCGATCGATCGTGCATGCCTTGAACGCGGCGGGCGCTTCCGTCTCCTTCGTCGAGATCGAGACCGATCGCGGCCACGACGCCTTCCTGCTCGACGAGCCGGAGCTGTTCGCGGCCATCAACGGCTTCGTCGCGTCGGCCGCCCGCGCCAGGGGGCTCAGCGCATGACCCCGAACCGAAGGTCAGCGAACGCAGAAAGTTGCAGACTTTTCGGAGCCGGATCGCGCGCCATGCAGGAGGCAAGGCCATGAGCGTCAATCGCGCCCAGCGTGTCGACCTCGAGGTCGTCACCGATCTCATTCCGGCCAATTCGCGCGTCCTCGATGTCGGCTCGGGCGACGGCGTGCTTCTGGAACTCCTGCAGGAGACCAAGCAGGTCGACGGCCGCGGGCTGGAACTGTCGCAGCGCGGCGTCAATGAATGCGTGGCGCGCGGGCTATCGGTTATCCAGGGCGACGCCGACACGGATCTGAAATTCTACGCCGACAAGGGCTTCGACTTCGTCGTGCTGTCGCAGACGCTGCAGGCGACGCGCAACCCGAAGGTCGTGCTCGACGAGCTGCTTCGGATCGGCAACCGCGCCATCGTCTCCTTCCCCAATTTCGGCCACTGGCGCGTGCGCTTTTCGCTGCTGATCAAGGGCAGGATGCCGGTCACCAAGGACCTGCCCTACTCCTGGTACGACACGCCCAACATCCACTTCTGCACCATTCGCGACTTCGTCAACCTGTGCGAGGAACTCGGCGCGACGGTCGAGAAAGCGACCGCGCTCGACGCCAACGGCCAGAAGATCGGCCTGTCGATGCCCTGGTGGTTCTGGAACTTCTTCGGCCAGCAGGCGGTGTTTTTGTTGAGGCGCTGACGATGGCTTCGCCCCGGGCTTTTTGCTAAGCCTCGTGCCGGGCGGAGTGGAACATGATGGCGGAACGACCAACCTATTCGGTTGTCCTCGAGATGGAGAATGCCAACTTCATCGACTGGGCTGAGGTCAGCGTAGGGTTGAACGCGCTCGCACGCGAGATTGCCTCGGTTTCCGAAGCCGGCATGGCCAGGCCCACGGTCATCATATCGCATGCCGGAGAGCCATCCGACGGCGATTTGCTGCGCAGCAGCTTCGAGGCCGAAGCACCCTACTTGGGTCAAGCCGCCGAGCTGGTCTTCGCGGCCTGTGCCGGTGGCCGCTACTACGATCTCAAGAACAATGGCGTCCTTTTGACCGAAGCCGACATCGTGGTTTTCGTCGACTCGGATTCGGTTGCCGAACCAAATTGGCTTTCAGGTCTGTTGACGCCCTTCAAACGGCCGGAAACCGTCTGCGTGAACGGCTACACCTATCTTTTGCACGACGACTTCTTCTCGCGGACCTTTGCTCTGCTCTGGTTCTTTCCCCTGGCCGAAGGGGACAAAAAATTTGCAGCCAAACGTGCTCTCAACGCCAACAACATCGCCTTTCGGCACGACTGGATATCCAGCCACCCATTTCCAGCACACAACGGCTTCAAGGTCTCTTGCACGTTGCTGATGCATGAGCTTTGGAGCGAAGGCCACAAGATAGTCAATGTGGACGCGCGCGTTCACCACTATTCCCCGCGCGGCTGGCGGTTCTTCTTTTGGCGCGCTCTGGTGACCGGCAGGGACGCCGATCGAAAATTCGTCGAGCTCCACGCGCCTGGCAGGGTTCAGCGTATCGTCAAATCATTCACGCGCTGGGGGACAATGTCGTGGCGCACGCTGCGGCGCGTGGTCAACCTCGCACCGCAGACCGGCATGCCGGTCTGGCAAATTCCCTTCGCGGCGATTGTTGGCCTGACGTTCTACACTTTCGCATTTCTCGGCCATTTCAGCCTGGCGGTGGGGCTCGTTCGCGACGAGCCTGAAATCGTGCCCGACTATGTCGTGCACAGTTAGGGCAATTCCAGGAAAGGCGCGCTGTTCTGCTAGCCAAGCACATCCATAGCCTTGTGCGGATGCTCGACGCCGTCGACGAAGATCACGTCGGATTCAGAATTGTGGGTGCGCAACTCGAGGATCTGTTGATACTGATACGCGCGCGACCGGTACCAGTCCCGCACATGCTGGCTGTCGGGGAATTCGATGACGATCAGATGCCCGGGCCAGTTGTTTTCGACGACCTCGACATCGCCGCCATGGACGACGAAGCGTCCGCCGAACGGCGCCAGCGTGGCGTCGATCTTCTCCAGATACTCGATCATCCAGGGACCCGACGTGACTTGGCGCATGTGGGCAACGGCGTAAGCGGTCATGATCCTGCTCCTTCATGGGACTGAAGCCGATCGGCCGGCCTCGTTGGGTCATCATGCAAAAGTCAGGTAGTCCGGTCGATTACCTTGAACGTCATCGAGACAACGCCGACCATCGCCCGGCGGGCTGTCGCCTAGCCAGAACGTCGATTGTGTTGCCATCAAACCGCAATGTTGCGGAAAAGCCACTAATTCGGCGTTTCTCGGATAGCTTTGCGTGACACAAGCGTGGCTTTTTTGTAGCGTCTGTCGCAAATCAGAGGTGGGACGCGAGGATAGCCATCAGACCCATCCGACAAACGCTAGATCCGACCGGCAGTGGCAGCCCGATGTCGAACCAGGACGTTCCGCTGATCTCAGTGATCACGCCGACCCACAACCGGCGCAGCCAGGTCGTGCGCGCGGTGGAAAGCGTTCTGGCGCAGACACTTACCCGCTTCGAGCACATCGTGGTCGACGACGGTTCGACCGATGGGACGGCCGCCGCGTTGGCCGAAATCCGCGACCCGAGGCTGATCTATGTCGGCGCCAAATGGCGCGGCGCCAATGCCGCGCGCAATGCGGGCATTGAGCGCGCCCGGGCGCCGGTCGTGACCTTCCTCGATTCGGACGACGTCTATCTGCCCGATCGGCTGGAGCGGACGCTGGCGCGCTTCGACCAGAATCCCTCGCTCGGAGTCCTCATCAGCTCGTTCTTGTCGCTGAAAGGCAGCCGCAGCACCAAATGCATCAATCGCGACGCTTTCCTCGATAAGAGCACGCTGCAGCGTGCCCTGGTCTCGCAGACCATCTTCATTGCCGGCTCGGCGATCACCGCAAGGCACGAGTCGCTGCTCGCGATCGGCGGCTATGACAGCGACATCACGCGCATGCAGGATCGCGAATTGCTGCTGCGCTTTGCCCAGCGCAGCGGCGCCTTGCTATCCGAGGACATCGACTGGAAGAAGTACAATTCGGAGAATTCGATCTCCGGCCGCCGCGACGGCTATGTCGAGGCCTACGCCAGTCTGATCGACAAGCATCCTTATATCGCCGACCGCTATCCCGACGTTCCGCCTTACATGATTGCGCGCCAGATCATCGCCGATATCCTCAAGGGCAGGTTGCCGCAGGCGTTTTCGGGCTATCACGCCAACCGGTCGTCCAAGTCGCTCGGCTACTCGCCCGCCGAACTCTTGCGCGGCTATGTCGTCGGCCGCCGCTGGCGGCGCGACTGCTACGACGAGTTCCGCGCCAAATATGGCGCCCGGGCGGTCTGATTGCCTCCTTGACGCGACGCCGACGAAAACCGCTGCACACTTTTCCGTCAGGAACTGCGTGAAAACAAAGAGATAGAGCCGTTTTCCGCGGAACGGTGAAACGCCCTATGCTTCAGTGGTTTCCTTCTTGCGGCGAGCCGCCGGAGGCGGTGGTTCGATCGCCCCGGCCCTGACTCGCGCGGGTTTCAGCGCCGGCGCGCCGGTATCCTTGACGATGTTCAGCGAGCGCGGAAAAAACTGATTGTTGTGCTGACCACGTCCGATATTGACGATCGCGGTTTCGGGCAGGCGCTTCTGAAGCATGGCCAGAACCCGCCGCAACGTCGGCCCGTCGAACGCGTCAAGCGCCTCGTCGATGATCACCCATTTCGGCTTGCGCAAGGCGAGCCTGGCGAAGGCCAGCGCCCGTTGTTCGTCGTCGCTGAGCTCGCGTTCCCAGCGCCCGGGATGATCAAGGGCGGTTGCCAGCCGGTCGAGGCCGACCTCGGCAAGCACCGCCGCGATCTCGGCATCGCCGGCCGGGGCTTCGCCGTTCGGATGATCGAGCACCTCGCGCAGCGTGCCGGCCGGGAAATAAGGCACGCGCGGCACGAAGATGGGGGTCTCGCCAGCCGGCAGGCCGATCCGGCCGCTCCCCCATGGCCACAGGCCGGCGATGGCCCGGAAGAACAATGTCTTGCCGGCCCCCGGCTCGCCGGTGATCATGACGCGCTCGCCGGCGTGGATCTCGACGTCCGTCTGGGCAAGCTTGGTGCAGCCTTCCGGCGAAGCCACCTCAAGCGTGTCGAAGGTCAGGCTGCCATTGGCGTTTTCGCCGAACCGGATGCGTTTTTCCGTGTCATGCAGCGCGTCGGTTTCGGTGAGCGCGATGCGGAAGTCGGCCACCCGCATCAGCGTCGCGCGCCAGTCGGCGATGCTGCCGATATTGTTGATGAACCAGCGCAGGGACGAATGAACCTGGTTGAAGGCGCCGACCGCCATCATCAGCCCGCCGAACGAGATGTCGCCCGAGAAATAGACCGGCGAAGCCACCAGGATGGGCGCCACCACCGTTATCCAGCCATAGGTGTCGGTCACCCAGGATAGGTTGATCTGCGCGGTGAAGATGCGCCGCATGGCGCCCAGCACCGTGCCGAGGTCGAGCTCGAGCCGGCGCCGGGCATCGGGCTCGCCATGATAGAGCGCGATCGCGTCGACATTCTCATTCACCCGCACCATGGAGGAGCGCAGCTCCGCTTCGCGGGTGTAGCGCTCGCTGTTGAGACTGATCAGCGGACGCCCGACCAGCCAGCTCAGCCACGAGGCGATGCCGGCATAGAGGAACGCGGCCCAGACCATGTAGCCCGGTATCGCCAACGAATAGCCGCCGACGTGGAACACGAAACCGGAAGACAGCTGCCACAGCACGCCGATGAAGGAGACAAGCAGGATGAACGACTGCAGCAGGCCGACACCGAGATCCGTCGACAGGTCCGACAAGTGAGCGGCATCCTGCTGCATGCGCTGGTCGGGATTGACGCCGATGGCGCCAGCATTGGCCAGCCGGAAGGCACGCGCCGGTCGCATCCATTGATCGATGAGGTCCAGCGTCAGCGCCTCGCGCAGCCGCAGGCGGATCATCTGGTTGAGCCAGGTCTGGCCGATATTGAGCACCAGAAGCCCGCCGGCGATCATCGCGAAGACCAGAAGCTGGTGTAGGAAAGCAGCCATGTCGCGCCGGGCCAGCGCATCGTAGAAAGGCTGGTTCCAGCGGTTGAGCAGAACCTGTCCGATCGAGGTTGCGATGATGACCGCGACGATCCCGATGGAGACCCAGGCAAGTTGCCTGCGCACCGGCGAGGCCTTCAACCCCAGCTTGATCGTCGCCACCTGGTCGGCGAGGCTGCTCGCCTCGACCGAGACGGCGGCCTTTTTTGGGCCTGGCTTTTTATCGGTCTGGTTGTCCATGAAGGATATTCCTGGTTTCCTCGGCGGTCACGAACACCGCGCCAAGCGAGCATTCCTCAGATCAAGCATGCCCTCAGATAGGGTGACGATCGCTGCGCGATGCAAGGCGCGGCGGCGATCACGAACGCGTCACATGGCCGGGCGCGCCGTCGGCCGGGTGCCGGCCAAGCCGCGTTGCCCCCTGCGGCGAGAAGACCGGCACGAAGACGCGGCGCGAAGCGCGCTGCGCGACCGGCACGCCCTGGTAGAGCCGCTTCTGCGCCTCGACGACGATGACGCCGGAAAAGATCGGCCAGAACCGCCGGCCGGCTCTCTCCAGCACATTGTGGAACCGCATCATGAAACGCCGCGGCGACGGCGGGAAGAACAGCGCGTCGCTCCATGTCGCCGGGGTGAAATTCGCCTCGCGCAGCAGCTCGGTCAACTGGCCGCGCGAGAACGGCCGGCCATTGCCGAAGGGCGTGTGCTCGAACCGCGCCCACACGCCGCGCCGGTTGGGCACGACAATGACGACCCTGCCCGCCGGCGACAGCACGCGCCATATCTCGTTCAGCGTCTCGCGCGGGTTTTCGGCATGTTCGAGCGAATGCACCAGGAGCACGCGGTCGATGCAGGAATCGACCAGCGGCAGCTCCTCGTCGAAGACCAGCGCCGTCGCCGTCGGCCCCGACACCGGCCATACCACCGCGCCCTGCGTCGCCGGCATGAAGGCGAAGACGCGCTCGGCATCCGCGCCGAAGCGTTCCAGCCATGGCAGCGTGTAGCCGAGGCCGACCAGCCGCTCGTTGGGCACGGTTGCCCATATGGACGACAGCGCCATGGTGATCGAATGCTCGGCCAGGCGGCCGAGCGTGGACGAGTAGAAGGAGCGCAGGTCGACGATATCCGAATGCATGCGCGGGACGGTAGCCGTGAAGCCTGCCAAGTTCAACAAAGGCACCCGGTTCAACAAACGCGCCAGGCTCAACAAACGCGGATGACATCGGCGCCCGCCCGCCCTATGTCTGCGACGACAAAGGGAGACATGCTATGCCGGTTGAAATCGAGCAGTTCATGTGCCGCACCGACAATTTCGGCGTGCTGGCCCACGATTCGAAGAGCGGTGAGACGGCGATCGTCGACGCGCCGGAAGAGGCGCCGATCCTGGCCGCGATCAAGCGCACCGGCTGGACGCCGACATTGATCCTCACCACGCACCATCATGCCGACCATGTCGAAGCCAATCTGGCGCTGAAGGAACGCTTCAAATTGCGCATCGTCGGCCCGGAAGCCGAAAAGGCGAAGATCCCCGGCATTGACGAGACGGTCGGCCAGGGTTCGGTCGTGCGCCTGGGCGAGGAAAGGATCGAGGTCATCGAGACGCCCGGCCATACCGCCGGCCATGTCTCCTATTATTTGCCGGCCTCGAAGGTGGCCTTCACCGCCGACACGCTGTTCGCGCTGGGTTGCGGCCGCCTGTTCGAGTGCAAGCCGCCGGTGATGTATGAATCGCTAAAGAAACTGGCGGCGCTGCCGGCGCAAACCGCCATCTATTGCGGCCACGAATACACCTTGGCCAATGCCCGCTTCGCGGTGACGGTCGACCCGGGCAATCCGCTGCTGAAGCAGCGCGCGGCTAAGATCGAAGCGCTGCGCGCCGACAACAAGCCGACGCTGCCGACGACAATCGGCGAGGAACTGTCGACCAATCCGTTCCTGCGCTGGCACGACCCGGGGATCCGCAAGCATCTCGGCATGGAGAAAGCCTCGGACGCCGAGGTCTTTGCCGAGATCCGCAAGCGCAAGGATAATTTTTGAGGCATGTCGCCCAAAAGTGTGCGGCGGTTTTGGGATAACGACATGCATCAAGACAAAGGATGCGAATGACCACCAGCGCCGCCGAGATCATCGCCATGCTAGGCCTTCAGCCGCATCCCGAGGGCGGCTGGTATGCCGAGACCTTTCGCGACGCCGCGGGCGGCTCGCGCGGTCATTCGACCGCGATCTACTTCCTGCTCGAGCAGGGCCAGCTTTCGGCATGGCACCGGGTGAAGGACGCGGCCGAGGTCTGGCACTTTTATGTCGGCGCGCCGCTGGCGCTGTCGATGCATGAGGAAGGCGCGGGCGTGGTCATCGAGCAGGTGCTGGGCACGGCCCTTGCCGCCGGCGAACGGCCGCAGATCGTCGTGCCGGCCGGCTGGTGGCAATCGGCGCGCAGCCTCGGCGAATGGACGCTGGTCGGCTGCACCGTGGCGCCGGGCTTCGATTTCGCCGCCTTCGAGCTGGCCGAGCCGGGCTGGCAGCCGAAGATCGCCTAACTGAGAAGAAATCCCAGCGTGATCGCCAGCTGTGCCGCGTAATAAAGCACCCAGACCGCGTAGCGCATCCACACGCGATGCGGCGAGATCGCCGCAAGCAGGAAGCGCTCGGTTGCCAGCAACCCATCCGACGCGATGAACAGCACCGCGCCGGCAATGACCCATACCTTGTCCGTGGTGAGCGCCGAAATGCCCATGGCGAGAATCGCCGCGACATAGACGGCAACCGGGATACGCAGTTGCGGGCCGACGCGGCGCCAGAGCGCGGCAAGCATGACGATGCTGAATGCGGCCATGGCGAGCGCAATCGCGCCCCGCCAGGATTCGGCGCTCAACAGGCCGAGCCCGCCGCCCGCCTGCAAAAACAGCGCGACATAAGCGATGTGGCCGGCGAGAAAGCTCGCCAGCCCGCCGAGAAAAGCCTTTTCGCCGCCGCGCGACAGGAAGGCGTCGCCGACGGCGCTCAAGCCTAGCGCCGCGACGAGCAGCAGCGGACCGCCCTGCATGGCGGCAAGCACGGCCAGCAAAGCCACGGCAAGCGTCTTTGCCGCCGTGCGCGTCCACTTCGGCGGCATGTCGAGCGCAAAGGCGTAGATCACGGCCGCGACGAACGAGAACAGCAGCGTCGCATTGGCGTTGGCCTCGATGCCGCCGGAAAACGGCATCATGCGTTGAGCTCTGTGGCCGCTGGCTTGCGCATCAGCAGCGACTTCGCCGCCAGCGCGGCGCCTCCGGTGATGAGCACGCAGGCCGCGAGGATGCGCAGCGACGGCGCGGCGACGCCGGCAGCGATCAGCACCAACGTCGACAAAAGCGGCGCGGCGTAGCTCGCGGCGCCCAGCACCTGGATGTTGCCGCGCTTGACGCCGATGTCCCAGGCGTAGAAGGCCGCGCCCACCGGCATCAGGCCGAGCCCGATGACCGCCAGCCACTGTCCAGGGCCATCCGGCAGCACCGTCTTCTCAAGCAGAAAATGGCAGATAAGCGACAGCACCGACGTCGCCGCGCAGAACCAGGTGACGATCGAGGTCGGCACCGACGGGAAGCGCCGCGACAGGAGCGAATAGGACGACCACAACAGCGCGCAGACGGCGGCCATCGCATAGCCGAAGGCGTAGCGCGCGTCGAAGGCGAGCGCGCCGCCCTTGGTGACGATCAGGAAGGTGCCGGCAAGGCCGAGCAGCGCGCCGACGACATGGTTCCAGGCAAGCCGCTCGCCCGGCATCAGCGCCGAGCCGAGCACGATCAGCAGCGGCCACAGATAGGCGATCAGGCTCGCCTCGACCGCCGGCGCGTTGCGCAGCGCCGTGAAGTAGAAGAAGTGGTAGCCGAACAGGCCGGCTATGCCGATCACCCAGACCTGCGGCGGGATCTTCTGGTTTCTGTCGGCCGCCGGCATCAACAGCCGCGCCGCGAGCCCGACGCAGGTGCCGATGGCGAAGGTGATGGCCGACAACAGGAAGGGCGGCACCTGTCCGGAAGCGTCGGTGAGTAGCGCCAGCAGCGCCCACATGGCGACCGCCGAAAACCCGATTAGTGTTGCGCGCGCCATTCGTTCCCCCGCCGGCGCGCGGTGGCGCCTGACCTAATTTACCGCCTCGAACCGTCTCGCGCTGATGGTCAGCGGACCAATCTGGGTCCCGACCGTGGCGCGGATTGGCGCATATACGCCGGATTGGCCGAGCGGTGCAAACGTCACCAGCATGCGGCTCTTGTTCTTCAGGAAATTCAACGCCTTGCGGCCCTTGCGATAGCCCGCCACCGGCTCGAAGCCCATCTTGCAGGTCACCGTGTCGCCCTTGTAGCCCGGCACCGAGATCGAGCCCTTGGAGGCATAGGTCAAGGTAAGGTCGGCGCGCATCTCACCGTCATAGAATTTGACTGTCCGTCCGCAGACCTTGTCCAGGCTGTCGGCATGGATGACGGTCGCGGCCATGGGATCGAGCACCGATTTCAGGTCGCTATCGCCGAGCGGCACCCAGCTCTTCGAATCGCGCTTCTTTGGCGCGGGAATGACCTGCGTGGAGGTGACGGCACCGTTGTTGAAGCGGATCTCGACCATTGAGGCCTTTTTGCCGGATGTATAGTCGGCCCGGAAGGCATGCGGCTGCATCTGCTTGCCGGAAATCGTGCCTTTCGACGAAATCGTGCCTTTCGTGTCGTCGAAGAGCTTGCCAAGGCCGGCGGCCGAGACGGTGCCGTCGATGGCATAGCTGTCGCCTTGGTAGCGGCTGGAGAAAGTCGCCCTGGCGATCGAAAGGCCGAGAAACGACACCGTATACTCGCCCTTGAAGGACTGTGGCGCCGCGGCGGCGAAGCTCGTTGCCGGCACGGCAAGGGCAAGCAGGCTGGCGAATGCATGAGATGGACGGAGCATGGCGGCTGGCGAATCCCTAGCGGTTCGGCCGGAACGCAGCGGCTCCAGCCTGGCATATCCCTTCGCGACGGGCTTATACTGTGAAATCCGGCCTTTATATGGAGCGCGCCTGACGACGGGCCGCGTGCCGGAGCTTGACGCAGTGGTGAAATGCCACTATGGAACGCCAACTTTTCCAAAGGCCGCCTGACCGAGACCGCGCGCCGCCCGGCGCGGGCAGAATGGTTTGGCAGGTTTAGAAACTGAAGGTTAGACAAATGTCCCGCACCTGCGAACTCACTGCCAAGGCAGTTCAGACTGGCAACAATGTGAGCCACGCCAACAACAAGACCAAGCGTCGCTTCCTGCCGAACCTGGTCAATGTGACGCTTATTTCCGAAGCGCTGAACCAGAATGTTCGCCTGCGCATTTCGGCCAACGCGCTGCGTTCGGTCGAGCACCGCGGCGGCCTCGACGCCTTCCTGGCCAAGGCCGACGTCAAGGAATTGTCGCAACGCGCGCGTCTGCTCAAGAAGCAGATCGCCAAGAAGCTGGCCGAGCAGCCGGCCGCTTAAAGCAGCTTTCAGGCGGGGGACGACCGCCTCGAGCCCGGCCAGACCGGTGCTCGAAACAAGGGCGGGCGTCGGCATGGCGCTCGGCTGGTTCCATTACCCAGGATAAAAAAATGAATTTCCTGACGCGATATTTGCCCTTCGTGGCTGCCATGGCGCTTGTCGTCGTGGCCTCCAACATCCTTGTCCAGTTCCCGATGCAGGGCCAGGTCGGCGGTCTGGCGCTGGCGGACGTGCTCACCTGGGGTGCCTTCACCTATCCGTTCTCCTTCCTGGTCACCGACCTCGCCAACCGCCGCTACGGTCCGGCCGTGGCGCGCAAAGTGGTGTTCGTCGGCTTCATGACGGCGGTGACCTGCTCGATCCTGATCCCGCCTTTCCTGTTCCGCCACGGCCTGATCGAGTTCGAGACCGCCGCCGACCGGCTGGTGCGCATCGCGGCCGCCTCGGGTGCCGCCTTCCTCACCGCGCAATTGCTCGACGTCACCGTCTTCAACCGGCTGCGCCGGCAGAGCTGGTGGCGCGCGCCTATCGTCGGCACGCTGGTCGGCTCGGTGTTCGACACCATCGTCTTCTTCGGCGTCGCCTTCTCCGCCGCCTTCGCGTTTGCCGGCCCCAGTGACAGCTTCGCGCTGGAGACCGCGCCGCTGATGGGCGTTCTGCCGGTCGAGACGATGCGCTGGGTGTCCTGGGCGCTTGGCGACCTTTCGGTCAAGCTGATCATTGCCGTCGTGGCGCTGATCCCCTACCGGCTGCTCGCCGCGCGCTGGAGCCAGCCAGCGGTCGCGGTCAGAGCATGATCCCAAAAAGTGGGATCCGGTTTTTGGAAAAGATCATGCTCCAAACAAAAAGAGAGAGCATGATCCCAAAAAGTGGGACCCGGTTTTTGGAAAAGATCTTGCTCAAACCAAAAGAGAGAGCGTGATCCCCTGGGTTCAGCTTGATTCCGCCCGCACGCCTGATGGCGCGCAGGAACTTCGCCTGAAGCGGCGCGGGGATGAATTCTCGATCATGCTCGGCACCAACGAGCTGATGAACAGCCGCCTCAGCGGCTCCGAGGAGGCCCTCGCCAGGCTTTCCTGCAAGCAGATCGCCGGCCGCAAGCGGCCAAGCATCCTCATCGGCGGGCTCGGCATGGGATTCACCTTGCGCGCCGCCCTCGCCGCGCTCGATCGCGACGCCGCCGTCACCGTCGCCGAACTGGTTCCCGCGGTCGTCGCCTGGGCGCGGGGGCCCATGTCCGGGATATTCGACGGCTGCCTCGACGACCCGCGCGTCACCCTTCGCGAGACAGATGTCGGCCAGCTGATAAGGGCGGAGACAACCGCCTGGGACGCCATCCTGCTCGACGTCGACAATGGTCCCGAAGGCATCGTCTACCAGGGCAATGACACGCTCTACAGTGCGGCCGGCCTGGCCGCGGCGCGGGCCGCCTTGAAGCCCGGCGGCGTGCTGGCGGTCTGGTCGCAGGGACCGGACGGCGGCTTCACCCGGCGGCTGAAACAGGCCGGCTTCGCGGTCGAGGAGATCAACACGCGGGCCAACGGCAAGCGTGGCGCCCGCCACGTCATCTGGATTGCTACCAACCAGGCCTGACGCTTTCAGCAGCAGCCGCGGGGCTTTACGCTTTGTTACGGCCGATGATGCAGGATCGCGAAAATTCTCCAGGGCATTGCGACCAGCATGACCGTGCCAGGCACCGGTTGGAAAAACGATCTTCTGCTTGCGTTGTGCGCCACGCTGGTGGTGCTGACGATCAACGCGGTTTCCGGCTTCCCCACCCTTGCCAACTACGGCGCCGACAATGACAGCATGCTGCGGCTGGTCGAGATCCGCGACCTGCTCGGCGGCCAGGGCTGGTTCGACCTCCATCAATACAGGATGGGCGCCTCGGGCGGCTTCGTCATGCACTGGTCGCGGCTTGTGGACACGCCGCTCGCGCTGATCATCATGGCCTTCGATGCGCTCGGCGCCAGCCCCGCCACCGCCGAACGCGCCGCGCAGATCATCTGGCCGACCCTGCTCTACGGACTGACCATATTCGTGCTGATGCGCGCCGCGCAGCGCTTCGCCGGCGCGAATGTCGCGATGCCGGCGCTCATCCTGTCGACTGCGGGCCTTTTCTTCCTGGTGATCTACAGCCCGGGGGTGATCGATCACCACAATGTCCAGCTGTTGCTGACGGCGGCCGGCCTCTGGCTCCTGATGGAAGCGCCCTCCTGGCGGCCCGCGGCCCTTCTGTCGGGCATTTGCGCCGGCCTGACGCTGGCTGTCGGCATGGAGACCGCTCCCTATGTGGCGGTGCTCGGCATCTGTGCCGCTGTCCTGTTCATCCTCGACGACAAGGAGCGCGTCACGGCACGAGGCTTTGGCCTCGGATTTGCCGGCATCGCCTCGCTGGTCTTCGTGGTTACCATCCGCCCGGCCGACTGGGGCGTGGCCCAATGCGACGCCTTCTCGTCCTTCCAGTTCGCGATTGCCGCGCTGTCCGGCTTCGGCCTGGCGATCGCCGCTGCACCGACCGGGCCGACAACCCGGGCGCGGCTCGGCTCCACGCTGGCGCTGGCGGTGGTGGTCGCGGCCGCCGCGATGCTGTTCTTCCCGCAATGCCTGGCGTCGCCCTATGCGGGCATGGACGAGCGTATCCGCACCTATTGGCTGGCCGACGTGGTCGAAGCGCAGCCCTTCTGGAGCGTCGCCGTCCACCAGCCGAAGCTGATGGCGGCGCGCTATGTGACGCCCTTCATCGCCATCCTGCTGATCGGCTTTCAACTCCGAACGCGTCGCCTGCGCCGCGAGGAGATGCTCGCCGCCATTCTGCTTGTCGTCGCCTTCGGCGTCAGTCTCTGGCAGGTGCGCGGCTCGACCTTTTCCGTCGCCTTCGCCGTATTGCCGCTCTCGGCCTGGATTGCGAAAATCCGACTGCGGGCGGACGCCGCGCCCTCATGGCGCCTTTCCACCGGCATCGTCATGGCGTGGCTGGTCTCGCTCAACGCGACTTGGGCCGGGGTCGCGGTGGCGGCGCAGTCCGTGGTCCAGAAAGCGCCGCAGCGGATCAATTCCGATCCCGATCACGCCGTGACCTGCGGCAAGCCAAGCGACTTCCACGATCTTGCCGCCATGCCGGCGACGACGGTGCTTGCCTCGTCCAATCTCGGCTCGGGAATACTGATGTTCACCCGCCACCGGGCGCTGGCCGGCCCTTACCACCGCAATGTCGGCGGTAACCTTGCCATGCTCGACGCTTTCATGGGAACGCCGGACGCCGCGCGCGCCGTCATCGAGCGCGAGCATGTGGGGCTGGTCGCGATCTGCCGCGGCAACACGGAAGAGATATCGCTGGGCCTGGACGCACCGAAGGGCCTTGCCGCGGCGCTGCTGCGGGGCGACCTGCCGGCATGGCTGGAACTGGACCAGTCTACCGCGGGAAAACCGATCGAGATCTACAAGGTCCGTTGAATATCGGCCTGCAGCCATGTCAGCATCGTCGACCGCGCTCCTCGCAACGCGCTCGTTTCGCGCTGATGCGGCATCCCTCCGTGATTTAGAAAACCCCGATTGAAGTCAGTCCCGTGGATCATTGAAATCCAGCCTGTGCTTTGGTTAGCATTTCGCCGGGGCGGCGATATATGTATTCAGGAAATTTGGATTCGGGGCTTTAGATTGGGGAAAGGGTATCCATGTCGGCCATAGACGGCGCGGTGGCGCCAGCATCAGCCAAACGAATGCTGCAGCATGTTGTCTCCCACATGGTGGACGCCGTGAACCGCGCCGCATTTGTGGAAACGCCTTTCTGGCATCTGGAAATGACCGATGTTTTCCCCGCGGACCTTTATCTGCGCATGCGTGCCGCCATGCCGGAGGCGCGCGAGTATCGGGCGCTCAAGGGGCGCAACAAGGTCAACATTCAGGCCGACGGCACTGCGACGCGGGTCAAGATCGACCTCTACCCCGAATATATCCGCCATCTACCGGACGAGAAACGGGGGGTCTGGTCCCTGGTCGGAAAGGCACTGCATGCGCCGCAACTGAAGGACGCATTCATGCGCCGCCTTGCCCGGGGCCTGGAACGCCGGTTCGGGTCGGATTTCATGAAGGTCGGCATGTATCCGGTGCCGATGCTGACGCGCGACGTGGCGGGCTACAAGATCGGTTTCCACACCGACACGAAATGGAAGGGCATCACGGTCCAGTTCTACCTGCCGGAGGACGACTCGATCAACCACATCGGCACCCGATTCGCCGAACGCAAGCCGGACGGGCGTTTCGAGAATTCGCACCGGATGTCGTTTTCCCCGAACACCGGCTACGCCTTTGCGGTCGGCACCGACACGTGGCACGCGGTCGATACCGTCGGGCCGGAGGTCCGCACCCGCGACAGCATCCTTCACACCTATTTCGTGGACAACACCGCGACGCTCAAGATCCGCAACCGGAGCAAGCGCGCCGCCAATTTCGTGATGAACGAAGTCCGCCACGTCGGCCGCTAGAGCATGATCCCGAAAAGTGGGAACCGCTTTTCGGAGAAAGACCATGCTCCAACAAAGAGTTAGATCGTGACGGCGATTCAACGAAACGCCATCACGATCTAGAGCCAGGGCGGCTGGATTCTGCCAGCGATCCTGCTCAATCCTGGTGCAGGATGAACTCCAAATAGAGGTTGCGCTGCAGGATCGAATGGTTGTCGTCGGAGATCAGCGACACCATCAGCGCGCCGTCGTCGCGGGTCCAGACGTCGAGCCCTTCCATGTTGTCGATCTGGTAGCCCATGTCGGCCTCCATCAGCACCGGCCCGTCGGCGACCGCGCCCTTCGCGACGCTTTCGCCATAGATGCGCCGCAGCCGCATCTTCACCCCGCGCGCGATCGAAAAACTGCGCTCCAGCAGCAGCAGGTCACCGTCCGGCAGGAAGGCGCCGTCGGTTATGTCGAATTCGCCGTCGCGCCTGACGGTGAAGACGCCCTTATGCGCCCCCTCGATGATGGCGGCATAGACGTTGCCGGCTTCGTCGAGGCTCCTCTCCGAGACCACGACCAGGCCGCCCGCGTGCTGCCCGTAAGGATTGGCGTGGGTGACGGTCTCGAAGCCGCGATTCTGGCGCAGCTCCTTGGCGGGAACCAGGTAATCGAGCTGCCGGATCGGCGCCTTCATATCGTCGGGATCGATCTTGAACTGGGCGACACGCTGGTCGCGCTCGAAGCCGACGGTGGCGATACCGTCCTTGACCGCGAGCCCTTCCGCGTCGACCTCCCACTTCCGGTCGCTCGGCTGGCCCGAAGCGTCGACCATCTGCTGCATGCGGAAATTAGAAACGCCCGATGGGCGCCTGCCGGCGTCATGCGTGATCGCGCCGAAGAACCAGAAGCCGGTGTCGGCGACACCGATGAAGTCGCTGCCCGGCTTCAGGAAGCGAAAGGCCGACAGCGCGCCGAAATCGCGTGCCGGCGACGTCATCTCCACCCCGCCGACGAATTCGAGCGGCCCGAACCGCGTCTCGTCATGGCCGACATGGAACTGGCTGATCGGCCGCGCCGAAATCTCGACCGTCTCGGCGGGAGCGCCCGACGCGGCAATTGCCGGCAAGGCGCAGGCCAGCACGCAGGCGAAAAGCGTCCGCCGCGCGCGCCGCCCCGAAAAGATCATCCGGCGCGCCGCAATCCGCCGCGCCGCGTGTCGCGCGCGCTTTCCTCGCCAAACAGCGAGGCGAGCTGCTCGGTCATGGCGCCGGCCAGTTCCTCGGCGTCGACGATGGTGACGGCGCGGCGATAATAGCGCGTGACGTCGTGGCCGATACCGATCGCGAGCAGCTCGACCGGCGAGCGCGTCTCGATCAGCTCGATGACCGCCCGCAGATGCCGCTCCAGATAATTGCCCGGATTGACCGAGAGCGTGGAATCGTCGACCGGCGCGCCGTCCGAGATCATCATCAGGATCTTGCGCTGCTCGGGCCGGCCGATGAGCCGGTTATGCGCCCAAAGCAGTGCCTCGCCGTCGATGTTTTCCTTGAGCAAGCCCTCGCGCATCATCAGCCCGAGATTGCGTCGCGCGCGCCGCCACGGATGGTCGGCGGATTTGTAGATGATGTGGCGCAGATCATTGAGGCGGCCGGGGTTCGGCGGCTTGCCCTCCTTCAGCCATCTCTCGCGCGCCTGTCCGCCTTTCCAGGCGCGGGTGGTGAAGCCGAGGATCTCCACCGAAACGCCGCAGCGCTCCAGCGTGCGCGCCAGAATGTCGGCGCAGGTCGCGGCGACCGTAATCGGCCGGCCGCGCATCGAGCCCGAATTGTCGAGCACCAGCGACACGACGGTGTCGCGGAATTTCGTGTCGCGCTCCTGCTTGAAGGACAGCGGCTGCATCGGATCGATGACGACGCGCACCAGCCGGGCCGGATCGAGATAGCCTTCCTCCAGGTCGAAATCCCAGGAGCGGTTCTGCTGCGCCATCAGCCGGCGTTGCAGCCGGTTGGCGAGCCGCCCGACGACGCCGGAGAGATTGGCGAGCTGCTTGTCGAGGAAGGCGCGCAGCCGGTCGAGCTCCTCTTCCTCGCACAGGTCCTCGGCGCCCACCGTCTCGTCGAAGGCGGTGGTGAACACCTTGTAGTCGATCTCTTTCGGCAGGTTCAGGAACGGATTGTCGTTGCGCTTGGCCTCGCCCGGCGTCTCGGCGTCGGAATCGTCCTCGTCGGAAAGGTCGTCGGAAGTGGCGTCGGTCGCTTCCGTCTCGGCCGATTCTTCCTCGTCCGCGGAAGCTTCGGCATCTTCAGACTGCGACTGCTCAGAGCCTGAATCCTCCTCGCCGCCTTCCTCGCTCTGTTCCTCGCCCTGCTGCTCGTTCTCTTCGTTTTCCTCCGAGTCGTCGGTTTCTTGGTCGTCGCCGAGCTCCTCGGCCATCTCCATGGAAACCAGCATGTCGCGCACGACGCGGGCAAAGGCCTGCTGGTCCTCGAGCTTGGCCGACAGGCCGTCGAGGTCGCCGCTCGCCTTCTCCTCGACCCAGGGGCGCCACAGATCGACCAGCCGCTCGCCGCTCTTCGGCACGGGACGTCCGGTGAGCTTTTCGCGCACCATCAGCGCAATCGCTTCCTCGAGCGGCGCGTCCGCCTTGTCCCTGACGTCGACGAGGTTCGCCTTGGCGTATTTGTCCTCGAGCATCGAGCCGATATTGTCGGCCACGCCCTGCATGGCGCGGCTGCCGATCGCCTCGACGCGCGCCTGTTCGACCGCGTCGAAGATAGACCGCGCCAGCTTGCCTTCCGGCGCCAGCTTGTTGTGGACGCGCTGATCGTGGCAGGCGCGCTTCAGCGCCATGGAATCGCCCAAGCCGCGCGTGATCGCGATGTCGTTGCGGGAGGCTTTCTTCGGCAGCTCGGGCAGGCGCGCGCGGTTGCCGGCCAAGGCCGGCCGGTCCTTGGCGAAGCCGACCTCGAGGTCCTTGTCGCCGGCGACGGCACGCATGCACACGGTGACGGCGCGCTTGAAGCTGTCGGCTTCAGACCCGTTCTTCGGCTTGTTGCGCGTGTTGTCGCCCGGACCCGCCATGATCATTCCTTGCGCGATTGGTGCTGAAAGGCTGGAGGCCTTTCGGCTGCGCGCCTAGCCCAGCACCACGTTGGCGGCGCTCTCCGGCAGATCCTCGCCGAAGGCGCGCTGGTAGAACTCGGCCACCACCGAACGCTCCAGCTCGTCGCACTTGTTGAGGAAGGTCAGCCGGAACGCCATGCCGATGTCGCCGAAGATTTCGGCGTTTTCGGCCCAGGTGATGACGGTACGCGGGCTCATCACGGTGGACAGGTCGCCATTGATGAAAGCCGAGCGCGTCATGTCGGCGACGCGCACCATCTTGTTGACGATGTCCTTGCCCTTGCTGTCGCGATAGTGCTTGGCCTTGGCCAGCACGATGTTCACTTCATTGTCGTGCGGCAGGTAGTTGAGCGTGGTGACGATCGACCAGCGGTCCATCTGCGCCTGGTTGATCTGCTGCGTGCCGTGATAGAGGCCGGTGGTGTCGCCAAGGCCGACCGTGTTGGCGGTGGCGAACAGCCGGAACGCCGGATGCGGGCGGATGACCCGGCTCTGGTCGAGCAGCGTCAGCCGGCCCGACGATTCCAGCACGCGCTGGATGACGAACATCACGTCCGGGCGGCCGGCATCGTACTCGTCGAAGCAGAGCGCGACATTGTGCTGATAGGCCCAGGGCAGGATGCCGTCGCGGAATTCGGTGACCTGCAGGCCTTCCTTGACGACGATGGCGTCCTTGCCGACGAGGTCGATACGGCTGACATGGCTGTCGAGGTTGACGCGCACGCAAGGCCAGTTGAGCCGCGCCGCCACCTGCTCGATATGCGTCGACTTGCCGGTGCCGTGATAGCCCGACACCATGACGCGGCGGTTGTAGGCAAAGCCGGCGAGGATCGCCAATGTCGTCGCCTTGTCGAACAGATAATCCGGGTCGATGTCCGGCACATGCTCGGTCGCCGCCGAATAGGCGGGCACGACCATCTTGGAATCGAAACCGAATTTCTCCTTCACCGACACCGTCGTGTCGGGCAGGTTGGCGATGTCGCGATCGACCTTGTTCATCTCTATCAACGTCTCCACGGGCGAAACGCCGCGTTTCGCCGGCAATCGATTTTGTCCGGGGGCGGTCTTAGAGCGTTTTCCAACCTTATGAAAGTTGGAAAACGACATGGGACCGTAGGGCCGCTCAGCACAATCCTGCTTGCTTGAGCACGCGATAGGCCTGCAGCACATCGCGGAACCGGTCTTCCGAACCCCTGTCGCCGCCATTCGCATCCGGATGGTGGCGCTTAACGAGTTCCTTATAACGTGCCTTGATGTCCTGACCAGTCGCCTTTGTATCAAGGCCAAGCGTTTCCAGCGCCTTGGCCTCAAGCGGCTTTGCCTTGCGCTCGCGCGGCTCGCGCGCGCCTGAACCGAACAGATTGAACGGGTCGCGCATGCGGTTGTGGTAGCCGGCGCGGCCCGAACGCTGTTGCGCGAAATCCGGCGCCGAGCGCGTTCCGCCGACATTGGCGCCCATGCGCCAAGTCGGCCTGTGGCCGGTCAGCGCCTCCTTCTGGAAGCGGGCGATCTCTGTATCCGACACGCCGGAGAAGTAGTTGAAGCCCTTGTTGTATTCGCGCACATGGTCGAAGCAGAAGCGGAAATACTCGCCCTCCTTGAGACGCCCGACCGGCGCGCGATGCGTTCCCGCCTCGTTGCAGCCATCCCACTGGCAGATCGGCGCGCGCGACTTAAGCTCCGCGTCCTTCTCCGGCCGGATTCGAATTTTCTCGAAATATTTGGGATACGCTTTCATCTCACCCATTTATGGGCTGTTCGCACGTGCGAAACAAGAATTGACATTTCGCCGATGATCGCCCTAACCGCTGAATCGCGGCTTAAAAGCGGTCGAAATTCAAGATTTTGCGGCTGTGCCGCAGATGTGGGGAAGGGAACCCAGGATGTCCATACAGTCGACGATGGAAAACAAGCTGAAGGCGGCGTTTTCGCCCGAAAGGCTCGCCGTCATCAACGAAAGCCACCTTCACGCCGGCCATCACCATGTCGAGTCGGGCCACCATGCGACGTTCGACGGCGCCGGCGAGACGCATTTCCGCGTCCGCGTCGTCTCTGCCGCCTTTGCCGGCATGGGTCGCGTCGAGCGCCATCGCGCCGTCAACGAACTGCTCGCCGACGAATTGAAAGCCGGCGTGCATGCGCTGGCGATCGAGCCGGCCGCGCCCGGCGAGAAGACGCGCTGGTAGTCAGCCGACGGTCGCCTTGAGGAAGGCCAGCGCGGCCGCGGTCAGGGCATCGCCGTCCTCGCCGAAATCGCGATTGATCGACATATGTGTATAGGCGCTGCCGTCGAACAGCGTCACCTTGGTGCCGGTGGCGCGCAGGCGTTCCGCAAAAGCTTTCGATTCTTCGCCTCGCCCGGATGCCCGCGAATAGGCGATGAAGGTCGGCGGATGTTTCCTGCCGTCGACATAGCTCGCCGGCGACAGCGCCGCCCACTGTGCCGGGTCGGAGAAGGCACGCGCATAAGCCCGAACCATGCCGCCATTCCTGGAAAGCGCGGCAAGATCATAGGCCCTGGTGTCGTCGAGGATCAGCGCGGCGACACCGGGCAATCCGCCGCGCATGCCGGTCAGCGCAATCAGATGGCAGCCGGCCGAATGGCCCATGCCGACGATGCGGTCCGGATCGCCGCCATGCCGGGCGATGTTGGCGCGCACATAGGCGTAGGCCTTTTCGACATCGCCGGCCTGGGTGGCGACATCCGCTTGCGGCAGCATGCGGTAATCGATCGAGACGAACACGAAGCCATTGGCGAGCAGGAAGCCCGGCTTGGCGCCGACCTGGCTGCGCTTGCCGAACCGCCAGGCGCCGCCATGGACGAAGAAGACCACCGGCAGCTTGTTCGCATCGTCGCCTGCATGGACATCGAGCTTGGCCGGACCGTAATCGAGGGTTTGCGGCTCCGGCTGGCCCGGACGCCCGGTCGCCGACGCACCTGGCGGCAACAGTGCCGCCAGCGATGCCGCGATGAGCCTGCGTCGATTGATCATCGTCATCTCCGGTTGCGGCGACAGCGCACGGACCCTGGCCACGCACCTCATTTACTGACCAAAAATGACAACTTTCGGTGCGAAAACAAATCCAGTCCTTGACGGTCCGCCGGCAATCACCACGTATCTTACTAGGCGAGCATTTTCGGCCGAATCGGGAACTCCGGGGGGCCGATGTCGGAGTGCGGAGAGCTCCCCTTCATGTGAAGGGAACCACAATGCTTTCCGGCAGTTGATGAAGCGATGAGCCGATTGGCAGCCTGTCGGCTCCGAGGCAAAGCATCATGCGCGAGAATCAAACAGACGTCTTCGATCTGTTTTCGGAGATTTATTCCAACGCGGCTCAGGAGGAGATAAGCCTCCAGCAATACCTGCTAGCTTGCCGCGAGGACAAATCCATGTATGCCTCGGCGCCCGAACGCATGGTTGCGGCAATCGGCGAGCCGAACTTGATCGACACCAGCAAGGACGAGCGGCTCGGCCGCATTTTTTCCAACCGCACCGTCAAGGTCTATCCCTCCTTTTCCGATTTCTACGGAATGGAGGACACGATCGAGCGCATTGCCGGATATTTCCGCTATGCCTCGCAGGGCCTCGAGGAGCGCAAGCAGATCCTCTATCTCCTCGGTCCGGTCGGCGGCGGCAAATCCTCGCTGGCCGAACGGCTGAAGAAGCTGATGGAGGAGCGCCCGATCTACACGCTCAAGGTCGGCAACAAGATCAGCCCGGTCTTCGAATCGCCGCTCGGCCTTTTCCATCCCGACCGCATGGGCGATCTGCTGGAGGATAAATACGGCATCGCCCGCCGCCGCCTGAACGGACTGATTTCGCCCTGGGCGGCCAAGCGCCTCGACGAACTGTCGGGCGACATCTCCAAATTCAGCGTCGTCAAGCTGATGCCGTCGCGGCTGCGCCAGATTGCCATCGCCAAGACCGAGCCCGGCGACGAGAACAACCAGGACGTCTCGGCGCTGGTCGGCAAGGTCGACATCAGGCAATTGGAGCACTTTAGCCAGTCCGACCCGGACGCCTATTCCTACAGCGGCGGCCTCAACCGGACGACGCAGGGGCTGCTCGAATTCGTCGAGATGTTCAAGGCGCCCATCAAGGTCCTGCACCCCTTGCTGACGGCAACCCAGGAAGGCAGCTACAACGGCACCGAGAATTTCGGCGCCTTCCCCTATCAGGGCATCGTCGTTGCCCATTCCAACGAATCGGAATGGCAGCA
This sequence comes from Mesorhizobium sp. B3-1-9, assembly GCF_006439595.1. NCBI lineage: Bacteria > Pseudomonadati > Pseudomonadota > Alphaproteobacteria > Hyphomicrobiales > Phyllobacteriaceae > Mesorhizobium > Mesorhizobium sp. B3-1-9. The sequence continues at coordinate 141,408 of NZ_VFTJ01000012.1, forward strand.
GTTCAAGAACAACAAGAACAACGAGGCCTTCCTCGACCGCATCCTCGTGGTCAAGGTTCCCTATTGCCTGCGCATCACCGAGGAAAGGCACATCTACGAGAAGCTGTTGCGCGAAAGCGAATTGGCAAGCAGTCCCTGCGCGCCAGAGGTGCTGGACATTCTCAGCCGTTTCACCGTTTCGACCCGCCTTGCCGAACATGAGAACTCGCCGCTCTACACCAAGATGCGCGCCTATGACGGCGAGAACCTCAAGGAGGTCGATCCGAAGGCGAAGTCCGTCCAGGAATATCGCGACGCCGCCGGCGTCGACGAAGGCATGACCGGAGTCAGCACGCGCTTCGCCTTCAAGATCCTGTCGCAGACGTTCAACTACGATACCAAGGAGGTGGCGGCCGATCCCGTGCACCTGATGTACATCCTCGAGGAGGCGATCAAGCGCGAGCAATTCCCGAAGGAAACGGAGGCCGCCTATCTCGAATTCATCAAGTCGGAACTCGCGGCGCGCTATGCCGAGTTCATCGGTCACGAGATCCAGAAGGCCTATCTGGAATCCTACAGCGAGTACGGTCAGAACCTCTTCGACCGTTACATCGCCTATGCCGATGCCTGGATCGAGGATCAGGACTACAAGGACCCCGACACCGGCCAGATCCTCAACCGCGAGGTCCTGGACAAGGAGTTGTCGCAGGTCGAGAAGCCGGCCGGCATCGCCAATCCCAAGGACTTCCGCAACGAAGTGGTCAAATTCACCTTGCGAGCCCGGGCGCGCAACCATGGCCGCAACCCGTCCTGGACGAGCTACGAAAAGCTTCGCGAGGTCATCGAGAAGCGCATGTTCGGCCAGGTCGAGGACCTGCTGCCGGTGATCAGCTTCGGCTCCAAGCAGGACAGCGTCACGGAGAAACGGCACAACGAATTCGTGCAGCGGATGGTGGAACGCGGCTATACCCAGCGGCAGGTGCGCCGGCTGGTCGACTGGTATATGCGCGTGAACAAGGCGGGCTGATCAAAGCCGGGACGGTTCCATGCCGATCTTCATCGACCGCCGCCTGAATCCGAAGGACAAAAGCCTTGGCAATCGCCAGCGCTTCCTCAGGCGTGCCCGCGAAGAGCTCAAGCGCTCCATCCGCGACAAGGTCCGCGCCGGCGGGATCGCCGAGCTCGACCGCGAGCACGCCGTGCCGATGCCTCGCAAGGGCACCGGCGAACCGACCTTCGGCGACGACAAGGAAAGCGGCCGGCGCCAGCACATCCTGCCCGGCAACCGGACGTTCAGCCCTGGCGATCTTATCGACAAGCCTGGCGGCGGCGGAGGCTACGGCTCGGCTCCGGGGACCACGGAATCCGAGGACGACTTCCGCTTCGTGCTGTCACGCGAGGAAGTGCTCGACCTTTTCTTCGAGGACCTCGAACTGCCGGATCTAGTCAAGCTCAGTCTAAAGCAGATACTCAGCTTCAAGCCGAAGCGGGCGGGTTTCGCCGCAAGCGGCGCGCCGACCAACATCAATGTCGGGCGCACGATGCGAAACAGCCACGGGCGCCGCATCGCGCTCAGGCGTCCGAAGCAGGCTGACGTGGACGCCATCGCCGGGCAGATCGCCGAGCTGGAATCCAGGCCGCCGGATGCAAAGACACGCGAACGCATCGAGGCTCTGCGCGACGAGTTCGATCGGCTGGAGCGCCGGCGCAGGCGGATTGCCTATGTCGATCCGGTCGACATCCGCTTCAATCGCTTCGACCCGCAGCCGCGGCCGAATGCCAGTGCCGTCATGTTCTGCCTGATGGACGTCTCCGGATCGATGGGCGAGCGAGAGAAGGATTTGGCCAAACGCTTCTTCGTGCTGCTGCATCTGTTCCTGACGCGACGATACGAGCGCACCGAAATCGTCTTCATTCGCCACACCCACGAGGCCAAGGAGGTGGACGAGCACACGTTCTTCTACCACACGCAAAGCGGCGGCACCGTCGTTTCCACGGCGCTCGAGGAGATGCATCGCATCATCGAAGAGCGATATCCGGCCTCTGAATGGAACATCTACGCCGCCCAGGCCTCTGACGGCGACAATTTCGCCACCGACTCCGAACGCTGCATAGAACTGCTGGACCGCAAACTCATGGGGCTTTGCCAGTATTTCGCCTATGTGGAGATCATCGATGAGCGGGAAAGCCACATTTTCGGCTCGACCGAGAACGGCACGTCGCTCTGGCGCGCCTACAACGCCGTCGACGGCAAATGGCCGAACTTCCAGATGAGGCGCATTGCCGCGCCGGCCGACATATACCCGGTCTTCCGCGAGCTCTTCGCCAGGCAGCCCGGCTTGCGCAAGAGCGCATGAGGGCTTCGGCGATGGTCAGCCAGGCGCGCAAGTCCGAACTGCTGTTTTCCGGGTCCGACTGGGATTTCAACAAGCTGTCCCGGGTCTATGACGAGATCGAAGCGATCGGCCGCGAAGTGCTTCACCTCGACATCTACCCGGTGCAGATGGAGGTCATTTCCTCCGAGCAGATGCTCGACGCCTATTCGTCGATCGGCATGCCGCTGATGTACCGGCACTGGTCGTTCGGCAAACGTTTTCTTTATGACGAGCTTCTCTACCGCAAGGGCGCTCGCGGTCTGGCCTACGAGATCGTCATCAACTCCAACCCCTGCATCGTCTACCTCATGGAGGAAAACACCATGGCCCTGCAGGCCTTGGTGACCGCCCATGCCGCGCTCGGGCACAATCATTTCTTCAAGAACAATCATCTCTTCCGGCAATGGACGGATGCCGGCGGCATCCTGAGCTACCTGGATTTCGCCAAGAGCTACATAGCCCGATGCGAGGAACGGCATGGCCTGGCCGCCGTGGAGGCGATCCTGGATTCGGCCCATGCGCTGATGGAGCAAGGCGTGTTCCGTTACCGTCGCCCGCCGAAACTGTCATCGGAGCAACAGCGCGAGGGGTTGCGCGAGCGCCTCGAATACGAGGAACGCTCCTTCAACGATCTGTGGCGAACGCTGCCGCCCCCGCAGGGAAAGAACAAGCCGGAAGCAGGGGACGAAATCCTTGCCGAGCGCAAGAAATCGCTCAATCTGCCGGAGGAAAACCTGCTCTATTTCCTCGAGAAGAACAGCCTGGTGCTTGAGCCCTGGCAGCGCGAGATCGTCAGGATCGTGCGTGTCATCGCGCAATATTTCTACCCGCAGCGGCAAACCCAGGTGATGAACGAAGGCTGTGCCACCTTCGTGCATTACACGCTCATGAACACGCTGTTCGACCGTGGCCGCATCGGCGAAGGCGCCATGCTGGAGATCCTGCGCAACCACTCGAACGTCATCTTCCAGCCGGCCTATGACGATCCGCGCTTTTCCGGCATCAATCCCTATGCACTGGGTCTCGACATGATGCAGGACATCCAGCGCATCTCGACGGCGCCGACCGCCGAGGACCGCGACTGGTTTCCCGACATCGCCGGCCGCGGCGACTGGCGCGACACCCTGCTCGACGCCTGGGCCAACCACCGCGACGAATCCTTCATCCGCCAATATCTGAGCCCGACGCTGATCCGCAAATGGCGGCTCTTCGTGCTCGCCGACGGCGCCGACGAGCCGCACTATGAGGTGGCCTCGATCCACAATGAGCGCGGCTATGCCAAGATACGGTCGGCGCTCGCGCAAAGCTACGATGTCGGCGCCAGCCGTCCCGACATCCAGGTGGTTGACGTCGATCTGCTGGGCGACCGGCATCTGCGGCTCCAGCACAAGATCAAGGACGGCGTCATGCTCGAGCCCCAGAGCCGCGACGCAACCCTGCGCCATATCCGCAGGCTTTGGGGCTATGACGTCAGCCTGGCGGCAATCGATGCTGGAACCGGCGCGATGCTCAGCGAGCGTTCGACCAAGGAATTGTGAGCCGGGGCTCTGAGACGCCTGGTTTCTTCGGCGTAGGGATTTTGAAAGGTTGCAGGGTTGTCGGGCGCCAAGATTTTCACCATTCGCTTCGGTGAAATCAGCGCAGACGTTGGGGGTTGGCTGAAGCCTCTCAACCTCGTCATCCCTGGGCGGAGCAGCCGCGAAGCGGCGTCGCGGAGACCCTGGGATCCATTCCGTGACCCTGATCGAAGAACGCAGCGAAGCAGAATTCTGCACCGCAGCAGCGCTCATGCGTCACGGAATGGATCCTCGGGTCTGCGCCCGTCGCTACGCTCCTTGCTCCGCCCGTGGATGACGAGGCCGGACCGTTTCGGCCAATCTCCAAGGCATACCACCTGCCAACGCGACATAGCCGACCAGTCAAGATTTCTGTGTTAGTGAACTAGCCTTCGCTGGCGGGACGTATCCTCAACCTTGCAATGCGGTTCTTGTCCCGCTTCATCACCACGAAACGCTTGCCGTGGAAGGTGAAGGCCTGCTTCTCTTCCGGGATCGACTGCGTCTCATGGATGACCAGGCCGGCAATCGTCGTGGCTTCCTCGTCGGGCAGGTCCCAGTCGAGCGCGCGGTTCAAGTCGCGGATCGGCACTGTGCCGTCGACGACGACGGAGCCGTCCGCTTCCTTCTTCACGCCCTGCATGTCGACATCGTGCTCGTCGGCTATCTCGCCGACGATCTCCTCGATGATGTCTTCCAGCGTCACCAGCCCTTCGACCTCGCCATATTCGTCGACGACGATGGCGAAATGCGCCTTGCGGCGCAGGAAGGCGTTGAGCTGTTCCTGCAAGGTGGTGGTGTCCGGCACGAACCACGGCTTCGCCGCGATCTTCATGACGTCGATCCGCGAGAAATCGTTGCCGACCTCGTTGAGGGCTCTCAGCAGATCCTTCGCGTGCAGCACGCCGACGATGTTGTCGAGCGAGCCCTTCCACAACGGCATGCGGGTGTGCGGGCTTTGAAGGATCTCGCGCACCACCGCCTCCGGCGCATTGTCGGCATTGACCGAGCGCATATTGGTGCGGTGGACCATGATATCCGACACTTCGAGTTCATCGAGGTCGAAGAGCCCTTCGAGCCGATTGCGCTCCTCACCGGCAGCCGCGCCCTCGCGACGGGGATCGTCGCTGCCTTCATCCTTGCCGTTGCGCTCGGTCCGCTGCGGCGGCTCGAGCGGCCGCAGCGCGTAGCCGAAAGCGGCAAGCAGCCGGGTGCGCAACAGAAGCGCCGAAAGCATGATGACGGCGAGGACGGCGGCGACGATCCAGCCGGCGTCGATCATCCGGAACGGCTCCTCTTGGACCGTTCGGGATGGCTCACCTTGAGCCTTCCGGATTGGCCCGCCTTGAACCCTTCGGGATGGCTCGTCTTGAGGAAGGACAGCACTTCCGACGGCGGCACGTCCTTGGCGATGAAAGCCTGGCCGATGCCGCGCGTCAGGATGAAGGTCAGCGCGCCGCGCGACACCTTCTTGTCCTGGGTGATGAAGCCGAGCAGCGCCTCGGCATCCGGCAGCTCGCCCGGAATATCGGCCATGCGCCAGGGCAGGCCGACGGCGCGAAGATGCGCTTCGACGCGCTCCGCGTCGTCCGGACTCGCCAGGTTGAGGCGCGCCGAGAAGCGATGCGCCAGCGCCATGCCGATGGCCACACCCTCACCATGGACGAGGCGCGCCCCGTCATAGCGCGTGGCCGCTTCCAGCGCATGGCCGAACGTGTGGCCGAGATTGAGCAGCGCCCGGTCGCCGGTCTCGAACTCGTCGCGGGCGACGACGTCTGCCTTGGCGCGGCAGGCCTCGGCGATCGCCTCGACCCGCGCCGGGCCGCCGGCAAAGACTTGCCCCCAGTTCTGCTCAAGCCAGGCGAAGAAGGCCGGGCGGTCGATCAGCCCGTATTTGGCGAGCTCGGCATAGCCGGCGCGGAACTCTCGGATCGGCAGCGTGTCGAGCACCTGGGTGTCGGCGAGCACCAGCCTGGGCTGGTGGAAGACGCCGACAAGGTTCTTGCCGCGGGCGCTGTTGATGCCGGTCTTGCCGCCGACGGAGGAATCGACCTGCGCCAGGAGCGAGGTCGGGATCTGCACGAAGTTCATGCCGCGCCGCACGATGCCGGAAGCAAAGCCTGCAAGGTCGCCGATGACCCCGCCGCCGAGCGCGATCACCAGGTCGCGGCGTTCGAGCTTTGCCGCGAGGACGCCGTCGACCACCTCTTCGAGATGGGCGAAGCTCTTGGTCTTTTCGCCGGCGGGCAGCGCGATGACGGCGGACTGGATGCCGCCTTTCTCCAACCCCGCCTTCAGCATGTCGAGATGCGCGGCGGCGACGTTCTCGTCGGTGACGATGGCCGCGCGGGTGCCGGGAAGCCGGCGCCCGATCTCCTCGCCGGAGCGCGCCAGCAGCCCGGAGCCGATCAATATATCATAGGCGCGGTCGCCGAGCCCGACCTCGACCTTCATCGGTTCGGCATCGCTCACGACTGCACCTCGTCGGTTGTGGCGCCTGTAGCGCCTGTCACGATCGCGTCGACGCCGAGATGGGTGCAGAGCGCCGCGACGACTTCGCCGGCGATGATCTCCTTGCGGTCGTCGCGGGTCGGCACGGTCAGGTCGGCGGTGGCGTAGACCGGGTAACGCTCGCCCATCAGCCGCTCCAGCACGCCGCGCGGATCGGGATTTTTCAGGAGCGGCCGGTTCTGCTTCTTCGAAACCCGCTCCATCAAGAGGTCGAGGTCGGCCTTCAGCCAGACCGATACGCCATGCGCGGAAATCGCCTCGCGCGTCTGCGCGTTCATGAAAGCGCCGCCGCCGGTCGACAGCACCTGCGGTCCGTTCTCCAGCAGGCGCAGGATCACGCGCTGCTCCAGCGCGCGGAATTCCGGCTCGCCATAGCGCTCGAACAGCTCCGGCACCGTCATGCGCGAGACGCTTTCGATCTCCTGGTCGCTGTCCATGAAGGGCAGCGAAAGCATCGCCGCCACCTTGCGGCCGATCGCCGTCTTGCCGGCGCCCATCAGCCCGACGAAGACGATCGAGCGGCTGCCGAGCGCTTCGATCAGCGCGGCGCGGCCTTCGTCCGTCGGATTGGGTGGCAGAGCGTTCATCGGAGCCTCTTTGCGCCGTATCGACATCAAAAGCCTGTTTGCGTCAAGCACGGCCGGACAACCGGGCGCGAAGCATCCCGGCAAAACCTTCTGTTCACCGGAAGCCTTCGTCCTTGAATTGGCCGGATCGGCGTCCCATAAGGGCACAGGGCTTTGGAAACGCAGAACAACAAGACGGGCGAAATTGAATGCCGACTTTGTTTCGCTTCGTCGTGACGCTGGCGGTTCTTGCAGGCATTGCCTATGGCGCGATGTTCGCGCTGGCCATGTTCGTGGAGCCGAAAAGAGCGGAAATGAGCATCCGCATTCCGGCCGAAAAGCTCAACCCCAAGAAGAACTGACCAAGAAAACCGACAAAGAGCTGATCCCGGCCCGATGAACAGCGCCGCCCGCATCGAAGCCTTCCTCGAAATGATGAGCGCCGAACGCGGCGCGGCGGAAAACACGCTCGCCTCCTATCGCCGCGACCTGGAGGATGCCTCCGAGACGATCCAGGGCGGGCTTGCAGGTGCTGGATCTTCCGACATCCGCGCCTATCTCGACGACATCGCCGCGCGCGGCTTCGCGCCGACCTCGCAGGCGCGCAAATTGTCGGCGATCCGCCAGTTCTTCAAATTCCTCTACGCCGAAGGCCTGCGCGGCGACGACCCGACCGGCACGCTGGACAGCCCGCGCAAGGGCCGGCCGCTGCCGAAGACGATGAGCGAGGCCGAGACCGGCCGCCTGCTCGACCGCGCCGCGCTGGAAGCCGGCGAATCCGCCCCGGACGGCGACAGGCTGGCCGCGTTGCGCCTGCACGCGCTGGTCGAGGTGCTCTACGCCACCGGCCTGCGCGTCTCCGAATTGGTTGGCCTGCCGGTGACGGTGGCGCTGCGCGACGACCGCTTCTTCATGGTGCGCGGCAAGGGCGACAAGGAGCGCATGGTGCCGCTTTCGACCAAGGCGCGAACCGCCATGCGCGCCTGGCTTGCCGCGAGGGCCGAGCGCCCGGCCTTTGCCGAAAGCCCGTTCCTGTTCCCGGCCTCTTCCGACAGCGGCCATCTCTCCCGCCAGGTTTTCGCCCGCGATCTCAAGGGCTTGGCCGCGCGTTCCGGGATAACCGCGGCCAAAATCTCGCCGCATGTGCTTCGCCATGCTTTTGCCAGCCATCTGCTGCAGAACGGCGCCGATCTCAGAGCCGTTCAGCAACTTCTAGGCCATGCCGATATCTCGACCACCCAGATC